>NZ_JBEXMT010000050.1:0-50849 GCF_040610675.1 Nonomuraea sp. NPDC003804
CCAAGCCGGCGCTCGCAGCAGCCACTACTGGAAACGCTGGCTCCGGCACAACAAGATCCAGCTATAGATCACAAAACATGACTGTAGTACTAGGCGCCGGTGCTCACGCATGGGGGGTGATGACCGCGCGTCCTTGGATCTTGCCGTCGTGCAGGAGTTGGTAGGCCTCGCTGGCGCGTTCCAGAGGGAAATGCTCGACCAGCATCTTGATCTTCTGCTGCCGGGCAAGAGTGATCACTTCCATCAGTTCGGGGATGGAGCCCCAGTAGGGCGAGGCGACCGAGCACTCGTGCGGTGGGCTGGAGAAGTTGACGGGCAGGGCTCCGCCGCCGAGGCCGACGATGGTCAGGTGGCCGAGCACCCGCGCCATCTGGGCAGCCATCTGCAGAGTCGGGTCCACGCCGACCATGTCCAGCACGAGCTGAGCGCCCTGCCCTCGCGTGATGTCCTTGATCCTCGCGATCGCCCCGTCGCCGGAGAGCAGGCCTTCGTCCGCGCCCATGCGCCTGGCGATCTCCAGCTTGTCGGCGGCGGTGTCCACGGCGATGACGGTGCTCGCCGCGCTGAGCGCTCGCAGAATCTGGATGGCCATCTGGCCCAGGGCGCCCGCCCCGATCACGACCGCGGTCGAGCCCGGCCCCAGCAGGTGCATCGACCGCTTGACGGCGTGATAGCTGGTCAGCCCGGCGTCGCTGAGCGGCGCGGCCTCGCGGGGATCGAGGGCTTCCAGCGGGATCAGGAATCGTGATGCCGGGACCAGCAGGTACTCCGCCATCCCGCCGTCGTGACCACCCAGGCCCCCGCCCATGCCGGCGGTCTTCTCGCAGTAGTTCTCCCTGCCCTCCCGGCAGTTGGCGCACAGGCCGCAGCCCCAGGGACCGTAGACGATCACAGGATCTCCGGGCGCGAACCCGGCGACGCCCGGCCCCGGAGTCTCCACCCACCCCGCATTCTCATGGCCGAGCGTGAAGGGCAGCCTGGTGGCGACCGGTGGCGCGGGTGCCTGCATGATATGCAGGTCGGAGTGGCACGCCCCGGCGCCCCCGACCTTCACCAGGACCTGTCCCGGGCCGGGCTCGGGCACCGGCACCTCCCGCAGCTCGGGCGGTTCTTGCCATTCGACGAGTTGAAAGGCCCGCATAGCGATCCTTTGGTGCAAGCTGGGTCAGTCCCGGATCCCGTCGACGTCGACCAGGACGTGGCGCGGGCCGCGGAAGATCTGGTTGTGGCGGTAGGGCGGCGGATCGGCGACTAGCCGTGGGTTCTCCACGCGACGGACGAACTCGCCGACCGCCACCTGCACCTCCAGCCGGGCGAGCGGGGCGCCGAAGCAGAAGTGGATGCCCTGGCTGAAGCCGAGGTGCTGGTTGTCGGGGCGTTGGAGGTCGAGCTGGTCGGGGTCGGCGAACCGCTGCGGGTCGCGGTTCCCCGACCCGTACACCAGGAAGATCGGCGCGCCCGCGGGGATGGTGGTGCCCGCGATGTCGATGTCCTCGACAGCGGAGCGGGTGTGCCAGAACTGGACCGACGACTCGAAGCGCAGCAGTTCCTCCACCGCGGGCACGATCAGCTCGGGGCGGCGGCGCAGCTCCTCCAGCGCCTCGGGGTGCCGCAGCAGGGTGAGCACGCTGTGGGCGATCAGATTGACCGTGGTCTCGTGCCCGGCGAAGAGAAGGAGCACGGCGTTGCTGGCGAGCACGCCCTCGGACATGCGCCCGTCCGGGCCGCCGTCGTGCACCATCGCCGAGAGCATGCCGGGGCCGGGCCGCTCGGCGTACTGGCCGAGCAGCCCGGCCATGAACTGCGCGAGCTCCTTCACGCTCCGGCGCGCGCCCGCCAGCCGGCTGCGCATCTCCTCGGAGGCCGCCTCCGGGCCGAAGTCGAGGGCGTCCAGGGCGGTCTCGATCCAGGTGTGGAAGCGGGGTTCGTCCTCCAGCGGCACGCCCAGGATCTTGCAGATGAGGGTCACCGGCAGCGGGTAGGCGAACTCGTCCACGACGTCGATCCGGGTCTTGCCCCGCATGCCGTCCAGAAGGCCGGCGACGATGCGGTGGATGTCGGGCTCGAGGTCGGAGATCTGGTGCGGGGCGTCGGTCGGGCCGAAGAAGTGCCGCGTCATCATGCGGCGGTCGTGGTCGTGTTCGGGCGGGTCGCAGGTGATGATGTTCGGCTCCAGTTCGATGACGGCCTCGGTGATCGGCTCGGCCCCCGGCTCCGCCGCGGCCGGGGCGGGGGCACGGGATGGGAGCCTGCGGACATCGGAGCTGACGCGGGGGTCGTGGAGCAGCGTGACGATCTCCCGGTAGGTGCTGACGACGTAGGTGCCGTCCGGCTGCCGGGACACCGGGGTCTTGCGCAGCTCGGCGTAGAAGGGGTACGGGTTGGCGCGGTTGGCGTAGCGCAACGCCTGCTGCCAGGGTGTCTCCTCGGACATGCTGTTCCTCTCCTTCCCGCTGTGCCGCCCGCCTGATACCGAAAGGCGCGTCACTGGCCTCGGGGCCGGAACTCGGCCCTGCGCTCGTTCGGGTCGTGGCCGGTCAGGACGACGTCGGGGATCGCCGTCGGGACACCCGGTGCCGGGAACTCGGCAGGCACCGGCTTCATGACGTCCGGCCGGTCCCAGCCCGGCGGCGGGGGCGGGAACGGAGCCGACTGCTCGATCAGCCGCGCGTAGTACTCCAGCCATTTGCCGTGGTCGAAGGTGACGGCGGCGACGATGCGGCCGCGACGGCCGTAGGCGGCCGCGAAACTGCGGTCCTTGACCGATCCCTGCGTGAAGACGATCTCGTCACCGAACGGCGGCACGCCGACGGACTTGATGTTGACGCCGAACTGGCCGGACCAGAAGCCGGGCAGCAGCAGATGCGGCCGGTAGTGGGGTTCGAGGTTCACCATGTTGTGGGCCGCCACCTCGGCGCCGAAGACGGCGTTGTCCCAGTGCTCCATCGCGAGGAACTGGTACTCGTACAGCACGTGCGGCATGCGCGCCACGTCTCCCGCGACGTAGACGGAGTCGGTCACCACGCCGTTGATGTCGAAGGCTCGGCCACCGGCGTCGCAGCCTACTCCCCAGGGACCGGCCGCCAGCCCGGAGCCCTGCAGCCATTCCACGTTGCGGATCGACCCCAGCGCGGCCAGCACCACGTCGACCTCGACGGTCGTCCCGTCCGAGAGCCGGGCGCGCCGGACGTGTCCGGCCGCGTCGCCCTCCAGCGACGCCACGCTCACCCCGCAGCGCAGGTCCACGCCGTGGTCGCGCTGCATCTGCGCGGCGATCTCGCCGATCACCCCGCCCAGCGCCCCGACCAGGGGAGCCGGGCCCCGCTCGGTCAGGGTCACCGGGATGTCGAGTTCCCGGCAGACGGAGGCCACCTCCGAGCCGATGAACCCGCCGCCGATGACCAGCACCCGCGACGGTCGCGCGGCCAGCGCCTGTTGCAGCCGCGCGGCGTCGTCTCGCGAGCGCAGCGCGAAGACACCCTCCAGGGCGGCCTCGGCCGGGTTGGGCCACTGCCGCGCGCGGGTCCCGGTGGCGATCAGCAGCCGGTGGTACGGGACCTGCTCGCCGTCGGCCAGGCGTACCTGTCTGGCGACGCGGTCCAGGCCGGTGGCGGCGACGCCGAGCCGCCACTGCGCGTCCACTTCCCGGAAGCGGGGCAGCAGGGTGTGGTCGGCCGGCACCCAGCCCTTGAGCACCTGTTTGGACAACGGGGGACGGTCGTAGGGCTCGTACAGCTCGTCCCCGATGATGGTCAAGGACCCGCTGAAGCCCTCCTCACGCAGGGCTTCGGCCCCCCGCAGCCCCGCCAGGGAGGCGCCGACGATCACGATCCGTCCGTTGGCCTTGAAGTCACTCACCAGCTCAGCGAGCGTCGCCGCCAGGGTCATGACGCCGCACCCCGCTCCGCGCCGTCCAGCCGGTCGATCATGATCGCTCGCACCGGGCACGCCGCGGCGGCTCGCTCGACCTGCAGGCGCCGCGCGTCGTCGGGGTTCGGCTCGTAGGTGAGAGCCTCCGTACCGGTCAGTCTGAAGACCTCATGGGCCAGATACACGCACTGCGCGTATCCCTGGCAACGGTTCAGGTCCACGACGATACGCATGGACAGCCCCCCTCCGTCCTCGCTCATCCGGCCATCGAAGCTGCCATCCGGCCACGTCACGGGGCTCCAGCCCGCACCCGATGGCATCGGCACCGAGGTGCGCCGGGCCGACCCGCCACAAAGCCGATTTTCCGCCCCCGATTTTCATCCCTACAACCACTGCCAGGGAAAAGATGCTGGGGACTATGAGATCAACGGCTCTGCGGTACTCCGGGTCGTCGGCGCGGCAGCAGGAGCCGCAGGGCGCCCGGCCGGATGCCGCACGTCGCGGGCAGGCGGAGCTCCACTGCTTCCCCGTCGATCCCGGCCGGGAGGCGCCCCGCGGGCCCGTCCAGCCGGACCTGCGCCGCCGCCCAGGCGACGATGCCGGTCTCGGCCGAGGCCCCGATGGCGTGCCGGCGCAGGTCGCGGCGCAGGCGTACGAACAGGTCCGGCGGTGGCGGCCCCGCCGGGCGTTTGAACACGATCGCGCCGAGCAGCCCCGAGGCGAGCGTGAACCGGCGCCCGAGGTGGCGCGGCGTGCCGAGGTGGTAGGCGTTGTTCGACACCAGCACCACCTGCGGGTGCTCGATCCTCTCTCCGGGAGCCTGCACGCTCGCCTCGACCCACTGCTGGCCCTTGAGGTATTGGGGGGCGATCTCGGCCAGGGTGCGTGCCTTCGCCTCCCGGTACTCGGGTTCCAGCAGGGCCTCGGCGTAGATGCCGAACGAGACGTTGTTGACGAAGACGTGCGAGTCGACCACGCCCAGGTCGACCCGGACCGGTTCACCGTCGTGCAGCGCTTCCAGGGCCCGGGCCGGATCGCCGAGGTCGAGGCCGAGATCGCGGGCGAAGTGGTTGCGGGTGCCCGCGGGGATCACCACCAGGGGAAGGCCGGCGTCCGCGGCCACGGCCGCGACGGCCGACACCGTCCCGTCTCCGCCGGCCACCCCGAGCACCGCGGCCCCGTCCGCGACGGCCTGCCGGGCGATCCCTGCCGCCCCCTGTCCGGGACCGGTCGTGCGGACCGTCGCACCGTACCGTCCGGCGCGCTCGACGAGCCGGAAGCGGCCCACCTTGCCGCCGCCCGAACCGGGATTCATGACCACGACGACCCCGGCATCCGTCGTCACGACGCCCGCCTCCCCGGGCAGGAACCGGTCGGCACGCGCGCGGCCACCCGCCGCACGGTCCAGCCGCACAGCGCGCCGGTCAAGGCCCCGGCCGCGACGTCGGACGGATAGTGCACCCCTGTGTGCACCCGCGCGTAGTCCACCGCTCCCGCTGCGACATGCAGCGGGAGCCAGGTCCATGGCACTGTCTCGCCCATCGCCGACGCGAACGCGAACGCCGAGGCCGTGTGCCCCGAGGGGAACGACGCCGACACCGGCCGCCGGACCTGGCGCGCCCCCAGGACCGCGCGGTGGCCCGACCGGGTGGGCCGCCGTCTGCCGGCCAGCGGCTTGAGACCCGCGTTCGTGACCGCCGAGGCCATCCCCACGGCCAGCACACCGAGACCTGCCGCCTGCCGGCCGCGACGGCCGTCTACCAGGGCGACCACGGCGGCCATCAGCAGCCACAACCGTGAGTGGTCAACCGATCGAGACACGCCGACGAAGAACCGGTCGAGGCTCGGCGTCCGGGTGTCGGCCACGGCGTCGAACACCGCCTGATCCAGTGCGCGTACCTGCGCCTGCACCTCGGCCAGCCACCGGAGGCGGTTGACGCCACGACCGCTGCCCTTCTCGGTGCGCGCGGCGTCCGGGCGGTGCCTGTCGACCAGGTGCAGGATGCCGCAGTCCGTCGAGCTCCGGCTAGGATCCCGCCGTCGTGGCGAGCCGGTCCGCGTAGGCGCGGGCGTCGATCGCGTTCAGAATGGTCAGCTCCGCATTGTCGATCGCCCACTCGGCGAAGTCGACCGCGTCGGCCGCGTCGGCCTCGGCCCAGTCCGCCTCGCCAGCGGCGAGCTCGGCGTCCACCTGCCGGTTGCGCTCCTCGATCCGGGCCTTGATGTCGTCCATCTTGGCGCCGGCATCGGCCTTCAGCTGCGCCCACTTGCTCCGGGCGTCGGCGGCGGCCTGGTCGGCCTTTTCCCGGGCCTCTTTGCCGGCCTGGGCCAGATCGGTCTGCGCCTGGTCGATGCGCTCGACGAGCTGCTCACGGGACTCGCCGGCGGCGGCCTCCACGGCCGACCTTGCCGCCGCGAGGCGCTGTTGCAGGCTCTCGAGTCGTTGCGAGAAGTCCATGGTTCCCTCCTCCACTGTGCTGCATCATGTCGCTGACCGCTCTGAGCACCCACCTCCGCGGTGCGGTGAAGATGCCGAGGTGACCACCGATGGTGACCATCGTGACGCTCGGAAGGCGGCCGCCGGGAAGGGTAGCCCCTGCACTCTCCAACCGTATGTGGCGCTCTGAACTGCGAAAAGGGCGCTTTGGAGGGATTTGGAGAGGCGTGGGTCAGTCCCATACGGCGGTCCGGTTGCGGGACGGTACACATCCGGGGTGAGCGCTGACTGCGCTACGCGACGGCGTGAGGGAGAAGCCGGTCGAGGTCCGGCAGGGGACGCCGCGAGATCTCATGCGCCTCGTCGGCGGGGACGCCGAAGGTGCGCAGGAGGTCTTCGGTGATCTGGTCGGCGGCCTGGGTGTCGTCGCGGTCGGGCTCGGTGTGCAGGAGCTGGCCGAGGCACAGGGCGGCGCCCGCGGCGATCACGAAGGCGAGTTCGGGGTCGGCGACGGTGAAGCGGCCGGTCCGGACGCCGGCGTGGATGTCGCGCCGGGCGCGCGGGGCGATGCCGTGTGCGGAGGTGGCGATGGCCGGACCGGTGTTGAGCAGGACCTTGCTGAGCTGGGGTCGGCGGCGGTGCAGGCGTCCGGTGAGCCGGAAACTGCAGGCGAAGACCTCGGCGGGGTCGGTCATGTCGCGGGTCAGTTCGTCCAGGACTGCGCCGTGCCGGTCGAGGGCGTCTTCCACGGCGGCCCGGAAGAGTTCGTCCTTGCTGGAGAAGTGGTTGTAGAAGGAGCCCATGCCGACGTCGGCGGCCTGGGTGAGGTCCAGGATCGCCGCGCTGGTCCTGCCGTCGGCGATGAAGGTCTGGGCGGCGTGGATGAGCGCGGCGCGGGTGCGCGCCTTGCGCCGGTCCAGGCGGGTCGGTGCGGCGTCGGCCATCTGTCTGTCTCCCGTGGGCTGTGGTGCGACCTCCACTGTAGTGGGATCCGTCAGCAGTGACGAATTCCTCACTACGACTTGGGAGAGTCATTGCACAAGTGACGGTATGGTCCATAACTGACGAAATCGTCACTACGTCGGCAGGTGGCGCCCGCCGTACGAGAAGCACTCGCCGCAATCCACCGCAGCCGCACCGGCGGCGACGCCGAAACCGCCCAGCAGTGGCTCGACCAGCTCGAAGCGGACGGCCGCTACCAGCAGGACGTCTTCGCCTGATCCCGTTGACGGCGGCCCGAGCCGGATGCGGCCGCACACCACCGAACACACGAGAAAGTGAGACCGCCATGGACACCATGCTCGCCGGACGCTTCCACCTGGACAGCGGGAAGTTCCTCGTGGAGGAGGTCCCCGTCCCCGTGCCCGGCCCAGGCGAGGTCCTCATCGAGGTCAAGGCCGCAGGCGTGTGCCTGTCGGACCTCCACCTGATCGATGGAACCCTCGTCCCCCTGTATCCCGACGCCTCCAACGCCGTCACCATCGGTCACGAGGTCTCCGGCGTGATCCACGCCCTGGGCACCGGCCTCAAGCGGGGCCTGACAGTGGGCACCCGCGTCACCCTGGAGGCCGGGCAGAGCTGCGAGCAGTGCGCGGACTGCGCGCGTCGCCGCCCCTGCGCCGAGGTCCGCACCCGGGGCATCGATTACGACGGCGGCTGGGCCCAGTACGCCATCGCCCGCGAGGACACCCTCGTCCCCATCCCCGACGAGCTGCCGTTCGATCAGGCCGCGATCATCCCTGACGCGGTCTCCACCTCCTATGCCGCCGTCGTCGACACCGCCGGGGTGCGCCCGGCGCAGGCCGTGGGCGTGTGGGGCGTGGGCGGAGTGGGGGCGCACAGCCTCCGCATCGCCCGCCTGGTCGGGGCCGCCCCGATCATCGCCGTCGACCCGCTGCCGAATGCCCGGGAACGCGCCCGGGCCTTCGGAGCCGACGTCGCCCTCGACCCGGCCGCCGTCGACTTCGCCGAGCAGATACGTGTCGCCACCGCCGGGCGGGGTCTGGACTTCGCCTTCGACTGCGCCGGCGTGCCGGCGGTCCGCGAGCAGGCCGCCGCAATGCTCGGCCGGCACGGCGCCCTGATTCTTGTGGGCATTACCCCCAAGCCACTCACCATCAGCGAAGGCCTGACCTTCAACTACCTGGGCAAGCAGGTACGCGGCCACTACGGCGGCTTCCCCGAGTCCGTCCCCGAGCTGGTGCGGCTGGCCGCGGGCGGCCGGCTCGACCTGGCTCCCTCCATCACCGACCACATCCCTCTCGCCGACGCCGCCGAGGCGATCCGCCGGCTGGAACACAAGATCGGCAACCCGATCCGCCTCATCCTCGTTCCCTGAAGACGAGAGACGACCGGCCCAGCGCCCAAGAGAAACGACAGCGACATGTCCCACCTCAATCCGACGACCACACGCCACGACTCGCGCCTGGACCTCACCGACCCGTACGTCCTCCAGAACGCGGCCACCAGCCGCGATACGGCCCCCGGCATGCTGAGAGGAGAACTGGAGCAGCAGCTTCAGAAGAGCCGGCACTTCGCCTCCGACGCCTCGCACGAGATGCGCACGGCCCTAACGGGATTGCGGGCCGAGCTGGAGGAGGCCCGTCTCCATCCCGACCAGACCGATCTCCCCGAGCTGCTCACCGGGGCGCTGAAAGGCGTCGACCGGTTGGATGCGATCCTCACCGACCTGCGCATTCTCGCCGAGATGGAGACAGGTCCGGCCGTGGAGCCGCAGCAGATCGACCTCGCGGAACTGGTCCGGGACGAGGTCTCCCGCCGGGGCGATCGCCTCAGGGTCCAGCTCTGGCTCCAGCCAGGCGTGATTGTCCGGGCAATCCCGATCCGCATCGCCCGGCTGCTCACCAACCTGCTCGACAACGCCCAACGGCACGCCGAGCGGACGGTCGAGGTCCGGGTGAGCCGCGTTGGCGACGACGCCGAGATGACGGTGACCGACGACGGAGGCGGAATCGCCGAGGCCGAACGGGAACGGATCTTCCAACGCTTCACCCGCCTGGGCGCCGCACAGCGCCTCGACCACAAAGGCACGGGCCTCGGTCTGGCGATCGCCCGCGACATCGCCCAGGCCCACAGGGGCACTCTCCACGTCAGAAAGTCCGCGACCGGTGGTGCCTGCTTCGTGCTACGGCTTCCCTCAGCACAACGGCCCACATCACGACCGCAGTAAATAAGTGAAGGTTTGTCGCTGGGGGTCGGTGCCCCAGGTCGCGCGGGTGCTCACGCATCGGAGGCCTTGTCGCGCCGGTAGAACACATGCCCGATCAGGCTCTTGTTGCGGTCCTTGTAGCGGAAGGTGGTCGCGATGGAGGCGTGCTGCGCGGCGGCCTGGACCTCCTCTGGCCGGGCTCCGGCGTCCAGGAGTTCGGTGATGGTGGTGGCACGCAGCATGTGCGGGTGCAGCGCCCGGGCTTCGCTCGCGGGCATGCCGCCGGCGATCGCGGCCGCGGTGAGCGCGGCACTGATCCACCAGCGGTCGACGGGCGTGCCGTCGTCGCGGGTGAACAGCAGCTCGGTGGCCGGGCGGCCCGCGCCGAGCCGGTGCACCAGCGTGCGGCCGAGCTCGCTGGTGATCGGCAGCTCCACCGTCTTGCCGCCCTTGTTGATGAAGCGCACCACGATGTGCCGGCTGCCGTCGGCCACGGCCACGGCCACGGCCACGGCCACGGTGCGCACGTCGCCGACCGCCAGGCGGCTCACCGCGCCGGCCCGGCCCGGATGCGATGACCGCTCGGGCAAGCGTCTCTTCGAGGAGGGGATCGCGCAGGTCCCGCTCAAGCTGCTCAAGTCCGCTCAATTCGCCACCGGTGTGCTGCACCTGACCTACGAGAGGGCCTGACGTGGAGACCAGGACCTCGCGGAGAAGCTGGGCGCCGACACCACGGTCCGGGTCTCCGGTCCCGAGCACGGCACCCTCATCGAGCCCATGCCCGATCGCGCCCGCCAAAGATGCGAGTTGAGCGTCGGTCCGCAGGTGCGACCCGATGCGCCTGTCGAGTTCTGTATGGAGATGGTTGATGGCCGAGCGGGCCAAGGTGAGGCCGGCTGATGAAATACTCTCCCGGGAGTCTCTTTCTCGGTACTTGGCGCAATGGTCCAGGGATACTGGAGTCAACGTAGAGATATGGGCGCTCCCGGATGAGATCGTACCGATCCGTGTCATGGCGGCGATCTCCGCCTGCATCGCCGAGGCTTGTCCAATATCGAACAACACAGCCAAGCTCGCACCGTCTCTGTCGTCATCACGGTCAGTCCATCCGGCTTGAGGCTGACGATCAGCGACGACGGATATGGGTTCGAGAAGCTTCGTCCTGGCTTGGGGATCGCTGTGATGCGGGCCGCGATGAAATCGGTTGGCGGAACCTTCGGCATCAATGGCACGCCGGGTGGCGGTACCACGATCAGCGGCGCAGTACCACGTACGCGCTGGTCGATCTATCATGTTTACTACGTGTATGAGTGCTTGTAGGCTCGTCTTGTTCGCGGCCCAGCCGCACCTCTTGATCTTGGTCGAGAATGTCTGGGACGTCTAGTACTCCCGTGACACTCGACTTGGCCGCGAGTCCCTTCCATCCGTCCTGTACCGGGGTCCGGATTACCAAACCGGTACCCGCCAACCTCCGACGCGTTACTGCCAAATACTGAGCGGCTGTGGGCCAACCCCTTCACTCGTTGTCTCTTCGCCGGGTGTGCTGTTCGAAGCGAGCAGTGTGGATACCTGTCGGCTCCAGCACGGATGCGGGATATTTGTTTAGTTCGTGATGTCGATGTACGTCGGCGGTTCGCTGCGTATGGGTCCTCTGACAACCACGCTGACGAAAGGTCCTCTCGTGAACCCCCTCTCCCCGGACAACTACTACGAGCCCGTTATCGGACTCGTCATGTTCCTCGTTACTCTGTTCGTCATCGGTAAACTGTTTGTACCGCGCTTACAGAAGACGCTGGCCGAGCGGGCTGACGCAATCGACGGCGGAATCATGCGCGCAGCGGAGGCCCAAGCCGAGGCCCGGAATCTGGAGCGGCAATACCGCAAGCAGCTGGAAGAGGCCCGGCGCGACGCGGCGCTGCTGCGGGAGGAGGCCCGCGAGCAGGGCGCGCAGATCAGGGCTGAGCTCCGCGCGCAGGCGCAGGCCGAGGCTCGCCACCTCATCGGGACGGCGCACGCCCAGATCGAGGCCGACAGGCAGGCGGCGTTCGCCCAACTCCGTACGGAGATCGGCCGTCTGTCGACCGACCTGGCGGGCCGCATCATTGGGGAGCCATTGGAGGAGGACGTGCGGCATACCGGCACCGTGGCGCGATTCCTGGACGAGCTGGAGAACCGAACGGCCTCGTGAGGTAACGGTCCGACCGTTGGCAAACGCGCGGCAGACCGATCCGCGCGGCACCTTCATCGAGCAGGGCTACAGCAAGCGCGGCGAACCCATCGGCCGCACACTGAAGGGGTGGACGGCAGTCCGGCCGCCCCCCAGCCCGCCGCCGACGTGGTGCTCGATCCCGCGGCTACGACCCGGGCGGCAGGCGTCCACCGTGGATGCGATGGGCCGCAAGACCGCCTACGCCTACTGGATGGACAACCGGCTCCTGCAGAGGATCGCCGACGGCGCCAAGCTGAACGGGCCCGGCCACGCCGGCGGACGTGGTGGAGCCGGCCGAGTACGACCCGGCCGGCAACCTGACCCAGCAGATCAACGGCGGCGGCCTGGTCACCACCGAGTTCGTGGTGCCCAAGGCGTGAGGCGGCGCCGGACGGGGCTCGGGACAGACCCTTCCGGCGCCTCTCAGGACTACCGCTTCGGGAATCCGATCACGATCATCTCGGTGGCGTCCGTCTTGCCTGGGACGCGGCCGGCGCTGTCCGGGAAGTTGTTGTCCTGCATGACGGCGATCCTGTTGCCCGGCAGAGGGAGCAGCGCCTCCACGGACTGCAGGGGGAACTTGAAGGGGTCGCCGAGACCGTAACCCCCGGCGGGGTCGTCCGAGCCGATGTGGGCAGGGTTGCGCAGGTTCAGCAGGTCGGCTACCTCGGTTTTGACGAGGTAGCCGTCTGCGTCGGTCTTGCGCCGGTCGATCAAGTAGACGCGCTTGAAGGTGGCCTTGGGCCCCTCGTCGTCCTCACGCTCGATCAGGATGGCCCGGTTGGCGTCGAGGGTTTGCATGTCGGCGATGCGGTAGTCCTCGCCGTCCGTCCGGTACTGCCAGGAACGACCGGTGTATTGGTTCTGCTGGGTGTCGAACTCGTAAATGTAGCGCCGGAACGGGTCGGCGTCGTTGGTCAGCCGGCCTTCCACCGCGGGGTAGAGGAAGCGTCCGTCGGGGGAGGAGGCGAGGGCTTCGAAGCCGCGGCTGCCCTGCACCGTCGTGGGCTCGCCGTTCGCCAGCGTCGGGTTGTTCGGGGATTTGAGTGAGGGGTGGGCGATCGGGGCCTGCAGCAGCTTGCCGGTGCTGTCGAAGTGCAGAAGGAACGGCCCGAACTCGTCGCCGACCCACATTGACCCGTCGGGGGTCCGGGTCACCGACTCCGGGTCGAAGTCGCCGCCGGTGAGCAGCCGGTCCGCGGTGTTCTCGTTGACGATCTTGAAGGGGATCTTGTGGTCCGGGTCGGCGAGCGAGAGGAACCGGCCCACGTCGATGGTCCCGGCTCCGCCGCCGGCCGTCTCCCACCGTGGCGTGAAGTGGTAAAGCCGCAGCAGGAAGTCCACCGAGTTGCCCTTGGTCCCGAAACCGTTGTCGGGCATGGCCCAGAACGAGCCCTTGCCGTCGGGAAGCATGGACGAGATGCCGAGCACCAACTGGCTGGGGTAGGGAGGCGTCATGCCGTTGTTGGGGTCGCTGAAGGCGCCGGTGGGTGGGCCGGGGGCCGGGGCGTAGGCGGGCAGTGTGGCGCGGGCGAGCAGGGTCGCGCGAGCGGGGTCACCCGGAGGCGAGGCAACCTTGCCGGCGGCGAAGGCGGGGGTACCGACCAGCATGAGCGCCGCGGTGGCCAAAAGGATGAGAGGGCGACGTCGCACATTTTCTCCTGAGGAGCGGACCAGTGATGGGGCATGGGCGAGTCGGATCAAATCGGTCGACTATTAACTGCGGTTACGGACTTGATGGCGGCAGGCCGTAGGGGTGGCGAAATGCCGGTGACATCCGCTGGTCGCGCCGTCCGGACCCGTGCCGTCCGCCTCCGTCCTGCGGGCCGATCGGGCGGTGACGACCAAGCTCCGTTCCACGCGCTGCCGCGCGTCGGGATGGTCAACCTGGCCCAGATCATCGGCGAGGTCGACCCCGTGCTCGAACGTGCCGACTCCGCCGACCACCTGGCCGCCGAAACCGGCAGCGCCTCTCTTCTTTCACGTGTGGCATGGCGGCCGCCTGTCGCAGCATGTTGCGACATCGCCGTGACGCCGATGAGATCGTCACCCCTGTCCGCGATGCGACATCGAGCCCGGCTCGGCCCGCGGAACCCCACCCCAAGCAGGGGCGATGAGGTCGAGCATCACGATGGGAACGGCCATTGGTCTCACGGCATGAACAAACAACCCACAACATCTCCGAGGTTTCCCGCGTCCGACTGACTATGACCTCACTTACCGAGCGCACGAGCCACCCAAGAGCCCGCCGATACGAAGTCTGGACCAACGCCGCCGCTCTGGCCGCCTGCCTGACGGTCGTCCTCGGCGGAGGTACCGCCAACGCAGCCACCGTGGACAGCGTGGCGGCACAGGCCGGCGCCACCATCGCGGCGGATGCCGCCGGCCGGCTGGACCGGGTCGACTGGGCGTCCGTAGTGGAGCCGGCGCTGAACTGCCCCAGACCGGGGCCGCACGCCACCTGGTACGTCGTGCGCGCCCGCGTAGCGGCCGTCGGCGACCTTACCCGTGACGGCAGGCGTGAGACCGTCGTCGTGTCGTCGTGCCCGAGCACGACGTCGAGCAATCCCTTGATCGCCTTTGTCTACGACGGAGCCTCCAAGCCCTCGGCTCCGCGCTTGCTCGGAAAACTCGGCAAGAACCGCTACTTCAAGTCCCTGAAGGTCGCGATCCGGGGCGGGCGTGTTCACCTGCACGGCGAGGCGCTCAGCGACCAGGCCCCCAGATGCTGCCCAGACCTGATCGTCAGCCAAACCTACAGATGGGACGGCACGCAGTTCCGCAGGGCGGCGGAAAAGGCGAACCGCATCACGTGACCGCTGACAGGTCGGGCGTGTTGCACGGACCGCTAGTGCGGGGACGGCAGGCGGCCGGGGTCCGCGGTACTGGCCGAAGGGAGTGGCACCAGGTCGGACTGCCGATCGGTGTCTGGTTCGTACCGGTCAGCCGGATCTCGTAGGCGATCTGCTCACCGAACATCCACACGACTTCCTGACAGTGGCGGGGGGGGGGGGGGGCCGCCGCGCCCCCCCCCGCCCGCCCCCCCCCCCCCCCCACCCGCGCGCCCCGCCCGCTTCATCCACCCCGCCGGGCACGACTCCGCTGCTGAGGGCGTCGAACAGACGCTCCAGGCGGGCACGGCGGTCGTCTGCGATGGTGCCGGCCGCTTCTCCGGCGATCAGGCGCCGGGCGGTCTCCACCAGCACGGCGATGAACGGGCGGTCTCCACCAGCACGGCGATGAAGAAGGCGGCGAGCAGCGGGGCGTCGCCGTCGAAGGCCGGGTTGTGTTCGAGCTCGCCGGCGCGAGTCCGTTGGAGGTCGGAGGCGAATCTCGCTGGCGCGGGCGACCAGCGCGGGTGAGGCCGCTACGGTCCGGAAGAAGGGGACGGACCCGTCCTTGCGGCCGAACAGGGCGTGCCGCTTCTCGATGAGACGGAACGCCGTATCGCGCAGGGACTGGAGCACTCCGGCGTCCGGGGCGCGGTCGCGTACCGCTGAGCGCAGGATCGACGCCGTCGACCTCGCGGTCCAGGCGGAGGTCCTCCTTGCGCGGGAAGTGCTTGAAGACCGTCACGGCCGAGACCCCGGCTGAGAGCCCGCTCAGGGAGTGGGTGTGGCCGCCTGACTCGTCGTTCGCGCAACCCATGTGCGAAGGGTTTCCGACTTGTGCCAGTGCTGATTGAAGTAGTCGGTGAAGTACTTGGCCGCCTCGGGGTCTTCCATGCTCATTCCCCTGATTACCTGCTCCGTTCCGCCGGAGAAGGCCAGGAAGACGACGCGCTCGTCGACGATTGCCATGTTCAGCAGGTCCGCCTTGATGTCCCACTCCACCACGTGGGCCTCGTAATTCTGAACTTCGCAAGTCTGGTCGAAATGGGTCATTGCCCACTTCCGCATCGCGTCAGAGTTCACACAGATCAGGCGGCGGACGGAACGAGAGGAGTTACCTCCGGCCCAGTCAAGCACGGCGTCGAAGTACTGCTTGGCCTCCTTCTGGGCCAGGGTGCTTGGCGGCGCTTGCCGTACGTACCAGACGTCGAGCTGGTTCTCCGCGCCCCGGAGGATCGCTGTGCGGAGAGCGCTGTAGAACTCGGCGTTGTTCTTGTAGCGGCGGAATTCTGTGCACTGGTGGTTGGCGAGCTTCTCCAGGGTCCGGTCCATGCCACGTAGAGGGAGGAGACACCGCAGAATCGCGTAGAGCGCTACGAAGATCAATGGCAGGAACGCGGCAGGCGGCCAGTCGAAGACGGCGCCCAGAACGCTTGCGCCGACAACGATCACGCAGACGACAGTGATGATGCGGTCTTCGATGCGGTCGAGTGATAGAGAAGCGAGAGACTTGCGCTGGTTGCGCGGGGGAGTCGCGTCCATGCTGTTGCCTTCCTCGTTATGCTCCAGTAGACGCTCAGAATCGGGAAGTAGTTCCAGGCGCTCTGTTCGTGCGGCTCAAACGGCTACAGATCACGACGACACCGATCAGCGCCGTTGAAGAGAAACGGACATGTTGTCAGCGACGGCCGAATTCTGATTTCCGTGATAGGCCCCGTTGAGTGGATCACGGTTCGGGTGTTCCGGCCGGTCGCCCAGCCTGATCGCGAACATCCGCAGCGTGTTGATCAAGGAACTGATCGGGGTAACGCGTGTGGAGGAGTCCGCGGCAGAAGTCGGCGTTGCCCTCGATGCTGACCCGCACGGCACGGGCGAAGCGCAGCCGCAGCGCGGCCTCCTCGTCGGGGATCGGCTCGCCGCGCTCGTCGAGAAGCAGCGGCGACTGCGGCGAGCAGTCCAGCCCGAGTTCGGCCCTGCGGTGAAGCAGCCGCGCCAGCTCCGGGGACGGCGGGACCTCGCCCAGCCGCAACCGCGTAGGCGGCAGGCCCTCGGCGGTCAACCGGGTGCCCAACCGGTCGAGGCTCGCCAGGTAGGCCTTGCGCCGGAACGTCAGGCGCAGCTCGTCAGGCTCTCCGCACGCCTCGCCGGGGAAGGACCCGGTGAACCCCGCCCCTTCCGAGACAGCCGCGTTGATCTCGTGGGCCGCGAAATGGTCCTCCAGCCGGACGTCCACCGCGACCACGCCGGGTACCGCTCGTACCGCGTCGCAGGCGTCGGCCACCATCAGGTAGGCGAAGTTCGGCGCGCAGAAGTACGTCGGCAGGCGGAGCCGTACCGAGACGTGCCCCTCGTGGACCTCGGCCTCGCTGACGAACCCGAGCTCGGTGATCGGCTCGTCCAACTCGGGATCCCGCACGGTCGCCAGCGCGTCCCAAACGTCGCGGTCGAGGGACGGCACGCTCATGCCGGCACCTTCGGCCCGGACCCGACGGGCTCGTCGCTGCCCGCGTGGGCTTCCACGATGTCCAGCTCCGGCGGTACCGGGATGTCGTAGAGCCGGGCGGCGTTGAGGCCCAGGATCTTCTTCTTCACCTCAGGGGTGAGCTCGCCGTACTCTCCGCGCATGTCTTCGGGGATCTGGAAGTCCACGAAGCGTTCGATGAGCCACTTGGGCGTCCAGATCGCGTAGTCGCTGGCGAAGGTGATCCGGTTCTCGTCGAGCCAGTACAGCAGTTCGCCGATCACCTGGGCGAAGTAGCGCGGCCTGGTGTGAATGAACGGCATCACGACGGCGAGCCCGCCGTAGACGTTCGGCTCCTGCGTGGCGATCCAGCAGAAATCCTCCAGCCTGGGCAGCCCGCAATGCTCGACGATGAACGTCAGCTCAGGGAACATGCTCGCGACCTCGTCCACGTCGGCCACGTCGAACGCATCCAGGTTGAGCGGGTAGATCGTCGGCCCCTTGTGGACGTGAATGTTGCGGATCCCGAGTTCCTGGCTCTTCTCGAGGTATCGGTAGGACCACGGGTCGGTCAGTTTCCAGCCCTTCGAAGCGCCCTTCCATTCGGCGGTGTAGAGCTTGACCCCTTTGAGGTTCCAGCGCTCCGCCAGCGCCTCGAGCCTTTCGAGCCCCGCCTCACCGTCGCGCGGATCCCACGACCCGTTCACGATGAACTTGTCCGGGTACTTCTCCGCGAGCACCCCGTCCTGCTCGGTGGTGTTGAAGCCGTCCACGAAGAAGTCGTTGAGGTAGGTCGGCTGGAAGATGGCCTTGTCCACGTAGCCGGCCTCGAAGACGTCGTGCAGGATCCGTTCCTCGCTCTGCTGCCAGAATTCCTCCAGCGGCCAGACCTCCGACGCCGGAGAGAGATTGCGGTGGTAGTCGTAGAAGCAGTTGATGAAACCCTCGCCATAGCGGTTCGCCTGATTCGACGGCTTGGCGTCCCAGAAATGGATGTGCCCGTCGACGACGAAATACTGCCGGCCATCCTTTTCGTACATCTCAGCTCCTCGCGGGTACGAGAATTCCCCGGCCTTGCAGACGGCCGCTGTCCAGGTCGTCCATGGCCTCGTTGACGGCTTCGAGGGGATATTTCCTGGTGTGCAGATGTACTTTTCCCTGCGCGGTCAGGGCCATCAGCTCGTCCAGATCGTTGTACGAACCGACGAGGTTGCCGATCACGTTGATCTCGTTGGAGATGATGTCGATGGTGGGGATCTCGACACGGCCCCCGTAGCCGATCACGAAGTAGGAGCCCGCGCGGCGCAGCATCGCCACGCCTTCGGCTTCGGTGCCTCCCTCGCCGACGAAGTCGAGCACGACGTGCGCGCCGCGCCCGCCGGTGAGGTCGGTGACCGCGTTGAGCTGGCTGCCGTCGGCCGGCACGGTGTGCGTGGCGCCCAACCCCTTGGCGAGCTCGAGTGCCGCCTGCGACCGGTCGACGACGATGATCTCGGCCGACGCCATCGCGGTCAGGCACTGCACGCCGATGTGGCCCAGCCCGCCGGCGCCGATCACCACGACCTGCGTGCCCGGGTAGAGCAGCGGCAGCGCTTTGCGTACCGCATGGTAGGCGGTCAGTCCCGCGTCGGCCAGCGCGGCGACGTCCGCGGGCTCCATCGAAGGATCCAGCTTGACCACGGACCTGGCGTTGGCGAGGAGGAACTCGGCCATGCCGCCATCGGTGTCGATACCGGGGAACTTCGCGTTGGCGCAGTGCACGTCGTCGCCGGCGCGGCACGCGCGGCACAGCCCGCAGGTGACGAGCGGGTGCAGGATGACCGCGTCGCCGGGCTGCACGCCCGTCACGGCCGAGCCGACATCCCGCACCCAGCCGGCGTTCTCGTGCCCGATCGTGTACGGCAAGGCCACGCCGGACTTCTCCGCCCACTGACCTTCTACGATGTGCAGGTCCGTGCGGCACAACCCGGTCCCGCCGATCTCGACCAGCACGTCCAGCGGCCCGCTGATCTTGGGCTCGGGGACGTCCTCGACCACCGGGCGCTTGTTGTACTCGTGAAGCCGTACGGCTCTCATCGCCACTCCCCGACCAACGAAAGGCTGTAGCTCGATCGTTGGAGGGTCATCGGGTACGGTCAATGGCCGAGAATTCACGGAGCCGGAATTTTGCCCGATATTTCACAAGGTCGGAATTTCGGGGGCGACATGGGCAACTCCCGGCCCTCTACAGGCGGGATGCCGAGGTTCTCGATCGAGGGCAGCTTGGTGTGTCATCGTGCACGGAGCAGTCCCATCAGTACAGGTGGTCGACAGATCCGACGACGGCGGGGATCGCGCTCGACGCGCCTGCGGTTGACGATCTGGCCACGCTCACGCAACTCGGCAGTGATGCGCGGCGATCCGTAGGTGCCCTCGTGCTCGGGACGCCTCGCCGCCGGTGCCGGCACTCTTCGGCCTGCGTCCCGGCCGGCCCGCCTCAACCCGCTCCGCGCGCGGACCGGATCCAGTTCCGGAACGTCTCGGGGCTGATCCCCAAGTCGGTGGCGATCCCTGCGCTCGTTGCTCATGACCTGGACTCATACAGCGCCGCCGCGTCCTTCTTGAACTGCGGTGGATAGTTCTTCATCCCCAACGGGACACTCTCCCGAACTCCCCGAACCGGCAGGGTTCAGGGTCTCAGGTGTCCAGCCCCCGGGCGGAACGCCCGAGTTCTCAGCGGGCAGCCCGTGCGGCTGAGGCAAGGCACTCGCGGAGCGCGTGCTGGAATTACTTCGGAGAATTGACATTCTGACGAGTAATCCGTGAGGTCGTCAGAGGAGATCCATTTCGACCCTTGTCATTCCCTGCAAGACTGTCCGCGCCGTGCCTCCACCGCGTCGGACCCTGAGGGATGGAAAGCTGACAGATGCGCCTTGACATCATCCGGAGATTCGCCGCTTGGGCGACCATGAACGCCGACGGCATGATCGCCCTTGCCCTTGCTGTGATCGTAGCCGTGCTGGGCGCAACCGTCGATGAACTGCCCCCTGGACTCACTGAGAGCGCCACGTTGCTCGTCATGGCCCTTGTGGGGACCACGGTCCTTCGCGATCGGGCCTCCTTATCCTGGCGGTTCGAACAACTCGAAAACCTGATCAAAGAGGCATCCCCCACGCTGCGCCGTAGGTCGGTCACGTCCGAAGACGACGACCTCGATCAGCGCTTCCACTATCTGGCCGAGCGGCTGGAGGACACTTTCCAAGAACTGGAAGAGCTTGAGAATGCGATGCGGGCGCGCGCCGCCATGGCCCGCAGGCTCGCGGCCGAAGCAGAGTCCAACAGGCGTGAGGCCGAGACGAGTCGTGAAGTAGCGGAGCGGCGCCAGGAAGAGGCCAAGGCGTTCGACCTCCTCCTCCAGAGCAAGATCGACGATGTGGCAGAGCGTGTGGAGAAGCGCGGCCAAGGCACCCAGCGGCGGTACATGCTCTACGGCGTCGTCCTCGGGGCCACAGCCGCCATCTTGCTTGACGCGAGCAAGTCTCTGTGGGCGTTCTGGACGTAACCCAGCCCCACCGCTTCCCGGACACAGGGCCGCTCAGGCGTGCGGACGTGAGGTCTGCCCTGGTAGTGGCAGTGTCGGGCTGTCCGTTGGTGACGGCGGCACCAGTCTGACCAGCGCAGGGTGTTCGTGATCGTGTGGCTGCTGGTCCGGCGACCTGATTGGTGCCCTTGAGCGCCTTGTCGTCCCCACATCCGGCGCGAAGGGCGCCAGGTCGGCGCATTCGTGCTCGCCGTAGGCGATGAGAGCTTGGACGCCCTCGGCTTCCATGATCTGCCGGGCGAGCGCCCAGCGGCGGTCTCGCTCGGCGAGAGAGTAGGTGGGAACGTGCGTGCCGCCGACGCTACGGACGCGTGGCGGGGCCCGGCTTCCGTCAGCTGACTGTAGTTGCCTGTACGGCCGAGCGGCGCCTCACCCGTCAGGCGGCGTCACCACTCAGTGACGACAATCGACACGAGTGGTGACCGCAAGCCTCACAACCAGCTCACCGGCCCAGGTCGTCCCACTCCTGGAGCAGGTGGGCCGTGGCCGCAGCGGGGGCGGTGAACGACCAGCGGCCCGGCGGCAGGTTCAGGGCGCAGCCTCCGTCGGCCAGCCTGGTGGTCGGCAGCTGCTCGCTGAGGCCCATGAGGAAGGTGCCGTTGACGCTCATCCCGTCCCACGCGCCGCGCACGGGCAGCACCGCGCGGGCGGTCACGCCCTCCGGGACGGCGAACGTGAACTGCACCCCGTCGGGCCCGGCCCGCCAGCCCGACTCGACGGTCCCCGACGCGCTCTCGTAGCGGGCGTGCGCCTGGCGCAGCAGCGGGACGGGGCCGGGACGCAGCAGCAGCTCGCCGAAGCCGCCACCTGTCCCGCGCGGGTCGTCGCCCAGGCCCGCCACGTGCCGGAACAGCCAGTCGCCCACGCAGCCGTAGGCGTAGTGGTTGAAGGAGTTCATGGCCGGCGTCTGCAGGCCGTGCCGGTGGTGCCAGGCGTCCCAGCGTTCCCACATGGTCGTCGCCCCGGCGCGGAGCTGGTAGCGCCAGGACGGATAGCCCTCCTGGTTGAAGATCCGGCACGCCAGGTCGTGGTGGCCGGTCTCGGACAGCACGGGCAGCAGCAGGGGGGTGCCGACGAAGCCCGTCATGAGCCGGTGCCCGTCGGCGCGGACCAGCTCGGCCAGCGCCTGCGCCGACGCGGCCCGGTCCTCGGGCGGGACCAGGTCCCAGGCGAGGGCGACGGCGTAGCCGGTCTGCGTCTCGGTGTGCAGCCTCGGCCCGCTGAGGAAGGTCCGCTGGAAGGCGCCCGACACGCGGGTGAACGCCTCGCCGTACTCCGGCGCGTGCGGCTCGCCGAGCACGTCGGCCACGTGTGCGACCAGGCGGAGGCTGCGGGCGAGGGCGGCGGTGGCGATGAGGCTCTTGGGCGTCTCGACCGTGCCCGGGGCCAGCCAGTCGCCCAGGGCCCTGCCCGGTCTGATGCCGTCCTCGGCCTGGGCCAGGCAGTAGTCGGCCCACCGCCGCATCGGGTCGTACGCGCGGCGCAGCGTGCGGTTGTCACCGTAGCGCCGCCACAGCAGCCATGGCACCTCGACCAGCGCGTCGGACCATACGGGGGAGTCGTATCCGTACTCGGGCAGGACCGGCGCGACATGCGGGACCGCGCCGTCGGCCCGCTGCCCGTCGATCAGCGTCGTCACCCAGCCGGACAGGAACGCCTGCGTGTGCCGCAGGAAGCTGAGCGTCGAGCCGAACACCGAGATGTCGGCCGTCCAGCCGGTCCGCTCGTCGCGCTGCGGGCAGTCGGTCGGCACGCTCACCAGGTTGCCGTCCGCCGACGCGCCGATGTTGGCGACGAGTTGCCGTACGGCGGGATCGCTCACGGTCAGCGAGCCGGTGACGGCGAGCGCGGAGGACAGCAGCACCGCCTCCAGGTCGTCCGGCGTCAGCGCGCCCGGCCAGCCGGTGACCTCCGCGTAGCGGAACCCGTGCAGGGTGAACGCGGGCTCCACGACGTGCGCGCCGGGGCCGAGGACGAACTCGTCACGCTGGTCCGCGGTGCGCAGGTTGTCGGTGTAGAGCCGCCCGGTCGCGGTCAGCTCCTCCCCGTGCCGCACCACGATCCGCACGGTGTCCGGCGCGTCGACGCGCAGCCGTACGCGCCCGACGACGTTCCGCCCGAAGTCGGCCACCTGGACGCCCGGCGCCGGTTCGGTCACGGACACGGCGGGCACCGTGCCGATCACCCGCACCGGGGGAGCGGGGTCGGCCTCCACCAGGATCTCCGGAGCGGCCGTCGTCTCGGCGGGTCCGACCTGCCGGGAAGGGGCCTGGACGGACTCGCCCATCACCAGGTCGGCGCGCGGGCGGCCGAGATCCCGCCAGGTCCAGGCCGCGTCCGTTGCGAACACGCGGCGGACCCCGTCGTCGTCCCGCACGAGCACCTGGGCGCTGGCAGCGGGCCGGTCGCCGTAGCGGCGCGGGCCGCCGCCGGCGACGTGACCGGCGTACCAGCCGGGGGCGAGCCACAGCTCCAGCTCGTTCTCGCCGGGTACGAGCAGCTCCGTGAGCTCCAGCAGCCGATAGCGCGTCCGGCGACCGTAGTCGGTCCAGCCGGGGGCCAGCTCCTCCTCGCCCAGCCGCACCCCGTTGAGCAGCGCCCGGTAGACGCCCAGCGCGGTGGCGGCCAGCCAGGCGCGCCCGGGAGCGTGAGGCCAGGTGAACGACCCGCGAAGGCTCACCGCCGCCCGGGGGTCACCCGCCAGCCAGGGGGCGTCCCACCCACCGGGCGCCCGCAGGCCCGTGGTGAACGCGCCGGTCGCGTGCCCTTCCACACTCCACGTGTACGGCGTCAGCGGCGCCAGCCACTCATCCGGCACGTCCACGCCGTACGATCCGGCAGGCACGGACGCCCGCCACACCTCGCGCCCGTCCGAGGACACCACCACGGTGGCCTCCTGGATCAGCCGGGCGTCCCACGACAGCCGGGGCGACGGCTCGTCCACGCCCACCGGATCCGCCAGACCGCACGTCAGGCCCGCCCGTGGACCGGGCGGGGCCGAACGGACGAACGGCGCCTGCGCGCCGGAGACCTGCACTCCGAGCACCCCCGAATCCCGGTTCACGCATCGAGCCCGGTGGTGAAGGCGTTGTGCAGACCGTCGACGTCGACGCCGGACAGGCTCGGCGCCATCACGTTGATCAGCAGCACGAAGCACGCGTCCTGCTCCGGGTACATCCACCACTGGCACCCCGAGGCGCCGCCGTGCCCGTACAGCCGCCGCTCGAGCAGCCCGGGAGCCGAGTGGCGCAGGTTCCAGGTGAGGCCCCAGTCCTGCCCGGCGTTGACCGGGTCGGGCTGCAGCTTGACCAGGCCGGTCGTCTGCGGGGTCGTCATGGCGGCCAGGGTGGTCGGGTGGATCAGCCCGCGGTCGCCGCGCAGCAGCGCCCCGCCCAGCGCCAGGAGGTCCTCGGCGCGGGAGAACAGCGCCCCTGCCGGATGGCGGAGCCGTACGAACGTGTCGAAGTCGAAGCCGGGCCCGAGCAGTTCGATGCCGTGGACCTCGGCCGCGTCGCACGCCGGGTCGAACGTGATCCGCCCGCCGCCCGGCACCAGCGTGTTCAGGTCGGAGTCGATCACGTCGGCCACGTCGCGGCCTGTGACGTCGCGGACCATCTCCGCGATCCCGGCGAAGGCCAGGTTGGAGTACTGGCTGAGCGTGCCTGCCTCGAACATCGACGGCGCGGTGACGAGGTGCTCCAGCAGGTCGTCAGGCGTGAGCGTCTGCTCGGCGATGCCGCTGGTGTGGGTGAGCAGGTGCCAGAGCGTCACGTCGGGCCGGGCGAAATTCGGTAGTACGTCCCGCAGCGGGCGGCGCAGTGACAGCAGCCCGCGCTCGACCTGGCGCAGGGCGGCCAGCCCTATCAGCGGCTTGGTCACCGAGAACAGCGCGAAGTGGTCCTCGGTCCTGGTCTCGCGGCCGTCGTGCGCGCCGAATGCCTCCAGCACCTGGATCCCGTCGGAGGTGGCGGCGCCGAACACCGCGCACGGCAGCCGCCCCTCCTTGATCTCGCGCCTGACCCAGTCGAGCGCGATGTCGTGAGTGGTCATCCCTTGAGTGCACCTTCCGTAAGACCGGCCAGGACGCGCTTCTGCGCGACGACGTACACCGCCACGAGGGGCAGCGTGGTGAGCAGGACGTGGGCGAAGACGAGGTTCCAGTTCAGGCTCTGCAGGGTGCCGGAGGCGAACTGGAACAGGCTCAGCGGCAGCGTGGCGTTCGCGCTGCCCTGCAGCAGGAAGAGGGCGAAGAAGAAGTCGTTCCAGACGTTGATGATCAGGATCACGCTGCCGACGAACAGCACCGGCCGCAGCAGGGGCAGCAGGATGCGGACGAAGACCTGCGGGCGGGAGGCGCCGTCGATGGCGGCGGCGTCCTCCAGGTCGCGGGGGAACGCCCGGACGAATCCGGTCGCCAGGAAGATCACGATGCCCAGGCGGCAGCCGGTCATCGTCAGCACGTAGCCGAACGAGCCGTCGTCCAGCGACAGGGCACGCAGCAGGTAGACGGTCGGGATGATCGACGGCGGCAGCAGGATCGACAGCCCCATCACGAAGTAGGCCGCCTGCAGCCACCGCGACCGGCTGCGCCCGAACGCCCACGCCGCCGCCGCGCCGAGGAACACCACGGCCACCACGATCGGCACGGTCACCTTGAGGCTGTTGACCAGCCCCGTCAGGTAGCCGCCCCGGTCGAGCACGATGCCGTAGTTCTCGGCGATCGCCCACGTCCTGGGCAGGCCGAGGCCCAGCTCGGCGGCCTCGCCCGCGGGTTTGAACGAGTTTACGACCACGAGCCAGACGGGCACGAGGACCCACGGGATCGCGAAGAGCGTCAGCGCCGTGTACTTGAGGACCGCTCTCATCCCGTCACCTCCCTGCGCCGCAGCCACCACACGAGGGGCACGGCGGTGGCGATCACCAGCAGCGTCACGGTGAACCCCAGCGCGCTGGCGGAGCCGAAGAAGCCCTGCCCCCACTGCTGGCGCATCACCACGTTCAGGGCCCGCGTGTGGTCGCCGGGCCCGCCGCCGGTGGTGGCGGCGATCACGTCGTACGCGCTGAGCGCGCCCACCAGCGTGACCGCCACGTTGAAGGTCAGCGCCGGGGCGAGCATGGGGAACACCACCCGCCGGAAGCGGGTCCACGACCCGGCGCCGTCGACGGTCGCCGACTCCAGCAGCGACTTCGGGATGGAGTTGAGGCCCGCGATGTAGACGAGGGTGATCAGCCCGCTCCACTTCCACGCGTCGATGAACGCGACCACCACCAGCGCGGTGGACGGTTCGCCCAGCCACGCCCACTCGATGCCGAGGAAGGAGTTGACCGCCCCGTCGGGGGCGAGCAGCCCGCGCCAGATGTATCCGGCGGCCAGCGGCGAGATGAGCGTCGGCAGGAAGAAGGCCGAGCGGAAGACGGTGTTGATCCGGCTGGTCCGCTGGAGGGCCAGGGCCAGCGAGAGGCTGACCGTGTTCTGGATCGCCATGCACAGGATCGCGTACAGCACGGTCACGGTGACCGCGTTGGCCAGCAGGTCCTGGTCGATCAGCGTGCGGACGTTCTCCAGCCCGTTCCAGGTGATCTCGGCCCGGAAGCTTGTCCAGGAGGAGAACGCGAACCGGACGTTGAGCAGGAACGGGGCGACGAAGAAGACCGTGACCAGCACGATCGCGGGCAGCGCCCAGGGCAGCCAGGCCACCCTGTTCCGCATCACCATCCGGGCAGCCCTGCCGCCTTGGCCGCCTGCTCGACCTGGCCCTGTAGCTGGGTCGCCGCCTTCTGCGGATCCTTCTGCCCGGCGATCAGCTCGGACATGAGCTGGGCCAGCCCGCCCATGCCGGGGATGTCGGAGTTGAAGGAGATGACCGCGCCGGTGTCGTACGCCTTCTTGACGTCCTGCAGCACGGACGAGACGCCCTGCGGGTCGGGCACGTCCTTGAACACGGGGAAGGTCTTGGACGCGGTGATGTACTCGGCGTAGGCAGGGCCGGTCATGAAGCGCACGAAGTCGAGCGATGCCTTCTCGCGCGCCGCGTCACCGGTCTTGGGCAGGTAGAACGTGCCGATCGGGCCGGGCGCGTAGGTCGCGAGCGGCTTGGCGCTCGACAGGCCGACGAAGCCGACGGACTCGTCGACGGTCTTCTGGTCGCCGCCCGCGGCTGCGAGGAGGGCCGGGAGCATGTCGGAGTGCTGGGCGACCATGGCGGCCTTGCCGGTCACGAGGGCCTTCATGGAGTCCTCGAACTTGGCGGTGACGATGTCCTTGTTGAAGCAGCCGTCGGCCTTCAGCTTGGCGTAGGCGGTCAGGCCGGCGACGAAGGGCGAGCCCGCGTCGGCCAGCGTGCTGCTGTGGCTCGCGATGGCCTTGCCGTACGCGTTGGACTGGTTGGCGCCTGCCAGGTAGAGGATGGGCAGGATCTGCACCGGCCAGATCGACCCGCCCGACTCGAAGACCGGCGTGACCCCGGCGGCCTTGAGCTTGGGGCAGGCGGCGGCGAGCTCGGTGAAGTTCGAGGGCGGGGTCAGCCCGGCCGCGGTGAAGACCTTCTTGTTGTAGTAGAGGCCGAAGACCTGGGGGAAGCCGGTGATGGCGGCGTAGACCCTGCCGTTGACGGACCCGGCGGCCTCGTAGAGGTCGCCGGACCTGGCGATGTACGCCTCGCCTGTCAGGTCGCGCAGGTTCTCGGCCGGGTTGAGGGCGAGCAGGCCGCTCACCGTCGCGTGGTACTCCAGGATGTCCGGGCGGTCGCCGGTGGCCCACTTGGTCTGGGTGGTCTCCTCGAAGCCGTCGGACGGGATCGACACGAGCTCGATCTTGTGGCCGGACTGCTTCTCGAACTTCCTGTACATCTCCAGCAGCGGCGCCGGGTCCGCGCTGTTGTGCCAGAGGGTCAGCTTCACCTGACCGGTCCCCTCCGGGGCGGACGAACCGCAGCCGGAGAGGGACAGGGCGAGGGCGGCGCCGATCGCCGCGCCGAGCAGACGGGATGGTGCTCTCACGCCCGTGCTCCTGTTCACTTTGGGGATTGCTGTGTAGAACGTTCTCCATTGTTAGGGCACGAGAGAATCGCCCGTCAAGAGGTAGACCTGAGTACCGATGGCGGGCTAGCCTCATCTTTCAGAAAAGTGTGTAGTGCGTTCTACGAAGGTTCTATGAAGGACGGCGTGTGACGAGCGGACGGGTGACGATCGCCGATGTGGCCAGGCGAGCCGGGGTTTCCACGGCCGCCGTGTCCAAGGTGGTGCGCGGGGCCTACGGCGTGAGCGCGGAGATGCAGGCCAAGGTGACGCAGGCCATCGACGAGCTGGGCTACCGCCCGCACGCCGCGGCCCGCGCCCTGCGCGGACGCACCTACACCCTCGGCGTCATGCTCTCGGACACCCGCAACCCGTTCTTCCCCGACATCATCGAGGGCGTCACCGGCCGGCTGGGCGACACCGAGTACCAGGTGCTGCTCGGACCTGGCGGGATCGAGCCCAAGACGCAGGCCAGGATGACCGACGCCATGATCGACCGGAGCATGGACGGGCTCATCCTGATCTCGCCGGTCATGTCGGACGCCGAACTCGCCGCCATCGCGACGGCCATCCCGATCGTCGTGGTGGGCAGGCACGGCGGCGCCGCGGCCTACGACGCGGTCGTCGACGACGACGTGATGGGGGCGGGGCTCGTGGTCGACCACCTGGTCGGGCTCGGCCACACCCGGATCGCGCACATCACCCACCTGGAGCGGGCCCGCGCCCAGGGACTGCCGCACACGGTGCGCGCCGAAGGCTACCGCCAGGCGATGCGCGCCCACGGACTCGCCGACGACGTGCTGGCCACCTCCTTCACCGAGGAGGGCGGCTTCGAGGGCGCGCGGGAACTGCTCGCGCGCGACGACCGGCCCACCGCGATCTTCGCCGGGGCCGACATCGCGGCGCTCGGCGTGCTGCGCGCCGCCGACGAGGCGGGCCTGTCGGTGCCGGAGGACCTCTCCGTCGCCGGATACGACAACATCGGCATCGCCTCGCTCAAGCGCATCTCGCTCACCAGCGTCGACCAGGACGGGCACGTGATCGGGGCGACCGCCGCGCGCCTGCTCGTCGAACGCATCGAGGGACGCTCACGATCGGTGACGTCGTCGGTGTCGCCCACGCTGATCGTCCGCGGCACCACAGGACCGCCTCGCCGCTGAATACCGGCCGCCTGTCGGGGGACTGTCGCGGACCAAGGATTAAAACGATTCGATGGAAGGATCCCCCACGTGAGACGACTCGCTCTCCTCGCCCTTCTCCTCCCGCTGGTCGCGCCCGCGCAATCGGCTTCCGCCCAGACGGCCGCTCTGGCGTGCCCGGTCAGCGTCGACCCCGCCGCGTTCGCCGCCGAGGCCCGCCTGAGCAGCCTGGCCGAGCAGCAGGAGGCGTTCGGCCCCAGGCCGACCGGCTCCACAGCGCACGCCGACTACGTCGACTGGCTGGAGGACGAGATGGCGGCCATCCCCGGCCTCCAGCTCTCCTCCCTGCCCTACGCCATCGACCGCTGGGACAGCCTCGGCACCGGCCTGACCGTCGGCGGTACGGCCGTGCAGGTCGCGGCCCCCGTGCCGTTCTCCTCCTCCACCGGCGCGGGCGGCGTCTCGGCGCCACTCGTCCACCTGGCCGCGGGGACGAACATCACCGCGGCCAACGCCGCCGGGAAGATCGTCGTCCGGGACCTGCCGTGGACCAACATGCCCAACCTGCTGTTCTATCCGCCCGCCCTCGGCTACTCCATGTACGACCCGGCCCTCACGATCAACCTGCTCGGCTCGGAGTCGATGGAGGCCCCGGCCGCGGCCGACGCCGACCTCAAGGCGGCCGCCGCCGCGGGCGCGGTGGGCGTGATCGAGGTCAGCCAGCTCCCGCATGCCCAGATCCAGGGCCAGTACGCGCCCTACGAGGGCCTGCCGTACGGCGTGCCAGGCGCGTACGTCGGCGCCGACCAGGGCAAGCAGATCAAGGACGCGCTGGCCGCCGGGCAGCCGGTCCAGGCCGCGCTGACCGTGAACGCCGCCTGGACGCCGACGACGACCCGCACCCTGCTCGCGACGCTTCCCGGCGGGAGCGCCCAGAAGATCGTCGTGGAGAGCCACACCGACGGCATGAGCCCGGTGTGGGACAACGGCCCGCTCGCCATGATCGAGATGGCCCGCTACCTGTCGTCGCTACCGGTGGAGTGCCGTCCGCGCACCGTGCAGTTCGCGTTCGTGACCGGCCACCTCTACCAGCACCTGACCGGCCCCGACGTCCGCGAGGGCGGCGCGGGTCAGCTCGCCGCCCAGCTCGACGCCGAGTACGACCAGGGCGGGGTCTCCTCCGTCGTCGTGCTCGAGCACCTCGGCGCCAGGCGCTACGACGCGGTCGCCAGGCCGAACGGCCTGCCGGGCAAGCAACTCGTCGCCAACTCCGCCCTCACCGAACTGCTGATGGTCCCCGTCAGCGAGAGCACGCCGCTGCGCGAACTGGTCAAGGGCCACATCGAGTACTGGGACGTGAGGCGCACCGCGATCCTCAAGGGCCTGTCGGCGGCCGACCTCGCCACGGTGCCGCACCACTGCGGCTTCGGTGGCGAGGGCACGCCGTACAACCAGCACCTGCTGCCCGTCATCGCGCCCATCGCCGCGCCCAAGACGCTGTTCTCGCCGCAGTTCGGCACCGAGGCGATCGACCTGCCGGCGATGCGCAAGGCGGCCCTCGCCTTCACCGACGTCGTGCTCGACCTCGGCCCGATGGCCCAGTCGGCCGTCGCGGGCGACGTGACCGCCATGCGCCAGCAGCGCGCCTCCGGCACGCCGGGGTGCGCGTGAGCATAGACAGGAGGACACTCGTGCGCCGGCACACCGTCGCCGACGCCGGGTGTCCGCTCACCGTCGGCAACGGCGAGTTCGCCTTCACCGCCGACGCCACCGGGCTGCAGACCTTCGCGCCGCTGGGCACGCAGGCGCAGTGGGGCTGGCACACGATGCCCAACCCCGAGGGCCACGTGCTGGAGGACGCGCTCACCGACTACGACGGCGTCGGCTATCCGGACCTGTATCCAGCCACGGAGGCGGGCGGCTGGCTGCACGTGAACCCGCACCGCCTGCATCTCGGCCGGATCGGCCTCGACGTCGACGAGGCCGCCCCGCTCGGCCGGTCGGCGCAGACCCTCGACCTGTGGACCGGCACGCTGTCCAGCTCCTTCGAGCTGGGCGGCCTGCCGTACGAGGTGGAGACGGTCTGTCACCCCGAGCGGGACCTGCTGGCCGTCCGCGTCGTGGGCGGCGCGGGGATCAGGATCGCCTTCCCCTACGCCAGCGATGGCTGGCACACCACCGCCGACTGGGACCAACCCGAGAGGCACACCACCACGCACGCGCTCACGCGCACGCCGTACGGCTCGCGCTGCGACTTCACCCGCGTCCTGGACGCGGACCGGTACCACGTGGCCGCCGAGTGGGCGGGGTCGGCGCGGCTCACGTCGCCCGGCGGTCACGTGTACCTGATCCAGGGCGACGAGCTGGAGCTCGTCGTCGAGTTCGCGCGCCACCCCGTCGGCGCCGCGCTCCCGTCCTTCTCCCGGGTCCGTACGGCTGCCGCCGCCCACTGGGAGAGGTTCTGGACGAGCGGGGGAGCGGTGAGCTTCGACGGCAGCACCGACCCGCGAGCGCCCGAGCTCGAACGCCGCATCGTGCTCTCGCAGTACCTCACCGCGGTCAACTGCGCGGGCTCCACCCCGCCGCAGGAGACCGGGCTGGCCGTCAACTCCTGGAGCGGCAAGTTCCACCTGGAGATGCACTGGTGGCACGCCGCCCACTTCGCCCTGTGGGGCAGGCCCGAGCTGCTGGAGCGGAGCCTGCCGTGGTACCGCTCGATCCTGCCGCAAGCCAGGGCCACGGCCGGACGGCAGGGTTTCCGCGGCGCCCGCTGGCCCAAGCAGGTGGGGCCGGAGGGCAGGGAGAGCCCGAGCGAGATCGGCGCCTTCATCATCTGGCAGCAGCCGCACCTGATCTACTTCGCCGAGTTGCTCCGCCGGGTCCGACCGGGGGCGCTGGAGGACTACCGGGACCTGGTGTTCGAGACGGCCGAGTTCATGGCCTCCTTCGCGGGTGGCGGGCATCTGGGGCCGCCGCTGGTCCCGGCGCAGGAGTCCTACTACGAGTCCAGGAGGTTGGTGCGCGATCCCACGTTCGAGCTGGCCTACTGGTGGTGGGGGCTGGAGACGGCCCAGCAGTGGCGGGGCCTGCTCGGCCTCGCCCCCGACCCGGAGTGGGCGCGGGTCCTGCACGGCCTGGCCCGGCCGCTGGTGCGCGACGGCGTCTACGCGGCCATCGGCGTGGAGCCGTACACGATCAGGACCGACCACCCCTCGATGACCGGCGCGCTCGGGTTCGTGCCGCCCACCCCGCTGATCGACCCCGAGACCATGCGGGCCACCCTGCACGACGTGCTCGCCGACTGGGATCTGGAGAGCGCCTGGGGCTGGGACTTCCCGATGCTCGCCATGTGCGCGGCCAGGCTCGGCGAGCCTGACACCGCCGTGGACGCGCTGCTGATGGACGCCCCGAAGAACACCTACCTGGCCAGCGGCCACAACCACCAGTGGCCCGGCCTGCTGCCCCTCTACCTGCCGGGCAACGGCGGCCTGCTGGCCGCCGTCGCCCACATGGCGGCGGAGGAGTGCTTCCCCGAAGGCTGGCTGGTTCAGGCGGAAGGAGTGGTCGCGATGCCGTGATCGGGGCCGGCGAGCAGGGCGACCGTGTAGTGGTAGAGGTCGCCGGCCGACGACGTCAGAGTGGCGACACGGCCCTCACGCACCTCCGAGGCGATGAACTCGGTGGTCCCGTAGACGATCAGGCGGGGCACCGCGGCACGCAGCGGCGGCAGCGAGGGATCCTCCAGCCTGGCCCGCGCGGCCAGCGCCGCGAGCATGTCGAGGAAGGGCCGGTAGGCGGCGTCACGCTGCTCGACGGCCCGCTCACCCGCCCTCGGCAACTCCACGAAGTACGCCTGCGCGTACTCCGGGCGTTCCTGCCACCACCGCAGGTAGGCGGTCATCCCCAGCCGGAGCGCCTCGCGCCAGCGGTCGCCCGCCCCCGACGCGGCCGTGTAGATCGAGTCGATCATCTCGGGCAGGTCGCGCTCGCATCCGGCGAGGAAGCAAGCCTCCTTGTCGGCGAACTGGGCGTAGAAGGCGTTGCGCGAGACCCGCGCGGCGGCGATCACGTCCGGCACGCTCGTGGCGGCGTATCCACGCCTCGCGACGAGCCTCAGCATGGCCTCCACGAGGCGGTTTCGCTGGGAGTCGCGCACCGTGTCGGGGGACAGTCCGTGCCGCCCCCTGGGAAGTGGCCGGCCCGCCGGAACTTCCTTCTGTTCGTGTCTTGACATCGCTCCCCGATCGTACTTCCCTCTCTTAGGAGACGTTCACGTCTCCAAATAGCCTACGAGGTGACCATGGAGAACTTCACCCGCCGGCAGGCGTTACGGGCAGGGGCACTCGGCCTCATGCCGGCCGAATTCCTGTCGTGGACCACCGAGGCCAACGCCGCCTCCACCATCGAGACGATCTACCAGGCGGCGGGTCCGTGGCCGGTCGCCACCGGCACCTCGGGCGGCCACCGGCTCTACTACCCTTCCACCCTGGGCTCGGGCGGCGTCACGCACCCGATCGTCACCTGGGGCAACGGCTCGTGGGCCACCCCCGACGACTATCCGGGGCTGCTCAACCACCTCGCCTCGTGGGGCTTCGCGGTGGTCGCCTCCACCGACACGACCACGGGCACCGGCGCCGAGATCCTCGCCGCCGCCCAGCACCTCATCAGCCTCAACACCGACCCCGCCGGCGTCTTCCACGGCAAGCTGAACACCGCCCAGGTCGCCGCCGCCGGCCACTCCCAGGGCGCGGGCGGATCCATCAACGCGGCCAACGACTCCGCCGGGCTGATCAAGACCGTCGTGCCGATCGCCGTGCCCGCGCAGTGGATGGCCGGCCCGGGAGACGAGTTCTCCGTCGCCGACCTGACCTGCCCGGTGCTCTTCCTCAGCGGCGCGAACGACTGGCTGATCTCCTCGGCCGCGACCGTGCAGGGCTACTACGACCAGGCCACCGCCGGAGCGGGCAGAGCGCTGCTCAAGGGCGCAGGGCACAACGACATCCAGAACACCGGCGGCGCCTTCCTCGGCTACGTGACCGCCTGGCTGAGGTACCGCCTCCAGGCCGACACCCAGGCCCGCGGGGCGTTCGCCGGCGGCACCGCCGAGCTCCTTACCAACACCGCCTGGCAGAACCAGGCCCTCAAGAACCTCACCTAGGAGAACCACCATGGCGGATCCGACGCGGCGTGGGCTACTCGCCGCCGGCGCGCTCACCCTGCTCGCCGGATGCGGCAAGGACCAGCCTCGGCGGCAGGCCGCGGACGGCAGGCCGCACGGCGAGGTCACCGTCTGGCTGCACGGCTCGCAGGACACCGGCCCGCAGTTCCAGGAGCTCGTGCACCGCTACATCGCCGAGTTCAAGGTCGACGTGAAGCTGCTCCACCTGCCCGTGGGCCAGCTCGACGCCAAACTGCTGACCGCCTTCAGCGGCGGCGCCCCGCCTGACGTCTTCAAGATCGGCCACTGGAGCTTCCCCGCGCACGCCAGGAAGAAGCGGCTCGCGCCGGTCGACACCAAGGCGCTCTCGCTACAGAACTACGAGCCGGGCACGACCACCCCGCTCACCTACCAGGACGTGCCCTACGGCGTGCCCATCGACTTCAACCCCTGCATGCTCTACTACCGCAAGGACCGGTTCGAGGAGGCCGGACTCGACCCCGGCAAGCCCCCGGCGACCTGGGAGGAGGTCGCCGAGTACAGCGCCAAGCTCACCTCCGAGGACCGCAGGCGAGTCGGCCTGCAGTGGCTCTACGGCGATCCGCAGTGGGCCCTCATGACGCTGACCGCCCTCGTCAGGGGCAAGGGCGGCGAACTCGTCACGGCGGGCGGCACGAAGGCGTCGCTGTCCACCGAGCAGGGCCTCAACGCCCTGACGTACATGTCGGGGATCGGCAACCCCAAGCTCTCCAACCCGCTGGGCGCGCTCGGCCTGTTCTACTCCGGCGAGGCCGCCATGGTCGTCAGCGGCGCCTTCCTCGGCCCCGCGCTGGAGAAGCTGGGCAAGGACAAGCTCACCTTCGGCAAGCAGTACGGCGTCGCGCCCATGCCCACCTGGGCCGGCGGCCCGCCCGTTGTTCCCGCCTACACCTGGGGCTGGGGCGTGGCCAAGGACTCGCCCAACCAGTTCACCGCCTGGCACCTCATCAACTACCTGCAGGGCGCCCCGTCGGTGGCCGCCAACCTCGACAACGGCATCATCATCCCGGCCAAGGGCTGGCGCGACGCCGGGCCGCGCGGCAGGTCCGAGATCATGAAGATCGTCGCCGACGGCCTCCCGCATGTCGACTTCGGCCCGATCATCCCCGGCACCCTCGAACTGGCGAAGGCCGCGGCCGGCGCCGTCGACTCCGTCGCCCACGGCAAGTCGACCCCCGCCCAGGCCGCGGCGACCTTCGACTCCACCGTGCGACTGGTCCTGTGAGCGTGCTCGGCAGGGTCAGCGCCCGGCCCCAGGCCACGGCGGGCGTGGCGCTGACCCTCCCGGTGGCCGTCTTCTTCGTCGTGTTCTGGCTCGTCCCGTTCCTGGCCGCCATCTATCTCAGCTTCACCGACTACGAGATGGCAGGGACGCCCAACTGGATCGGCCTCGCCAACTACGAGCGCATGTTCGCCGACCCCGGCTTCCTCAACTCGGCGTGGATCACCGTCGTCTACACGGTCTGCACGGTGGTCCCGACGATCGTGCTGGCACTGCTGGTGGCCGTGCCGCTGAGCAAGCCGGGACGGCTCAACCGCCGGCTCAGAGCGCTCGTCATGATCCCGGCCGTGATGCCGCTCGCCGCCACGTCCATGGTCTGGGTGATCATCTACTCCGACCGCGGCCTGGCCAACACCCTCCTCGGCCTGGTCGGGATCGATCCGCAGTCCTGGCTGACCAGCTCCGGCCTGGCCATCTGGGCCCTGGTCGTGATGGTCGTCTGGAAGAGCATGGGGCTGTTCGTGATCATCCTGACCGCCGGGCTGCAGGCGCTGCCCGGCGAGGTGTACGAGGCCGCCGCCATCGACGGCTCAGGGGCGGTGACCACGTTCACCCGGATCACGCTTCCGCTGCTGCGCAGGACCCTGCTGTTCGTCCTGGTCATCTCGGTGGCCGGATCGATGCAGGCGTTCGTGCCCGCCTTCCTGCTCACCGGCGGCGGGCCCGCCGACGCCACCCAGGTGCTGCCGTACTACATCTGGTCCAACGCCTTCCCCTACGAGCACATGGGCTACGCCGCCGCCATGGGCATGGTGCTGCTCGTCGCCATGGTGATCGTCTCGGCGCTGCAGTTCGGGTTCCTGAAGGGGGGCGACGAATGAGAGCGGGAACCATCCTGCGCACCGTCTGGCTGATCGTCGCGGTCGGGTTCATGCTGCTGCCGGTCTACGCCATGCTCGTCGTCGCCTCGGCGCCCGACGACACCGACCTGCGCGGGCTGGTCTTCAACGGCTTCCACCTGCCCGAGAACATCAGGCTGCTGTTCGGCGAGGGCAACCTGCCCACCTACCTGCGCAACAGCCTCATCCTGTGCGTCGGCACCGGCGTCCTGGACGTGATCTTCTCGGCCGCCGCGGGATACGCGATGGCCCAGCTGTCCTTCCCCGGCCGCCGCGTCCTGTTCGCGCTGGTGGTCGGCACGCTGGCGCTCACCCCGATGGTCCTGGTCATCCCCGTCTTCCTCATCGTGAAGGAGCTCGGCTGGGTCAACACCTTCCAGGGCATGATGGTGCCCGGCATGATCAGCGCGTTCGGCGTCTTCCTGGTGCGGCAGTTCGCCCTCGGCATCCCGAAGGAACTGCTGCTGGCCGCGCGGGTCGACGGCGTGGGGGAGTTCCGCATCTTCGCGCGCGTCGCCGTGCCGCTGCTCAAGCCCGCGCTCATCACCCTGTTCCTCGTGCATTTCCTGGCGCAGTGGGACAACCTGCTGTGGCCGCTGATCGTGGCCAACGAGCAGGAGCTGTGGCCGTTGCCGGTGGGGCTGGCCAACTTCCAGAGCGAGGCCGGCTTCAACTATCACCTGACCACCACCGCGGCACTGGTCACCGCCGTGCCCCCGTTCATCCTGATGGTGGCGCTGCAGCGTTACTACGTGGCGGGGCTCACCTTCGGAGGGCTGAAACGATGATCCCTGACACCGCGCGGATGATGGAGTGGATCGAGACGGTCACCTCGCGGGGCATCAGGCGTCCCGGCTACCCGGCCGACGACTGGACCGCCGCGTGGGCCGCCGAGCTCTTCACCGGGTTCGGGCTCGGCGACGTACGGCTGGCGCCGGTCGAGCTGCCCGTCTGGCGGCCGGTGACGGCGGACCTGGTGGTGCGCCTGGACGCCGACCCGTCGAGAGTCGTGCGGGTGGCGGCGTTCGCCCTGCCGTACACCATGCCGAAGGCGACCGTGAGCGCGCCGGTCAGCCGCGAGGTCGTGCCGGGCGCGATCGTCGTGCCCGAGTACACCTTCACCGAGCTGCCGCAGTCCTACCTCAGGGACCGGGCGACGGCCGTGCACGACCCCGAGGGCGTCTTCGACGAGCTGGTCCAGACGCTGCCGTTCCAGCTCGACTACCTCGACGTCATCCAGGGCGTCATGGACGGCGGCGCCGCCGCCTTCGCGGGGGCGCTGACCGGGGTGCCGTGGGAGACACGCGACTACTACGTGCCCTACGACGCCGTGCACCGCGACCTGCCGGCCGTCTGGCTGTCGGGCGGCGACTCGCGGCGGGTGCTCGACCTGGTCGACGAGGGCCCCTGCACGGGCACGCTCACCGTCGAGTCGGAGACGGGCCCGGCCGTCTCGCACAACGTGATCGGCACGCTCACCGGCCGCTCCGGCCAGTGGGTGATCATCGGCTCGCACCACGACGCGCCCTGGGCCTCGGCCGTCGAGGACGCCTCGGGGATCGCGCTGGTGCTGGCCGCCGCCCAGTACTGGGCGGGCGTGCCCGAACGGGACCGGCCGCACAACCTGATCTTCCTGCTGACCGCAGGTCACATGGCGCACGCCGCGGGCACCCGGGCCTTCATCGAGGAGAACCGCGGCCTGCTGGGCGACGTGGTACTCCAGCTCCACCTGGAGCACGCCGCCCGGCGGTGCGTGGTCGTGGACGGCGAACTGGTGCCCACCGGCGACCCCGAACCCGGCTGGTGGTTCACCACCAGGAAGCCGGAGCTGGAGAGCCTGGTGGCGGCGGCCCTCGTCGCGGAGGACCTGAGACGCTCGTTCGTGCTGCCGCCGGACGTGTTCTCCCCGATGCCGCCCACCGACGGGGCCTTCTTCCACCCCGAAGGGGTGCCGCTCGTGCACTTCCTGTCGGCTCCCATGTACCTGTTCGACTCGGCCGACACCCTCGACAAGGTGCACGAGGCCAGCCTCGAGCCGCTCACCCGGGCGGCGATCAGAATCGTCGAAGGGACGGCCGGATGGCGCCGCGCATGATCGTGCGAACCACTTGCGGGCTGGTCGAGGGCAGGGCCGAGGAGGGCGTGCTCGCCTTCCTCGGCGTGCCGTACGCCGCCCCGCCCTTCGGCGAGCACCGCTTCGGCGCGCCCGTCCCGCCACCCGCGTGGGACGGCGTACGGCCCGCCGTCACACGGGGTCCTGCCGCCCCGCAGGCCGCCGGCGAGGACATCGGCCTGTACGCGCCCGACGTCTTCGAGGTCGGCGAGGACTGCCTCAACCTCGACGTGCGCACCCCTGAGACCGGCCGGGCCGGGCTGCCCGTCCTGGTCTGGATCCACGGCGGCGGGTTCTCCATCGGCGGCAACGGGGCGGCCTGGCACCAGGGCCCCCGCTTCGCCCGCGACGGCGTGGTCTGCGTGGCCATCAACTACCGGCTCGGCTTCGAGGGCTTCCTGGCCCTGGAGGACGCCCCGCTCAACCGGGGTGTCCTCGACTGGCTGGCCGCGCTGGAATGGGTACACGACAACATCGCGGCCTTCGGCGGCGACCCCGGCAACGTGACGATCGCCGGGCAGTCGGCGGGCGCCGCCGCCGTCGCCACCCTGCTGACGATGCCCCGCGCCGAAGGGCTGTTCCGGCGCGCGATCGTGATGAGCGGCTCGGCCAACCTGGTCGCCACCGAGCAGGAGGCGCGCGACTACGCCAGGACGCTCGCCGCCCGGCTGCGGATCGACCCGACCAGGTCCTCCTTCGCCGGGCTGTCCCCCGAGACGCTCGTCGCCGAACAGCCGCCGCCGCTGACCGGCGACTCCGGCGGGCTGAACGAGTCGGTGCCGGTCAAGCCGGTCGTCGACGGCGACCTGATCCCGGCCGTCCCGCTGGCCGCCCTGCGCGCGGGCGCGAGCGGGCACCTTCCACTGCTGGTCGGCTGCACCTCCCAGGAGGCCGACGTGTTCGTCCGCCGCCTCGCCGCCGACCTCGACGAGGCCGCCGCGCAGGCCGCGCTCGACCACCTCGGCGTCCAGGTCGACGAACCCGGCCTCACACCCGCCGAGCGCGTCGGACGGGCCTTCACCCAGCACCTGTTCACCCGCGAGACGCGCTGGATCCGGGAGGCCAGGCCCGCCTACGCCTACGAGTTCCGGTGGGAGTCGCCCGTCGAGAGCCCGGTCGGCGGCGGACGGGTGGGCGCGGTGCACAACCTCGACCTGCCCTTCGTCTTCGACGTGCTCGACGCGCCCGGCGTCGAACGCACCGCAGGGCCAGGCGCGCCGCAGGCCGTGGCCGACGCGATGCACGCCGCCTGGGTGCGCTTCGCCCGCACCGGCGACCCCGGCTGGCCACTCGGGCACACCATGGTCTTCGACGAACCCGCTGCGTCGATGCGGCATTGAGTATCGCCGCGGCGTAGGCGTCAGCGGTCTTCCAACGGTGGATCAGCTGGGGTGCGGCGGCGATCGTCTGGGTCTTGTTAGCCTGCGCGCATGTCAGATCTAGGACATGTGGCTTGGCCGCCTGAGCTGATCAGGACCGAGCGGCTGGTGCTCCGTGAGCCGGAGGCGCGGGACCGTGCAACGTTCATCGAGCTGCTCGCCTCGCCAGAGGTGCACACCTACCTCGGCGGCTCCCGACCACGTGATCGGGCTACGCGATTGTGGCTCTGATGCTTTCCCCGGATGCTGTTGGTGATCTTCACGATGGTGGCAGGTCGTGGATGAGGCGTTCGAACGGTCCAAGAAAGGCGGCCATGCGCGCGATTGATCATCGGACGGGCGGTGGCGGGACTGCCCGTCCGATGGCGTTCCTCTGGGCTGCGACTAGCCGGCGCGCTTGCGGGCCACCCCCCGAGGCGTGAATTCGAAGAGCCCCCAGCGTGCGGCCATCACCACCGCTTCCGTCCGGTTGCGCGCGCCCATCCGGTCGTACAGCTCGCGCAGCGAACGGTACATCTCCCGCTGCGAATAGCAGGCCCTCAAGGCGAGTTCCGCGATGGTCGATCCGCCGGCGAGCGCCGCTATCCATTCCAGCTCCATGGAGCTGAGCTCGATGCCGGGCGGCGGGCCGCACCGGCGGTTCTCGGCGAGTTCTGATGCGATGGGGGCCGGAAACAGCGTGTAGTCCTTCAGCGCTGCTTCGAGCACCCGGGCGATTTCCTCGACCGGCGCCCGATGATCGACCGCCGACCGGGCGCCGCAGCGAAGGGCTCGGCTGTAGGTGGCCGGGTCGGGATCGACCAGAACCGCGACGATGCAGCGGTTCTTGGCCGCCCTGGAACAGTGCAGGAGGAAATCCCAGTCGGCGCTGTCTCGCAGGGCGAGGAGAAGGGGGTCGGCGTCTTCGCCGGCCGACTGGGGAATCGTGGAATGTTCCTGAACTTCGTAGCCTTGGGCGCGGAGCAGCGAGGCCATCCCGCGGGCCGCGGCGGGTACGGAGTCGATCACGGTGACGCTGTGCTGCCTGGTCGCGATGAGGTCGTCCAGGTCGTGCATGAGAACGGTCATGAATGCTGCTGACCCATCGCGATGCGCAGGCTCAGCGGGCGCATGTCCGTCCAGACCACTTCGATTCTGTCGAGGCATTCGCTTTTCGAGCCGCTGGTGCCCTCGTCGTGCCAGCCTGACGGGTTCACCCGTTCGGCCGGCCAGATGGAGTATTGCTGCTCGTCGTTGAAAACGACCTTGTAACGGGTGGTCGCCTCGTTCTCTGTCACTCTTCCTCCTGGCACGCAGGCGTACGAGGGGCCTGCCGGGTGATGCGATTTCACGAATCTCCGTTGACCCGTTCTGATATGAGCCTGCCGATGCCTTCGCAGGTCGGCGTCTGGAACATCTCGCTCAGGCTGATGAGGGCGCCCGTCCGCTTCCGCAGGGCCGCCAGCGTTCTGGCCGCGTCCATCGAGTCGCCGCCCAGCTCGAAGAAGTCATCCTCCGCGCGGAGGTCGGTCCTGCGCAGGGTGTCTTCCCAGATTTCCATGACCACGCGGGTCATCTCCGCTTCTGCGTCTGTCACGTGCCGGCCCTTCTGTCTTTGTGCCGTGGGCGCGTCATTGCCCGTCGGCGTACTCCACGTGAATGGCTTCGACGTGCGTGGAGGCCGCGTGCAGGGCGGCTTCCGGGGTGGGCGCCAGAGAGATCGCGTAGGCGAGGTGGGAGTCGCGCGGCAGCGGAGGGAGCCGTTCGGGGTCGCGGGTCGCGGTTTCGACGACGGCCGGGGCGGTGACGGCGGGCTCTGTGATCCGCTTGACGCGCCCGCTTCGCTCGGTGAGCAGATCTCGCAGCACGGAGTAGCCGTGGTGGGGGAGCGGCCCCGGCCATGGTTGCGGCTCGCCGAGGTAGATCCGCTGATAGGCGTCGACGACGTCGAACCCCGTGGCCAGCTGGATCAGCCTTCTGAGCCCGCCCCCTGGCAGGCGCGGGTTGATCTCGATGAGCGCCGGCCGGTTCGCCACCACCTTGAACTCGATGTGGGCGGCGCCCCTGCGGTGCCCGACGGCGTTCAGCCAGGCGATGAGGGTCTCCTCGACGGTGCGGTCGAGTTCGGGCCCGAAGCTCCACGGGAAGATGTGCCCGATCTCCCTGCGGACAGGGGGCGGGGTCATCAGGGCGGTGTTGGTCACGCCCAGCAATCGCCAGCATCCCTCGAGGTCGTCCCAGATCAGTTCGCCGCTGTATTCGGGCCCGTCTACGTACTCCTCCACCAGGATCGAGGGGACGCTCTCGGCACCGCCGCTGGTCGCCCGGTAGTAGATGATCGCCTCGTCCACGGCGGCGACGTAGCCCGCGTCGTCGTAGCACACGGACACGCCGTAGCTGGCCCGTCCCACCACCGGCTTCACGACGCACGGGTAGCCGACGGGGGAGGTCTGCCCGGCGTTCTCCGCGACCCGTACGGCGTAGGCGACCGGATGGCCGAGCGGGTTGGTCATTTCCCGGGCGCGGTCCTTGAAAATGCAGTTCTCGATGCCTGTGGGGTCGGCGCATGGAAGGCCCAGGTGCTGGGCGAGCAGGGCGGCGTTCATGATGTGCGCGTCGCTGTAGGAGATCACACCCAGAAGATCGCGCCCTGAATAGCGCGCCAGCAAATCAGGCAGGCTCATGGTGCTGACCGCGTCGACACCGCTGAATCGGTGGATCAGGTCCAACTCCATGGCCAGCGGTTTGGGGTTCGTCTGGAATTCGAAGTCCAGGCTCTTGTCGGGATACTGGGCCGCCAGTCGAATGGGCCGGCCCTGGGAAAGGGCGAGTGCCGCCCCGTAGGACGCGTAATCGCTGAAACCTAGTTCGAGATACAGGAGCTCGCGCAAATGAGCCTCCATATTCATGTGCAATGTGCTATTTCATTGACCCTGGGAGGATGCTAGACAGGCGCTTTGGATCTTGTCAAGAACCCCCGTTTTTCCAGTTCAGGGCCGCTGGAGACGGCAAGAACCCCGAATCTTCCGTATCGCTTCCCGCCTCCTCCTTGGGAAGCTGTTCCACCAACGAGGGGTCGCAGGCGAGCGCGGAAATCCGCCGAGGGAATCTCGCCCGGACGTCCATGCGAGGATGGTCCATATACATGGCGGGCAAGAACTCATCGATAGGGATGATGGCCTTTTCCAGTTCCGCCGCCAGAAGTGCAGTGATCGCCGGGCGGCTCAGGATGTACCCATATGTGCAGTGACTGTAACCCGGGCTGACCATTCCCGGCAGATACGGCCTGTCCTGCTCCAGCGGAACACGGCCGAGATAAACAAGGCCGATCCCGTCGGCACTGCTCAGCGTGGCCGTGGCCGCCGTCAGTCGGTCGACGAAGCCGTCGGCCAGGACGGCGTCGTCCTCAAGAACCATCGCATACGTCTTGTCGGTGGTCAGCGCGTGGCGCCAGCAGGCGAGATGGCTGAGGCTGCAACCGATTTCGCCGAGCTTGAGCGGCCGGTTCCACCAGGGGTTGGCCGACTCGACCTGCCACGGGAAAGGCGACACGGAATGGCGGTCGAGCAGCTCGGGAGAAAGGCTGTGCCCATCGAAGGGCCCTGCCCAATCAGAAGTGAATATCACCGTCATTTCCGGCGGCAGGATGCGCCGCATCCGTGCTCGCCGGTCGGGCCGCCTGCGCAGATTGACCACATACGTTAGCGTCTCGGAGAGCTCGAACATGTCACCTCTCCTCGTGGGCGGCGATCATCCGGCGGTAGAGCGCCTCATAGCGCTGGGCCATCAGCGCGGCCGAATACCTCTCTTCCGCGGCTCTTCTGCAGGCGGCCGGCGAGATCGCCGCCGTCCGCCCGGCGAAGTGGGCGAGTCCGTCCACGTCCGCGGCCAGAAAGCCCGTCACGCCGTGCTCGACGATCTCGGCCGTCGCTCCTCTGCGCAGTCCGACGACCGGTGTGCCGCATGCCAGAGACTCGACGACGGTCAGGCCGAAGGGCTCGTCCCAGTTGGTCGGGACGAGCGTGCAGCGCGCGTTCCCGTACAGTTCGACCTTGGCCTCGAAGCCCACCTCGCCGACCAGTTCCACGTCGTCGCCGAGCAAGGGCTTCACCTTGTCGCGCAGGTAGCGGGCCTCGTACCCGAACTGCACCTCCTTGGTGGCGATGAGCAGCCGCAGCCCGGCCTTCCTGGCGGCGCGGATGGCCAGGTCGACACCCTTGCCGTTCATCATCCGCCCGACGAACAGCGCGTAGTCGCCCTTGCGCGGCCGAAAGCGGAACTCCTCGATTGGGAGCCCGTGGTGGATGACCTGGGCATACCTCAGCTCCGGGGTGGTCGCGCGCTGGGCCGCACTCAGGGCCACCAGGCCCACCCGCTCATGGATCATGCGGTACAGCGACCTGAGGGGTTCTTCCGCGGGCGTGGAGTGCACGGTGTGCACGACGGGCCGGGTGATGGCGGCGAACGCCCCGATCGCCGGGCCGAAGGGGTCGGTGTGATCGTGGATGACGTCGAATTCCCCGGCGTCCCGATAGGCGTGCACCACGTGGTGGAGTTCGAGGGTCGGATCCTCCAGGGATTTCTCCCAGCCGGGAGCCTGCGGGAGGAAGCTTCGCAGCCGGGCCTTGGTCACAGCATCGCCGGGCGCGTACAGGGTCACGTCGTGCCCCCGGCGTACCAGTTCCTCGGTGAGGACGCTGACCATCAGCTCGGTCGCGCCGTACGCGACAGGAGGGGTGCGCTGCCAGACCGGGGAGATGAGCGCGATCCGCAGCGGCCGCTCGGCCGAGCCGTTCACCGCGCACCCGCTCTGACGTGGCCGACCGGGTCGAGCCAGCCGTGGTGTTCCGGTACGCGGCCGCGAACCACGTCCTCGAAGCGTTCTGTCAGGGCCGCGGTCACCGGCCCCGGCGCGTGGAAGGCGGAGTCGTCCAGTTGCCCGACCGGCACGATGCGGGCGCCTGTCCCGGTGAGCAGGATCTCGTCCGCCTGGTGGAGGTCGGCGGGGCGCAGCGGCTGTTCGGCGGTTTCGATGCCGAGGTCGGTCGCGATCGTGCGGATCGTGTCGCGGGTCATCCCGTCCAGCAGGTGGTCGTCCGCGATGGGGGTCAGCAGGCGGCCGCCATGGACCACGAAGACGTTCATGGCGCTGGCCTCGCAGACGAGCCCGCGCTCGTCGAGCATGATCGCTTCGTCGTAGCCTCGGTCGGTGGCCTCGGTCTTGGCCAGCAGGGAGTTCAGATAGTGGCCGGCGGCCTTGGCGCGCGGCACGAGTGACGAGGGGGAGATCCGCGCCCACGGCGACACGGTGACGCGCACGCCGTGCGAGCCGGCGAAGTAGTGGTCGAGCCGCCAGGCGGCGACGGCCACCTCGAGGGTGCTCCCTGTGCTGTCCAGTGCCATGGATCCAGGCCCTCTGAAGACCATCGGACGCACGTACAGGTCTCCGCCGCCGTGCGCGCGCACCACCTCGTGCACCGCCGTACGCAGGGAATCCCGCGACAGCGGCAGCCGCATGCCGTACGCCTCAGCGGAGCGCCGCAGCCGGTCGAGATGATCGTCCAGCCGGAAGAGCGCGCAGCCGAGCCGCCCGTCATAGGCGCGCAGCCCTTCGAAGACGGTGGTGCCGTAATGCAGGGCGTGGCTCATGATGGGCACGGTCGCCTCGGAGGAGTGCTTGACGGTGCCGTCGCGCCATACCAGCGCGTCGTCGGGGCTCATGACCGCGTGCTCGCGTAGAGGTCGGGGCGGACGAGTCCGGTCAGCTCGTCGCGGTACTCCTTTGCCCGCCCGTAGACCAGCCAGCCGGTGTCGACGGGTCCGATGCGTTCGATCACGACCAACCGGTCCGGGTGCTCGCTCGCCCATGACAGGTGGGTGAGCCCCGCCTCGTACCGGCCGGTCAGCAGGCCCTGGCCGATCAGCGGCTTGGCGCGTACGGAGATCAGTTCCGGCCATTCGCCTGGACGCAGGTAGCCGACCGTGGCCGGCATGACCGCGAGGGTACGGGGGACGGGAACGTCCGCGCGGCGGAGGACCGCCATCGGTTTGGTCGGGGCGACGAAGCAGTCCACGACCCTGACCTCGGCCCAGTACCGTTCGGTCACGGCCGCGACGTCGGGGTGGGCCGTGTTCTGCAGCAGGAAGCAGTCCTCGGTGCTCCGTACGGTTTCCAGACCGTCGAGCAGGTCGTCCACCAGGAGGATCTTCGCCTCCGGGATGCCCTGGAAGGTCAGATATCGGCGGAGCGTGTACTCGTGGTCGGTCCCTTCTGGACCGAGGGTGACGAAGGTGGTCACCTGATCTCCCGTGCAGCGTCGATGATCGTGTCTTCGAGCCCGCAGGTGGCCTGGAGCAGGAGGTCGACGAAGGCCTGGGTGAAGGCGGGCGGCGTGCCCTGTTCCGCGCCGCGTGCCCGGTAGTGCTCGTGCACGTGCGCGATCCGGTCGACCTGCATCATGGGGATGGACTCCGCGCGCTTCAGCTCGCCGACCCTCCTGACCACCTCGAACCGCTGGGCGAGCCGGGTGGCGATCTCCTCATCGAGCACGTCGATGCGCTCGCGCAGTCGGGTCAGCTCATCCATGGGCACCACGCTTTCTGGTCAGATCGCCGGATAGTCCTCGTCCGAATTCCGCAGCGCATTCGCTCAGGAAGCCGCGCCGGTATCCGCCCTCCTGCACGATGCAGATCGGCCAGCCGGGGGCGGCGACGGCCGCTGCCACCAGGCCGTACACCCGCGGCGACAGGGTCCAGCCGCCGTGCGGATCGCCGGCCAGGGTGTCGAAGCCGAGGGAGAGGACCAGCGCGTCCGTGCCCCCGTCGGTCAGGCGCCGCACCAGCTCGGCGACCGCGGTCACGTACTCCTGCTCGGACGGCGGCTCCGTCATGTCGAAGCAGAGGTCGGCGGAGACCCCTGCGAGGTCGTCGGTCCACGGGTAGTGCTCCGACGTGGCAGCGTGGATGGACGCGTACGGGCGCCGGGAATGCCGGGCGAGAATGGCCGCGGTCCCGTTGCCGATGTGGAAGTCGAGATCCAGTACGCCGGGGCTGCGGCCATGCCTGGCCAGGGCTTCGACGGCGACGGCGGCGTTGTTCAGGAAGCAGTAGCCGCCCAACCAGTCGGGACCCGCGTGGTGACCAGGCGGCCGGCAGAGAGCATAGGCAGCCTGCCTGCCCTGGGCGACGAGCGCGGCGGCCGTCAGCGCCGTCCGGGCGCCTTCCCAGGCGGCCTGGTAGGTGCCTGTCTGCAGCGGGGTGTCCTGCACCACGCCGGGTGCGGCGCGATTGTCGGGGACGAGGTATTCGCCCTCGGGCAGCTCGGCGCTGGTCGTTTCCAGGTAGCGGAGGTAGTGCGGGGTGTGGACGGCGGACAGGACCTCGTCCAGGTCGTCGTCGGAGGCGCCGGCCGCGGCCGTGCCCCAGCCCGAGCGCCTCAGTCCGTCGGCGATCTCCGCGGTGCGCCCGTCGTCCTCGGCGCCGGCTGTCCGCCCGCCCTCCCTGTTCAGGGTCCAGGGCTGGGCGGGAGGCGCGCCCCTCTGCTCAACCATCAGCATCGGTGATCACCTTCCTCATGCGCAGCCCCAGGTCCTGAAAGCCCCAGGACAGATAGCTCCGATGGGCGGTCGCGAAGGGCGCCGAGCTCGACCGGGGCAGGCCCACCTCGACGACGGTGCAGCCGCGCGCTCTGGCCTTGTCGCACAGGGCGGAGATGAGGGCGCCTGCCACCCCGCGGCCACGCGCGCCAGGATCGACCCAGAGCTCCTGGATGATGGCGTATGGTCCGCCGGTGCGTACGGCGAGCTGGTAGCTGGCCGTGGCAACTCCCAGCGGCTGCCCTTCGTCGTCCACCGCCATCAGCGCCAGTCCGGCCTCCTCGTCGCCGACCAGGTCATGGGCCGCCTGCGAGGCCTGCGGGATCACCGCCGGCTCGCCGCGGAGCTCGCCGACCAGGTTCAGCACCGCGGCCACGAGATAGGGGATGTCCTCTGGGGTGACGTGGCGTACCGACCAGCTCACGCGTGCCTCGCTTCCGCGTATGTCGTGGTGTTGTCCCGGTGGTGCCTGGCGATGGCCATCGCCCTGGCCGGCGCCGTGGCTTTCAGTACGGCCTCGTCGTATTCGGCGTCGGGGTCGGACTGGGCGACGATGGCGCCGCCGGTGCCGATGGTGGTCCCTGCGGGGTCGGCCACCACGGTGCGGATGACGACGGAGAGGTCGGCTGTGCCGTTGAGTGACAGGAATCCGATGGAGCCCGCGTACACTCCGCGGGCGCTGTCCTCCAGCCGGTCGATGATCTGCATGGTGCGCAGCTTGGGCGCGCCGGTCATCGAGCCGGCCGGGAACGCCGCCCGCAGAGCGTCGACCGAGGTGAGCTCGGGGCGCAGCCGGCCGCGGATGGTGGAGACGAGCTGGTGAACGGTTTCGTAGCTCTCCACACCCATGAGCTCGGGCACGTGGACGGTTCCGATCGCGCTGACTCTGCCCAGGTCGTTGCGGACCAGATCGACGATCATCAGGTTCTCCGCCCTGGTCTTCTCGTCCAGGGTCAGCGCCCGCGCGTTGTCCAGGTCGGTCTGGGCGTCGGCGGCGCGGGGCAAGGTTCCCTTGATCGGTTTCGATTCGATCCAGCGCTGCCCGTCGACGCGCAGGAACCGCTCGGGGGAGGAGGAGAGAATCTCGACCTCGTCGAAGCGAAGGTACGCGGCGTACGGCGCGGGATTGATCCGCCGCAGGACGCGGTAGACGTCCAGCGACGGGATTTCGAGCGGCTCAGTACGCACGCGGCCGGTGAGGCAGATCTCGTAGCTCTCGCCGCCGCGGATCTCCTCCAGGCAGGCGCGGACGGCGGCGAGATAGGCCGCCCGTCCCACGCTTGGCTGGACATGATCCGCCTGGATGTGGAGAGGCGGATCCGTCTCCGTCGGCCGGGTCGACGCCGCCAGCAGCCGGACGGTCTCGCTGAACCAGGTCTGCGCGGCCTCCGCGGTGCCGTCCTCACTCAACGCGACGAGATAGACCCGTCGCTCTTCGTGGTCGAATGCGACGAATCTGTCAGCGAAAACCAGGCAGGCGTCAGGATAGGGCGAACGATGCCTGGTAGAACCGCCGCAGTCGGCCTTCAGTTCATATCCAAAATAGCCGACGAATCCGCCGACGAAATCGAAAGGCAGCTCGTCGTGAGCCACGCCCCTCGCCAGAGAGCGATCCAGATAGTCGAAGAGCGTGCCCTGCTGGACTTCCTTTCCCTGTGCGGAATGAATGTGCACTTCTTTGCGTTCGACGCGGTACTTCACCAGTCGGGAAAGCGGTCCGCCATGGGCGCCGAGAAAGGAAAAGCGAGCCTGCCCCGGTTCCGCGCGGCTGCTGTCCAGCCAGAACGCCGCCTGGGTCGTCTCGTGCAATGCGGAGAACACCGTCTCCGGGTCCAGCCATTCCGGTAACGTCGCCACGTGCGCCCGGTACGGCGGAGGCGCCGCCTCCGGCCTGCTCGCGTCGGCGGGAAGCGGGCGCGGGCCGCCGATGGGTGCGGCGGGCCGGCTCAGGTCCCTGAAGTTCTCCAGCAGCCGCATCCCGTGTTCTGTCGCGATGGACTCCGGGTGGAACTGCACGCCCCACTGCGGCCTGAACCGGTGCCGCAACGCCATCACCAGCCCGTCCGCCGTCCACGCGACCGCCTCCAACGACGCGGGCAGGGGCTCGGAGACGATCCAGGAGTGGTAGCGCACCACGCGAAACCCGGCGGGAACGCCGGCGAACAGCTCGCGGCCGTCGTGCCAGACGCGACTCAGCCGGCCGTGCATCGGCTCGGGCGCGAGCTCGACCATGCCGCCCGCCACGGCCGCCATTCCCTGATGCCCCAGGCACACGCCGAGCACGGGAACGTCGGCCTGCCGCAGGACCTCCGCGCACACGCCGAAATCGCCGGGCCGGCCGGGGTGGCCCGGACCGGGAGACAACACGATGTTGTCGAACCGCATGGCTGACAATTCACGCCACGTCGCGGAGTCGTTGCGAATGACGATCGGCTCGCAGCCATTGGCCTCGGCCAACATCTGAAAGAGGTTGAATGTATACGAATCGTAGTTGTCGATCAGAAGTGTACGCATCCGCGACTTTCCTTTTGAGCATGGAACTCCCCGGTCCCACGCCCTGTTGATATCAGCCCCGGTTTCCCCTCGGCAACGCCCGTAGCGGCCAACCGGCGTCATCGCGCCAGCAAACGCGAATATCCCTGCCAGGTTCCTGGCACACCTCTGCCGTTGCCTGCCCTATCTCCTCTCCTGGGATTCCGAAAAGATATGGCCCGGTCGCTTTCTTTCATCGCGAACTCAGGGAGGGGCGATTGACCAGGCTGAGCCGGCCGGGGATTGTCCGTATGTTTCTCGCCGAGACCGCCGCCCGCCCGGACGCGCCCGCGATCCTCGGCGCGGACGGGCGCTGTCTGACCTACCGGCAACTCGACTCCGCCACCGGCGCGCTGGCCGGGTGGCTGGCGGCTCGCGGTGTCGGACCGGGTGATCTGGTGGGGGTGCGGTTACCGCGTGGCCCAGAACTGATCACGGCGATGTTCGGTGTCCTGCGGGCGGGCGCGGCGTACGTACCGCTCGATCCCGCCTATCCGCCCGAGCGGACGGCCCAGATCGTGGCGGACGCCCGGTGCGCGCTCATCCTGGACGAGCTTCCGCCGGCGCTGCCGGAAGCGACCGCACCGGCTGTCGTCACGCACCCTGCCGAGCTGGCCTACCTGATCTACACCAGCGGAAGCAGCGGGCGACCCAAAGGCGTCATGATCAACCACGCTGCCATCGGCGCGTACGCCGCCACGATGGCAGCGGAGTACGGCGTCGGCCCTGACGATCGGTGGTTGCAGTTCTCGTCGACCAGCTTCGATGCCAGCATCGAGGACGTCGCGCTGACGCTGACGTCGGGCGCCGCGCTCGTGCCGCGCACCGACGAGATGCTCGATCCCGCCCAGTTGCTGGCCGCCTGCGACCGGCTGGGGATCACCGTCGTGAACCTGCCCACGGAGTTCTGGCACCAGCTCGTTCGGGTATTGGTGGCCGGCGCGCCCGTTCCCCGATCCCTCCGCCTGGTCCTCATCGGTGGCGAGAAAGCCGGGTCCGGGCCGGTCCAGGCATGGCTCTCCGACGCGCGCCTGCGTCATATCCGGCTGGTAAACGGCTACGGCCCCACAGAGGCCACGATCGCGGCGACCATCCAGACGCTCGAGAGCCTCGACGGCGGTCTGACGGTGCCGATCGGGTCGCCGATCCCCGGTGTCGAGGTTCACCTGCTGGACGCTCATCTCGATCCGGTCCCGACGGGTCATCCGGGGCAGATCTTC
>NZ_JBEXMT010000051.1:0-38464 GCF_040610675.1 Nonomuraea sp. NPDC003804
CAGGCTGGGACACGCGGACACGCTCGCACGTCCCAGCCTGATCACGCAGCGAAACCAAGCAGATACCAGGCGCGATCTAGTGATGTAGTACTAGCGGGTCCGGCCGCGCGGCTTGAGACGGGCCGTGGGGAGGGCGGGAGCGCGCAACGGGTCGCCGTCGAACCCGGTGACCCGGCCGAAGAGCGTGCCCTCCGCCCACTCCTTGCGGAAGGACTCGATCTCCTCGTGCGTGCGGCCGACGAAGTTCCACCACATCACGATCTCCTCCTCGAACGGCACGCCGCCGATCAGCAGCAGCCGCCCGGTGCCCGACACCCGCAGCGCGGACCGGCCGAGCCCGAGATACAGCAGCGGCCCGGCGGGCAGCGCCTCGCCGTCGACGGTCAGCGTGCCGTCCAGGGTCAGCGCCGCGTGCTCGAAGTCGGGCCGGATCGGCAGCTCGGCCGTGCCGTCGACCGACACCTCGACGCCGACCAGCGGCGTGTAGGTGCTCGCGGGGGAGGCGGCGCCGCCGAAGGAACCCATGAGGACCGTCGCCGCGTGTCCGGGCCCACGCACCACCGGGAGGTCGCCGTGGTGCTCGAAGTGCGGCGCCACGTGGCGCGCCGCCTCGGGCAGCGCCACCCACAGCTGCACGCCGTGCAGCTCTGTCCGGGGCGACTCCTCCGAGTGGGAGATGCCGCGCCCGGCCGTCATCAGGTTGAGCTGGCCTGGCCGTACCGGCTGGAGGCTGCCGAGGCTGTCACGGTGGAGCACCTCGCCTGCCACGAGCCAGGTGACGGTCTGCAGGCCGGTGTGCGGATGCGGCGGCACCCGCATCCGGGCCGTCTCGGGGCCGTACTGGTCGACGAAGCACCACGCGCCCACCATGCGCCGCCCCACGGCGGGCAGGGTGCGGGTGACCGTCATCGCGCGCGGCCCGCCGAGCGCGACCTCGTGCCCCCGCACCAGCTCGCGGACGGGCTCGCCCGCCGCGCACACCGTCTCCTGCGGGTTGGGTTCGATGTTGCTCACGCCTACGACTGTACGGCCTGCCACCAGGCGTCGACCGCCGGCACCGAGGCGGTGTCGACCAGTTCGCCGGGACGCGGGACCACGATCGAGACGTCGCGCGCCTTGGCCTCGCGCCACAGCCGGTCGACCGGCTCCGACCACGGGTGCAGGGCCAGGGTGAACGTCGCCCAGTGCACCGGCAGCAGCACCGAGCCGCCCAGGTCGACGTGGGCGTTCACCGCCTCCTCCGGGTTCATGTGGATGTCGGGCCATGCTGGGCTGTAGGCGCCGATCGGCATGAGCGTGAGGTCGAACGGGCCGTGGTCCGCGCCGATCGTGGCGTACCCCTCGAAGTAGCCCGAGTCGCCGGCGTAGAAGACCCTGCGCCGGGCCCCCGCGACCACCCACGAACCCCACAGCGTGTCGTCGCGGGTCACAGACCGGCCGGAGAAGTGGCGGGCGGCCGTCGAGACGAAACGCAGCCCCGCGACGATCGCCTCCTCCTCCCAGTCCAGCTCGATGATCCGGTACAGCGGCACGCCCCATCGCTCCAGGTGCGCGCCGATGCCGAGCGGCACCAGGAACGGCGCCTTGGAGATGCGGGTGAGCCGGCGCACCGTCGACAGGTCCAGGTGGTCGTAGTGGTCGTGCGAGATGACGATCGCGTCGAGCTTCGGCACCTCCTCGATGGCGACGGGCACCGGGTGGTGCCGCCGCGGGCCGACGAACGGCGTGGGGGAGACCCGCCTGCTCCACACCGGGTCGAACAGCACCCGCCTGCCCTCGATCTCCACGAGCGTGGAGGCGTGGCCGTACCAGACGACGCTCAGCCCGGTCGGCGACGGAGCCGTGGCGGCGGGCGTGCGCAGCGGGATCGGGCCGGGGGGACGGCGCGACTCGCGGTCCCTCATCAGCTCGCGCAGCAGGCCGGGGGACGGCGCGCCCACCCTGGTCGGCTCCGGCATGGGGTTGTAGAAGACGCCGTCCCTGAACTGCCGCGAGCGGCGGATCCTGCCGGCCCGCTCCTCGCCCGAGGTCAACGGCCGGACGCCCAGCTCCGCGGGCACGTCGCGCAACGCCCAGCCCGCCGCGGCCAGCGCCGCCCCACCCGCGAGCAATCGCCCCACAGTCCGCATCGCCGCCATCGCTCACCCTCCACAAGCCAGTATCTCCGGGACAACCACCGCCGGAGGATCACATGTTCCCGGTTAGGACGATATATCGCGATATGTTCGCCCGCGCGGCCGAACCTGAGACCGCTCTCAGCAGGAAGGGCCGGGCGGATCCCCGCCTGCGAACCCCTGCGAGGGATCCGGCCTCGGGGGGCGCTCGCCCCCGGTGGCTGCAGGAGCGGGACCGGCCTCACGCGCGCACTGGACGCCGGCCGCGGAGATCACCAGTGCCCCGTGAGACGATGGCGGAACGGGGGACCCGCCGCGAGGGGGCAGCAGGATGGACACCACCGTCACCGAGGTCGCGCCGGACGTCTACCGGATGTCCACGTTCGTCCCTGACGCCGGCATCATGTTCAACCAGTACCTGATCGACGCCGAGGAGCCGCTGCTGTTCCACACCGGGCTGCGCGCGCTGTTCCTCCCGGTGTCGGCGGCCGTCGACCGCCTCATCGGCCTGGAGCGGCTGCGCTGGATCACCTTCGGTCATGTCGAGGCCGACGAGTGCGGATCGATGAACGCCTGGCTGGCCGCCGCGCCCCGGGCCCAGGTGGCGCACGGCCGCGTGGGGTGCCTGGTGTCGGTGAACGACCTCGCCGACCGGCCGCCCCGGCCGCTGGCCGACGGCGAGGTCATGGACCTGGGCGGCAGGCGGGTACGGCGGATCGAGACGCCGCACGTCCCGCACGGCTGGGACGCGGGCCTGTTCTACGAGGAGACCGCCGGCACCCTGCTGTGCGGCGACCTGTTCACCGCGATGGGCCCGGCGCCCGCCATGACCGACAAGGAGATCGTCAGCCCCGCGCTGGCGGCGGAGGACGCCTACGGCGCGACCTGTCTCACCCCGTCCACCGGTCCCACCATGCGCGCGCTGGCCGGGCTGGAGCCGACGGCGCTCTGTCTCATGCACGGGCCCGTCTACCACGGCGACTGCGGGTCGGCGCTGCGCGACCTGGCGGGGGCCTACGAGTCTCGGCTCTCCCTCGAGGGCGTGCGCCTGCACGGACCCATCACGCCGACCGGCTAGAGGACGACCGGAGGTCCCGGTCGCTGCCTGCCCTGGGCAGGACGGGCGCCCTTCCGTGCCGGGTCGGAGCGCCGCCCGACCTCCGCGTTCCGCGGCTCGCAGGGTGCGGATCAGGTCGCCCGGCCGTCGATCCGCTTCGCATTGACTCGGGGTTTGCCGGCTGATAAGTCTTGTCAGGACAAAACTATGTCCTGACAAGCTGCCCCTTTGGAGGAGCGCCGTGGCTGCCAGGGTGGCCGAGATCGTGCGGACACGCGTGCACAACCCCGAGGCGATCGCCGAGGCCGCGAGGCTTCGCATACCGGCGCCCTCCGTGCTGGGCGAGCACGGCCGAGTAATGATCATCGCCGCGGACCATCCAGCGCGCGGCGCGCTCGGCGCGGGCGGCGATCCGATGGCCATGGCGGATCGGGGCGATCTTCTGGACCGGCTCTGCGTGGCGCTGGAACGTCCAGGCGTCACCGGCGTGATGGGCACCGCCGACATCCTGGAAGACCTGCTGCTGCTGGGCGTGCTGGACGGCAAGTCGGTCTTCGGGTCCATGAACCGCACCGGCTTGGCCGGCTCGTCGTTCGAGATCGACGACCGTTTCACCGGCTACGACGCGGAGACCATCGCGGCCATGGGCTTCGACGGGGGCAAGACGCTGACCAGGATCGCGCTGGACGACGCCGCCACGCCTTCGGTGCTGGAGAACACCGCGCGGGCGGTGAACGAGCTCAACGACCGCAAGCTGATCGCGATGGTCGAGCCGTTCATCTCCCGGTGGATCGACGGCAGGATCCGCAACGACCTGTCACCGGAGGCCGTGATCCGGTCGATCGTCATCGCGTGCGGGCTGGGTCGGCGCAGCGCCTATACCTGGCTGAAACTCCCCGCCATCGACGACATGACCCATGTCCTGGCGTCCTCGACCCTGCCGGTGTTGCTGCTCGGCGGCGACGGCACCGATACCGAGCGGATTTTCGACCGATGGAAACGCGCGCTCAGGATGCCGACGGCGCTCGGCCTGGTACCCGGCCGGTCGCTTCTCTATCCGGCCAACGGAGACGTGGCGGGCGCCGTTGACCGGGCCGTCAGCCTGTTGTAGCCGGGTTCCGGAGTGTCCTCGAAGCCGCCCGGCGCATGTTCGCGGCCGCCACGTCAGCGCTCGTCGAGTTCGCGCTCCGGGCAGAGAAGCCGGGGGACTGGCATCGTGCGGCTCATACCGGCGGGCATCGATCTGACGGCACTGCGGAATCCCGCCTTCCGGATGATCGCGCTGGCGCAGCTCGGGTTCGTGGTGGGCGAGCAGGTCCTCGCGGTCGCCGTCACCGTCTCGGTGCTCAGCGCCGGGGGCGACGCGGCCACGGTCGGCGTCGTGCTCGCCGCCAAGGGCGTCGCGTCGTTGTGCCTGCTCCTGGTAGGGGGAGTCTGGTCCGATCGCCTGTCGCGACGGCGGATCCTGACCGTCATGCTCGCCGTCGACGCCGCCGCGGCGAGCGTGCCCATCGTCGTGGGCGGGCACACCGCCGCCGTGTGGTTGCCGGCCACCGTCCTGTTCGTGGTCGGCGCCGCCGAGGCGTTCATCCGGCCCGCGTTCAACGCCATCCTGGCGGGCTCGCTGGACGAGGACCGGCGGATGTCCGGCCGGGCCCTGGTCAACATCTGCACCCGGGTGGGGGTCATCACCGGTCCGGTGGTCGGCACGCTGCTCGCCGGCGGGAGCCGGGTCCTTCCCTTCGCGCTGGCGGCGCTCGTGTTCGCCGCCGCCGCGCTCGCCCTCCGCGGGGTCGTGGAGCCGTCATGGACGCCGGTCGCCCGCCGTTCCCTCCTCAAGGAGGCGACGGCGGGATTCGCCGAGGCGGGGCGCCGGCCGTGGCTGACGGCCCTGCTCCTGTTCTCCCCGGTCAGCCTCATGTTCGTGATCGCGCCCAGCCAGGTGCTCCTGCCCGTGCTGAGCCGGGACATGTTCGGCTCCTACACGGCGTACGGCACGGCCCTCGCGTGCTACGGCGCCGGCGGGCTGATCGGCAGCGTCACGATGATGGCCTGGCGCCCCCGGCGCTCGGGAGTCGTGGCCATGTGCGCGATGTCGCTGTATGCCCTCGTCCCTCTCGGCCTGCTGTACGCCCCTTCGATCTGGGTGCTCTTCTGCTGTTACCTCATCGCCGGCTTCGGCGTGGAGACGTACGCCCTCTGCTGGGACGTCGCGATGTACCGCGAGGTACCCGACCACCTGATCGGGCGGATCACCTCCCTGGCCTGGCTCGCCACCTTCGGCCTCATGCCGTTCGGCCAGGCGGTGACCGGGCCGCTGACGAACCTGACCGGCGACCAGGCCGTCCTTCTGGGCGCGGCGGGGCTCGTGCTGGTGATCCCGCCATGCCTGCTCCTCGTCCCCGGGATGACCCACCTGCGAGGCACGCGCACGCCGGGGTAGCGCCGGTGGAGGGCCGCCACGCCCTCGCGGGCGCGGCGGGAGGGGACCGTCAGCGGATCACCCGGCACACCAGGGCGTCGGAGGTGCCGCGGAAGGCGCTCATGACCACGTCGGTCGTGAGGAACTTGCAGGCCAGGTACGGGTCGCCGGACCCGGCGTACTGCAGGCCGCCTCCGGGGGCGCTGCCGTAGCACCGCAGGCCGCTCGACTCGTAGAAGCCGATCCAGGCGGAGGAGGAGACCTTGGCGCGGCAGTAGTCGCCGATCGAGAGAGGGCCGAAGGGGACGTCGACGACGGCGGCGGAGTGGGCGGGGGTGGCGAGGGTGACCAGCGCGGCGCACAAGCCGGCGGCCAGGACGAGGGGGCGGAGACGCATGTGTGCTCCAATGGGGGAGAGGGACGGTCGAGTCCACTCTTTATAAAGAAACTTTCCTAAGCAATAGCTTGACTTCCCGGGGAGAGCCCCTCCTGGTACGTTCGGCCGGGATCGCGATCTTCATCCGCTCCCGAGGAGGCCGCCATGACGCATCCCGCGCTCGCGGGCGCGCCCGTCTACCTGGACTACAACGCCACCACCCCGGTCGACCCCGAGGCGCTGGAGGCGGCGCTGCCGTACCTGACGGCCCACTTCGGCAACCCCTCCAGCGGCCACGCCTACGCCCGCGCGCCGCGCGCGGCCCTCGACCATGCCCGCCGGCAGGTGGCCGAGCTGCTCGGCGCCGAGCCCGCGGAGGTGATCTTCACCGGCGGCGGCTCCGAGGCCGACGCCCTGGCCGTCCGCGGCGCCGCCCTCGCCGTCCGCGCCGGCGACCCCGGGCGGCGGCGGGTCGTCACGCCGGCCACCGAGCACCCCGCCGTGCTGCGGTCCTGCGACGGCCTGCGGGCCGAGGGCTTCATCGTGACGCCGCTGCCGGTGGACGGCCACGGCCGCGTCGATCCCGGCGACCTGCGCGCGGCCGTGCGGGAAGGGGACACCGCGCTGGTGTCGGTCGCCTACGGCAACAGCGAGACCGGCACGATCCAGCCGATCGCCGAGCTGGCCGCCGTCGCGCGGCAGAGCGGCGCGCTGTTCCACACCGACGCCGCCCAGGCCGTCGTGAAGGTGGCCGTCGACGTGGCGGCGCTCGGTGTGGACCTGCTGACCGTGGTCGGCCACAAGATGTACGCCCCGAAGGGGGTGGGCGCGCTGTACGTGCGTGCCGGCACCCCGCTTCGTCCCGTCATCCCCGGCGGCGGCCAGGAGCGCGGCCTGCGGGCCGGCACGGAGAACGTCGCCTTCGCCGCCGCCCTGGGCCAGGCCGCCGAGACCGCCCGGCGCGAGTTGCCCGGCAGCGCCGTACGGCTGGCCGCGCTGCGCGACCTGCTGCAGGCGGAGCTGGAGGCCCGGCTGCCGGGCCGGGTGCGCCTCAACGGTCACCCGGACGAGCGCCTGCCGGCACGCTGAACGTCAGCATCGACGGCACCAGCGGCCGTGCCCTGCTGGCCGCCGTGCCTGAGATCGCCGCCTCCACCGGCTCGGCCTGCCACGAAGGCGTCGACGCCCCCTCGCCCGTGCTGCTGGCCATGGGACTGCCGCCGGAGCGCGCGCTGGCCGCGCTGCGGCTGTCGCTGGGCCGCTGGAGCACCGAGCAGGAGGTGCGGCACGCCGCCACGCTGATCGCCAAGGCGGCCGCGGGATAATCGGTGGTAGTCCGCCCGCCGTCGCTGCCAGACTCCCGCGCATGACTGTGGCCCGTATCGACCTCCTCCTGCGCCAGCTCGACATCGCCTGGGCGCTGTTCGACCACCACCTCAAGGACATCGACGACGCGCTGTGCCTGTGGGAGCCGGCGCCGCACTGCTGGAGCGTGCGTCAGGACGGGCTGGGCCGGTGGGTGGCCGACTGGCAGGTGCCCGAGCCCGAGCCGGTGCCGGCGGTCACGATCGGCTGGCTGACCTGGCACATGGGCTTCTGGTGGACGACCACGCTCGGGCACTGCTTCGGCGACGGCGCGCCACCGCGCGAGGAGATCATCTGGCCGGGTGGCGCCGCCGCGGCGGCCGAGTGGCTGCGCGGGCTGAAGGCGGACTGGCAGGAGCGGCTGTCGCCGCTGACCGACGCCGACCTCGACTCCGCCGACCGGACCGCCGGGCTGTGGGGGCAGGAGCAGACGCTGGCCGACGTGGCGGGCTGGCTCAACGTGGAGCTGACCAAGAACGTCGCCGAGATCGGCCTGGTGCGTATCCTCCATGGAGCACGAGCGCGGTGACCGCGGCCGGCGGTCAGGGCACGCCGAGCAGCCGCAGCCCCGCGGTGACGGCGGCCGCGGACAGGACGATCACCAGGAAGGGCGCCCTGCGCCAGGCGAGCACCCCGGCGACCGCGACGCCCGCCACCCTGGCGACGCCCGCCAGACCCCCCTCCTCGGTCAAGGTCGTCGTCGCCACCAGCGCGGCCAGCAGGACGACGGCGCCCGCCGCCATGAGCCGCTCCATCCGGGGCGGGAAGGTGACGCGGTCACGCAGCAGGGGGCCGGCCAGCCGGAAGGCGAACGTGCCCGCGGCGAGCACCAGCGCCGCGGCCACCAGCACGACGGGGCTGTTCATCGGGAGGCCTCCGCGCGCGTGGCGATGAGGGCCAGCCCGGCCAGCGAGAGCAGTACGGGCAGCCCCGCGGGCAGGAACGGCGTGGCGGCCAGGGCGATGACGACGCCGGCCAGCGCCGCGTGGCGCTTGTCCCTGTCCCGCAGGGCCGGCAGGACCAGCGCCAGCAGGACGGCAGGGAACATCGCGTCGAGCCCCAGCGCCCCGGTGTCGTCGATGAGGGCCCCGGCCAGGCCGCCGGTCACGGCGCCGAGCGGCCAGCAGATCAGGATGCCGATCCCGCAGGCCCAGTAGGCGGCCCGCTTCCGCGCGGGCTCCTCCTGCGAGAGGGCGAAGACGACCGACTCGTCGTTCATGAGGTGGGTGCCGAGCAGCCGCCGCCAGCCGCGCCCGAGCACGTCGGGCAGGGCCAGCCCGAACGGCAGGTGGCGCGCGTTGACCGCGAGCCCGGCCACCACCGCGGCGATGGGACTGCCGCCCGCCGCGATGATCCCGATGAACAGGAACTCGGAGCCCGCGGCCAGTACGAGCAGGCCGAGGATCGCCGGCAGCCACAGCGGGAAGCCGGCCGCCACGGCGGTCGCCCCGTAGGAGATGCCCACCACCCCGATCGCCAGGCTCACCAGCGCGATGTCGCGCAGCAGCCCGCGGTCGAGTGTTCGTACTATCGAACGCATGGAGTCCAGAATGAACACTTCTGTCCGTGTTCGTCAAATCGAACGGCCGGATGATATGCTGAACGCATGGAGCGGGACGTTCCCATGAAATCCATCGCGGCCGCCCTGCGCCGCGAGCGCGGCGCCGCCGGCCTGTCCCTCACCGAGGTGGCCCGCCGGGCCGGCATCGCCAAGTCGACCCTTTCCCAGCTGGAGTCCGGGCAGGGCAATCCCAGCCTCGAGACCCTGTGGGCGCTGTCGACGGCGCTGAACGTGCCGTTCTCCCAGATCATCGACCCGCCCCGGCCGCGGGTTCGGGTGATCAGGTCGGACGAGGGCGTGGCGGTCGCCTCGGCGCAGGCCGACTACCGGGCCGTCCTGCTGGCCGCCAGCCCCCCGGCCGCCCGCCGCGACATCTACCGCATCGAGGCCGAACCCGGCACCGTGCGCTCCTCCGATCCCCACATGCCCGGCGTCATCGAGCACGTCGTCCTGGCCACCGGCCGGGCGCTGGTGGGCGTCGTCGACGAGCCGGTGGAGCTGCGTCCCGGCGACTACATCTCCTATCCGGGAGACCTGCCGCACGTCTTCGAGGCGCTGGAGCCGTCGACCAGCGGGATCCTGATCTCCGAGCACACCTGACGGCCCGCCTCGCTAGAGGCCGCGCAGGGCGGCGCGCGGGATCACCCCGCTGACCGTCGTGCCGCCGCCGAGGGTGCTGGTGACGGTGCAGCGTCCGCCCACGGACGCCAGGTGCGCGCGCATCGCGACGATCCCGCGGCCGGCGGCCGGCCCGACGAAACCCCTTCCCTCGTCGCTGACCGTGAGGCGCAGCCCCTTGTCGCCCACGGTCACGGCGACGGAGACGGCCCGCGCGCCGCTGTGCTTCTCGACGTTGGACAGCGCCTCGGCGAAGCAGCCCAGAACCGCCTCGACCACCCGCCTGGGCACCCGCTCGGAGGGCAACGCCCAGGTCTCGACGGCGATCCCGGTACGCCGCGACCACTCGGCCAGCTGGTGGTCGAGCTCGCCTGCGAGGTCCGTGGCGCGCCGCTGGACGATGCCGCGCAGATGCTTGCGTCTTTCCATGGGTTTCCCGGTGTTCGCCTCGACGATGCGCACGTCAGGTGCGCCGGCCTGGATTCCGGCCTGGAAGCTTCATTTGAGCACAGACCTTGTCGACGGTTCTGTACGACCATAACCAACTTTCCCTTGCCGCCCCCCGCTTCTCGCCTGTCCGGGTCCGGACGGACAATGAGGAGGTGAGCAGGCGTGTCCGCGCCATGGTCCTGGTCGAAGGCGTCGTGCAGGGGGTCGGGTTCCGGCCCTTCGTGTACGGCCTGGCCACCGGGCTCGGCCTCGACGGGCTGGTCGGCAACGACGAGCGGGGGGTGTTCATCGAGGTCGAGGGCGCGCACGCCCGGGTCCAGGAGTTCCTGGCGACGCTGCGCGCCAGCCCGCCCCCGCTGGCCTCGATCGAGCGCATCAGCGCGGGGGCCATCCCCGCCACGGGCCAGGCGGGCTTCGTCATCGCGGGCAGCGCCACCGGCGGGCGGTGCCGGGCGCTCGTCTCACCCGACGTGGCGACCTGCGCCGACTGCCTGCGCGAGATGGACGACCCGGCCGACCGCCGCCACGGCTACGCCTTCACCAACTGCACCAACTGCGGCCCGCGCTTCACGATCGTCCGCGGCGTGCCGTACGACAGGGCCCGCACCACGATGGCCGCCTTCGCCATGTGCGCGGACTGTTCGCGTGAGTACCACGATCCGGCCGACCGCCGCTTCCACGCCCAGCCGGTGTGCTGCCCGGCCTGCGGGCCCAGCCTGCGGCTGCTCGACCGCGAGGGGCGGCAGGTCGACGGCGATCCCGTGGAGGGCACGGCGCGGCTGCTGGCCGGCGGCGCCGTCCTGGCGATCAAGGGGCTGGGCGGATACCACCTGGCCGCGGTCGCCGCCGACGACAGCGCGGTCGCGGCGCTGCGCCGCCGCAAGCACAGGGAGGACAAGCCGTTCGCCGTCATGGTGCCCGACCTGGCCGCCGCCCGCCTGCTGTGCGAGGTCGGCGAGGAGGAGGAGCGCCTGCTCACCTGCCGGGCCCGCCCGATCGTGCTGCTGCGCCGCCGTCCGGACGCCGAGGTGGCCGCCCCGGTGGCGCCCGGCAACCACTGGCTCGGCCTGATGCTGCCCTACACCCCGCTGCACCACCTCCTGCTCCGCCGACTCGCCACCCCCATCGTGCTGACCAGCGGCAACGTCTGCGACGAACCCATCATGTACGTCGACGAGGAGGCCGTGCCCAGGCTGGGCGGCATCGCCGACGCCTTCCTCACCCACGACCGGCGCATCCACATGCGCACCGACGACTCGGTGGTACGCGTCTTCCGCGGCGAGGCGCTGCCCGTGCGGCGCTCCCGGGGATACGTGCCCCAGCCGCTCGAGCTGGCCTGGCCCTTCCCCCGGCCCGTCCTCGGCTGCGGCGCCGAGCTCAAGCACACCTTCTGCCTGGCCAGGGACGGGCACGCCTTCGTCTCCCACCACATCGGCGACCTGGAGAACTACGAGACGCTGCGCTCCTTCACCGACGGCGTCGAGCACTTCGGGCGGCTGTTCGACATCGTTCCCGAGGTGCTGGCGCACGACCTGCACCCGGAGTACCTGTCCACCAAGTACGCGCTGGCCAGGGACGGCCTCGACCTGGTCGCCGTGCAGCACCACCACGCGCACGTCGCCTCGTGCCTGGCCGACAACGGCGTCGCGGGGCCGGTCATCGGCGTGGCCTTCGACGGGCTCGGCTACGGCGAGGACGCCACGCTGTGGGGCGGCGAGTTCCTGATCGCGGACCTGACCGGCTTCCGGCGGGCCGGCCACCTGGCGACGGTGCCGATGCCCGGCGGCGCGGCGGCGATCAGGCAGCCGTGGCGCATGGCCGCCGCCCACCTCGACCTGGCCTACGACGGCGACGTGCCGGCCGGCCTCGACGTCGTCCGGCGCAACGCGGAGCGCTGGGCGGCCGTCGTCGCGCTCGCCCGCCGCGGCGTCGGCGCCCCTCCCACCTCCAGCATGGGCAGGCTGTTCGACGCCGTCGCGACGATCGTCGGCGAGCGCGACGCGATCACCTACGAGGGCCAGGCCGCCATCGAGCTGGAACAGTGGGCCGACCAGGCCGAGGACGGCGCCTACCCGTGCCGCCTGGTGGGGGAGGAGCCGTTCGTCGTGCCCGGCGCCGAACTGGTCCGGGCGGTCGTGGAGGACGTGCGGGCGGGCACGAACCGGGCGGTGACAGCCGCCCGGTTCCACAACGCGATCGCGGCTGCCGTCGCCGACGGCTGCACCCGGCTACGGCAGGCCGGCGGCCCGTCCACCGTGGCGCTGTCGGGCGGGGTGTTCCAGAACCTCCTGCTGCTCGGGCGGGCCACGGCGCTGCTGGAGGAGCGCGGCTTCCACGTGCTGACGCACCGGCGGGTGCCGCCGAACGACGGCGGGATCAGCCTGGGCCAGGCCGCCGTCGCCGCGGCCCGCGACCGGCTTCGCTGAGCGGCGCGGGTCAGCCGCCCTGGTCGCCCGAGGGCAGGGTCGGGCTCTCCCCGTCCTGCGGCTCCTGCGGCCCCACCCCCGTGGAGTCCTCGGCGCTCGAGCCGCCGTACGGCCGGCCCGACTCGCCCTTCACCCCGATCGTCTCCCTTCCGGCCTCCTCTTCCTCCTTGGCGATCTCCTCCGCCCGCCTGGACGTGCTCTCGCCCACGCCGTGCGGTGTTCCACTCTCGGTGTCGGTGGCAGGGACACCGGCGCGTTCCTCCTCGGACGGCGCCCGCCCTTCGCCGGGCGGAGCGGCCTGCTCGGGCGTGAAGGCACGGTCACCGGCCTGGCGGGCCTCCTCGCTCCCGCGTCCGACGTCGGGAGAGAACCCGTGCTGGTCCTCGGGCTCGCGGGGCTCTGACATGTTCAGCACCTCCGTCAGAAGTCGTCAGCAGATGCGGGGGAGCGGGTCGCCGACCAGCAGGTCGACGATGCGGGTGCCGCCGAAGGCGGTCTTCAGCAGCACCAGACCCGCGGGATCGTCCTTGACGTGGCCGACCAGCGCGGCGCCCTCGCCCAGCGGGTGCCCTCGCAGGGCCGCCAGGGCGGTGTCGGCCGCCGCGCCGTCGACGACCACGACCATGCGGCCTTCGCAGGCGACGTAGAGCGGGTCGATGCCGAGCAGCTCGCACGCGCCGCGCACGGCCGGCCGTACCGGGACGGCCTCCTCGTCGACGACCACGGCCACGCCCGAGGCGCGCGCGATCTCGTTGAGTATCGTCGCGACCCCGCCGCGGGTGGCGTCGCGCAGGCAGCGCACCGCGCCCCCGCCACCGTCCTCACCCGTGCCCTCACCGGCACCCTCACCGGCGCCCGCGCCGTCACCCTCGCCGGCGCACGCGTCGAGCAGCGCCGCGGTCAGGCCGTTCAGCGGCGCGGTGTCCGACGTCAGGTCGGCCTCGATGTCCAGCTCACCCCTCGCGAGCATGATGGTGACGCCGTGCTCGCCGATCGGTCCCGACACCAGGATCGCGTCGCCGGGACGCGCGCGGGAGACCCCCAGGTCGAAGCGCCGGTCCATCAGTCCGACACCGGCGGTGTTGACGTAGCAGCCGTCGGCCTTGCCCCTCTGCACGACCTTGGTGTCCCCGGTCACGATGAGCACGCCCGCGGCGGCGGCCGCCGCCGCCATCGAGGCGGTGATGCGCCGCAGGTCCTCGACGGGGAAGCCCTCCTCGAGGACGAAACCGGCCGACAGGTACAGCGGGCGGGCGCCGCACACCGACAGGTCGTTGACGGTGCCGTTGACGGCCAGGTCACCGATGTCCCCTCCGGGGAAGAACAGCGGCGACACCACGTAGGAGTCGGTGGTGAAGGCGAGCCTGGCCGTACCGACCTCCAGCACGGCGCCGTCCTCGAGCGGCTCGAGCAGCGGGTTGCGGAACGAGTCCAGGAAGACCGCCTCCACCAGCGTCTGCGTCGCCTTGCCGCCCGAGCCGTGGGCCATGGTGATGTGCTCCTCCTTCACCCTGGCCTTGCGGCGGCGCGCCCGGTCGATCCGTTCGAGCACCTGCTCCTCGCGGCTGGGGCCCTCGGCTTCGGCCGCGTGCTCGCGCACGGCCGCCTCCGCCCAGTCGGCGGTGCCGCCGATGCCCGTTCCGCCGAGGTCCGTCCCGCCGAGGCGGGCCCGGTCGGTGCCCGTCCTCTCCACGCCGGTCACTGCGTCGCCTCCCTCACCCGCTCGCGCGAGAAGCGGCCGAAGTTGTAGTACGCGGCGCAGGCGCCCTCGGAGGAGACCATGCAGGTGCCGATCGGCGTCTCCGGCGTGCAGGCGGTGCCGAACACCTTGCACTCCCACGGCTTGAGCACGCCCTTCAGCACCTCGCCGCACTGGCAGGCCTTCGGATCGGCCACCCTGCCGCCGGGGATCTCGAAGATCTGCTCGGCGTCGAAGGCGGCGTACTTCTCCCGCATCCTCAGCGCGGAGTGGGAGATGAAGCCGAGACCCCGCCACTCGAAGTACGGCCGCAGCTCCATCACCTCGTTGATGACCTTGAGCGCTGTGAGGTTGCCCGCCCAGGGCACCACGCGCGCGTACTGGTTCTCGACCTCGGAGCGGCCCTCGGCCAGCTGCACGAGCAGCATGTAGATCGACTGCAGGATGTCCAGCGGCTCGAAGCCCGCCACGACCAGCGGTTTGGCGTAGTCGCGGGCGATGAACTCGTACGGCCGGCAGCCGATGACGGTCGAGACGTGACCGGGGCCGATGAAGCCGTCCAGCCGCAGGTCGGGCGAGTCCAGGATGGCCTTGATCGCGGGGATGATCGTCACGTGGTTGCAGAAGACCGAGAAGTTGCCGAGACCCTCTGCCGCCGCCCGCAGCACCGTCATGGCGGTGGACGGCGCCGTGGTCTCGAAGCCGATGGCCATGAAGACCACGCGCTTGTCCGGGTTCTGCCTGGCCACCTTGAGCGCGTCCAGCGGCGAGTAGACCATGCGGATCGCGGCACCCTGGGCCATGGAGTCGAAGAACGAGCCGCGCCCGCCCGGGACCCGCATCATGTCCCCGAAGGAGGTCATGACGACGTCGGGCTGCTCGGCGATGTGGATGGCGTCGTCCACCCGCCCCATCGGGATCACGCACACCGGGCAGCCGGGCCCGTGCACCAGCGTGATGGTCTCGGGCAGGTAGTCCTCCAGGCCGTGCTTGTAGATGGTGTGGGTGTGGCCGCCACACACCTCCATGAACTTGTAGGCCCGGCCCGGCTCGCACAGGCTCGCGATCCTGGCGGAGAGGGCGCGTGCCTTCTCGGCGTCGCGGTACTCGTCGACGAAGCGCATCGCGCCTCACCCCCGGTCGATCGATGACGTTCGAAGCGCCGCCAGCTCGTCGTCGTAGGCCTGGCCGATGCCCTCCAGGAAGTCCAGCGCGGCCCTGGCCTCCTCCTCGTCGATCTTCGACAGCGCGAAGCCGACATGGATGAGGATCCAGTCGCCGGGCTGGAGCCGCTCGTTCTCCAGCAGGCCGATGTTGATGGCCCGCCGTACCCCGCTCACGTCGACCTTGGCCAGGTCGGCGTGGTCCGGCAGGATCTCCACGATCTCACCGGGGATTCCCAGGCACATGGTGTCCCTCCGCCATCTGGATCGATTCGAGGACCAGGGCGTCGCCGCCGCGCAGGTCGACGTCGTCGCCGCCGCAGCCGCCGCACACGGCCAGCGCGTCGGCCGTCTCCTCCTGGCGCCCGCAGGTCCTGCAGGTGAGCTGGACGGGCACCACGATCAGGTCGATCGTGGCGCCGTCGGCGACCGTCCCCTGGGCGACGAGGGAGAAGGCCTGGTCGAGCGCCGGCCCGGTGATGCGCAGCAGCGCGCCGGCGCGGACCTTGACGTGTGCCACCTGCCGCCCGACGGCCCGGCGTTCCACGGCGTCGAGCACCGAGGCGGCGATCCCGAACTCATGCACGGCTCACATCCCCCTGATGTGGAGGTAGCGCTTGATGTCGGGTATCGACTGCCACACCAGCACGGCCAGCACGGCCACGAACAGCACGATCAGCAGACGCTTCAGCATCGTCGGGCCTTCCTTCCTGTTGCGGTCCGAAAAGTTCGCGCACCAGCCGGGCGGCGCGCGGCACCGCTCGCGCGACCGCCTCGCTCAGCTCCATGCCAGGTGAGACGTCGGCGGGCTGGCAGCCGACGATGACCACGCGGCCGATCGTGACCCCGTAGGCCCGCATCAGGCCGAAGATCGCCTCGGGGGTCATGCCGTGGGCGTCGGCGAGAGCCGCCCGGGCGAACACGTCGTCGGCGGGCCCGTGCTCGTCGAGCGCCGGCTCCAGGACCGCCAGCGTTCCCGGCGGCTCGTCCATCGGCAGCGCGTCGATCATGATCATCTCGTCGTAGCCGGAGAGCAGCTCGTAGGCCAGGTGCACGCCGCGGATCCCGAAGTCGGCCACGACCGCCTCGGCCGGCAGACCGCCCTCCGACAGCAGCCGCCTGGCGACCTCGACGCCGAAGCCGTCGTCACCGAGGAAGACGTTGCCGACCCCCGCGACCAGGATCTTCCGGCTCATCCGCCCTCCTGCCCGCCCGCCAGGGGCTCCACCTCGTCGGGCGCGAAGTAGAGGAACCGGCCCTGCTCGCGCAGCAGGTCGGCGCCCGGATCGTCGTCCAGCGTCACCGCCAGGTGGCGCTCGCCGTCCACGTCGAGGAACACCGCCTCGACCGTCGCCCGCCGCCCGGCCAGGAACATGTCGTGGGCGTCGGCCCGGCGGGCGCGCGAGCCGCCGCGCGCCGGCAGCAGGCGCACGGCGCTGCCCCTGGCGAGGGTCACCCCGTCGACCACGACGCTGTCGCTCTCGGGCGAGACCGACCGGTCGGAGCCCGGATCCCACCACGGCGGAGCGGCCTGCGCGGCCGGATGCAGCCGGTGGACGGCGCCGTGGAGCCGTTCGAGCACCTCGGCCGGGAGGTCGCCCACCCGGTCGATGATCTCGGCGGCCCTCGGGTCGGTGGCCCTGGCCTCGCGCTTCTCCGCCTCGGTGAGGGCGAGCGTGCGCAGGCTGAGCAACTCGTCGATCTCGGTCGCGTCGAACAGGTCGCCCGGGCTCTCCCGTGCGATGGACGGGTGGTCGTACAGGATGATCGGCGCGGACAGCATCACGTCACGCCGTCCGGGCTCGCCGGCCAGCACCGGCCAGGTGCGCAGGTTCTCGCACGCCGCCGCCGCGGCCGCCGCCCAGGCGGGCGGGTCGAGCAGGGACACGAACGCCGCCGACCCGGCCTCGAGCAGCGTGTGCGCGGCGATCAGCGAGCAGTGCAGCGCGTCGTCCCTGGAGGCGTCGGGATCGTCCCAGTCCGTGGTGTTCTCGACCCGCACGCGCAGCTTCACCAGCCCGTACGGCCCGTCCACCCGCTCGGCCCGCACCCGCAGCACGGCGTCGAGACGCCGGTCCTCACGCACGATCCGGCCGAGCGGCTCGCCGCCGGGGCCGGTCAGCGGCTCCACCGCACGCGCCCCCGGGTGGCCCACGTCGTAGGTCCTCTCGGCGGCCAGCACCTCCTCCAGCGCCACCACCGTGTCGCGCTCCCGCTCCACGGCCTCGTCGAAGGTCAGGTAGGTCTGCCCGGCGATCTCGAGCGCGGGGACGGGGCGGTGCCCGCCGGCCTCGGCGCGCTCGACGGTCCTGGAGCGGACCTGCAGGAAGCGCAGGTCGATCCGCACCACGGCGTCCTCGGCGCCGGGGGCCACCTCGAGCAGGCACTCGGTCTGGCAGACGGGGTGCTCGGCCGTCGCGGTGTAGGCCGGCGGCACCAGCACCCCGAACTGCCAGCGCGCCTGGTTCTTGGTGGCCGAGGCCCGGTAGGGGTAGAGCAGGTACCCCTCGTAGAGCACCGCGTCGGCGACCTCACGGGCGATCCGCATCGACATGGTCACGACGTCGCCTCCTTCGCCCGCGCCAGCAGCGCCTCCACGGTGTCGTCCCACGTCGCCAGCGCGTGGGCGGACTTGAACAGGTGCAGGGCGCGCAGCGTGTCCGTGCGCAGCCGCAGCCATCCCTCCCCGGGGAAGTAGCGGTCCATCAGCTCCCGCCAGACCGCGACGGGCAGCCGGTGGCGGGTCTCGCGGTCCCACGGCACCTGCTCCACGGCGAAGCCGGTGGGCGTCCTGGCGAAGACGGTGCCACTGAAGAGCAGCAGGAGCGGGATCTCGCCGTCGTCGAGCGCGGCGAAGTACTTGCCCGCCGCCACCTCCAGGTCGTAGGAGACCGGCACCGGCAGATCGACCTCCGTCGACCCGGTGAACCCAGGCACCATGAGCGAGACGGTGGCGAACTGCAGCGGCCGAAGCGTCTCTCCCCAGCGCGACGGCGCGCCGAACAGATCGGTGAGCAGCTCGGCCTCGCCGGCGGAGTAGCGGCGCCGCTGGGGCTCGATGCGGATCTGGCAGCGCAGCGCGACGGCGTGCACCGCGCCGCCGCCCGCCTCGCTGACGCGCAGCGGGAAACGCAGCGTCGGCGCCGCCGCGAACCGGTCGGCACGGGCGTCGAGGCAGGTGAAGCCCAGGTCAGCCATGCTCGGTCCCCACCTCGCGGCTGCGCGCCCGCAGCTCGCCGAAGAAGGCGTCGATGGCCTGCCAGGCCTCCTGACCGCCGTCGAAGCCCTTCCACGTGGTCCTGACCAGGCCGACCAGCTCGTAGCAGGCGTCGATGGGCACCAGGTGGCACACGAAGCCGCCGGGCCGCCGGTCCACCAGCAGCGCCTCGACATCGGGGGCGGCGTCGGCCAGCGCGGGGTTGGCCGCCATGATCCTCTCCCACGTCGGCAGGGAGAGCTGCGACTCGGTCGCCCCGCCGGGGCTCGGATAGAAGGCGACCGTACGGCCCAGCGCCGAGTTGTGGAAGAAGAACGCCATGCGCACCGGGATCTGCAGCTCGTCCCAGTCGGCGACGGACATGGCGAAGCGCGGCGCGTACAGGTAACGGTCCGGCACCGCCAGATACCGGCCCATGGCCGCGCCCGGCACCGTGAACAGCAGGTAGCAGCCGCGGCACGCGCACATCAGGGCCCGGCTCTCCACGTTGACCACATGGCGGTGCCCGGCGTCGATCGGTTCGGCGCACAGCTCGCAGCGCTCGCCCGCGACCGGAACCCCGGCGGGGCGCGGCTCGCGGAAGCGCCGCAGCCCCGTGCTCATGGCAGCGCTCCCTCCGGCACCGGGCAGGGTCCGGGCGGCGGGTGCGTCTGGATCTGGTACAGCTGCTCGCCAGGCTCGACCACGCCGTCCACCTCGACGCGGGCCACCTCGGGCGCCGCCCTGGCGATCGCCTGCTCGATCGCCGACGTCACCGTGACCCGCGAGGAGGGACAGCCGTGGCAGGTGCCCGCCAGGCGCAGCCGTACGACGCCCGGCTCCTCGATGCCGACCAGTTCCACGTCGCCCGCGTGGCTGCCGAGGTAGGGCCGGACGCCCTCGAGAGCCGCCCGCACCCGCTCCTCGGTGCTGAGCGGGTGGAGGTCGTGCACCACGAGCAGGCCGGAGACGAGGTCGTCGGCGACGAGCCGGCGAAGCGTCTCGGCCTCCCCGGACTCGGCGACGACCTCCATGATGCGCTCCAGCGCCGCGCCGTACAGCTCGACCAGCACCCGCACCAGCTCCTCGGCCTTGTCGCGGGTGGCCTCGTCGCTGAGCGCGCCCAGTTCGGCGAGCAGCACCTCCACCCGCTCGCCTGCCGTGACGGCCTCGATCCTCCCAGGCATCGCACCACCCCGTCAGGACCCGCCGAAGGCGTGCGGGCTGTGCAGCTTGCGCAGCTGCCTGCCGCCGCCCAGGTACATGTGGACCCCGCACGGCAGGCACGGGTCGAAGCTGCGGACCGTCCGCATGATGTCGATGCCCTTGAAGTTCTCCGGCGCGTTCTCCTCGAAGATCGGCGTGTTCTGCACGGCGTCCTCGTACGGCCCCGGCGTGCCGTAGGAGTCGCGGACGCTGGCGTTCCACGGCGTCGGCGGATAGGGGTGGTAGTTGGCGATCTTGCCGTTCCTGATCACCATGTGGTGGGACAGGACGCCCCGCACCGCCTCGGTGAAGCCGCAGCTGATCGCCTCCTCGGGCACCGTGAACGGCGCCCAGGTCTTGGTGTGGCCGGCGCGCACCTCGGCCAGCGCCTGCTCGACGAAGTACAGCGCGCACGCCGCGGCGTAGGCCTGGAAGTACGTCCTGGCCCGGTTGCGTTCGATGGTGTTGGAGTACAGCTCCCCGCCACGCTCGGGGATCTTCCACTCGAAGGTCGTCTCGGGCCTGGTGGCCGAACGCGGCAGGTTGATGAGCACGCTGTGGCCCGTGGCCTTGACGTAGCCGATGTCGACCAGCCCGGACAGCGCCGTGGACCACAGCCTCGCGAGCGGGCCGCCCCCGGTGTCCAGCGCGAGCATCTCCTTGCCGTCGAACCAGCGGGGCGACATGACCCAGCTGTACTTGTCGGTGAAGTCGCGCTTGCGCGGATGCGGGATGGTGTGCTGGTTCCACGGATGCCGCATGTCGACCGGGTTACCCAGCGGGTCCTGGGTGACGAACGGCTCCTGGTCCTCCCAGTCGTCGTAGTACGAGCTGCCCAGCAGGATCCTGATCCCGAGGTTGATGTCGACGAGGTCGTTGGTGACGACCCTGCCGTCCACGACGACGCCCGGGGTCACGAACATGCGCCGGCCCCAGTCGCTCATGTTCTCGTAGGTGAAGTCGCAGTACTCCGGGTCGTTGAGACTGCCCCAGCAGCCCAGCAGCACCCGCCGCCTGCCGACCTGCTCGTAGCCGGGGATGGCCTCGTAGAAGAAGTCGAACAGGTCGTCGTGCATGGGCACCACGCGCTTGAGGAACTCCACGTAGCGCATGAGCCTGGTCAGGTAGTCGGTGAACAGCTGCACGGTGGCCACCGTGCCGACGCCGCCGGGGTAGAGCGTGGAGGGGTGCACGTGCCTGCCCTCCATGAGGCAGAACATCTCCCTCGTGGTACGGCTGACCTGCAGCGCCTCGCGGTAGAACTCGCCCTCGAGCGGGTTCAGCGAGCGCATGATGTCGGCGATGGTCCGGTAGCCGTGCTCGCCCGCGTGCGGCGCCTCGGTGCGTTCGGCCTGCTCCAGCACGCCGGGATTGGTCTCGCGGACCATCTTCTCGCAGTAGTCGACCCCGACCAGGTTCTCCTGGAAGATGTTGTGGTCGAACATGTACTCGGCCGACTCGCCCAGATTGATGATCCACTCGCCGAGGTGCGGCGGCCGCACCCCGTAGGCCATGTTCTGGTTGTAGACCGAGCAGGTCGCGTGGTTGTCGCCGCAGATCCCGCAGATCCTGCTGGTGATGAAGTGCGCGTCCCTGGGGTCCTTGCCCTTCATGAAGATGCTGTAGCCGCGGAAGACCGACGAGGTGCTGTAACACTCGGCGACCCGCTGGTTCCTGAAGTCCACCTTGGCGTAGATGCCCAGGCTTCCGACGATCCGGGTGATCGGATCCCATGCCATCTCGACGAGTTCCTCGCCGGCCTGCTGTGGTGTGGTCGTCATGTCAGCCTCGCTGGGGTTACCAAGGGGCCTTGTAGCCCGTGAGCAGCTCGCGGCCCTTCCGGCGCCACCTGGGTTCCTTGTCGACGGTGCGCTGGGTGACGTGGCGCAAGGTGCGGATCATCGCACCGTAGGCTTCGCTGGCCGTCGAGGAGATCTTGGCTCCGGGCGGCTCGTCCATGAACGGCATGAACTTGTCGGGGAAGCCGGGCATCGTGCAGGCGATGCAGATGCCGCCGACGTTGGGGCAGCCGCCGATGCCGTTGATCCAGCCCCGCTTGGGGACGTTGCACTTCACCACCGGACCCCAGCAGCCGATCTTGACCAGGCACTTCGGCGAGCCGTACTCGGTGGCGAACTGTCCCTGCTCGTAGTAGCCGGCCCGGTCGCAGCCCTCGTGCACCGTCTGCTGGAACAGCCACGTGGGGCGCAGCGCCTCGTCCAGCGGGATCATCGGGGCCTGCCCGGCGACCTGGTAGAGCAGGTAGAGGATGGTCTCCGACAGGTTGTCGGGGTGGACCGGGCAGCCAGGGACGTTGACGATCGGCAGGCCGGCCTTCGAGCGCCAGTCCCAGCCGAGGTAGTCGGCCACGCCCATGGCGCCGGTCGGGTTGCCGGCCATCGCGTGGATGCCGCCGTAGGTCGCGCACGTCCCCGCGGCCAGGATGGCCGTCGCCTTGGGCGCGAGCCGGTCCAGCCACTCGCTGGTGGTCATCGGCTGGCCGGTCTCAGGGTTGTTGCCGAACCCGCACCAGTAACCCTCGCTCTTGATCGACTCGTTGGGGATCGAGCCCTCCACCACCAGCACGAACGGGTCCAGCTCGCCGCGGTCGGCCTTGTAGAACCATTCGATGAAGACGTCGGCGCCCTGCATGGGGCCGCACTCGAAGTCGATCAGCGGCCAGTGCACGGCGATCCGCGGCAGTCCTGGCAGGGCCCCGAGCGCGATCTCCTCGATGCTCGGCTGGGTGGCAGCGGTGAGCGCGACGGAGTCGCCGTCGCAGCTCAACCCCGCGTTGATCCACAGAATGTGGAGGAGAGGCTCCTCCTGTGCCTGTGATGTGGTCTCTTGCGACTCGGTCGGCGCGCTCATGCGCCTCACCACCTCGCGGGTCTGGTGTTCAGCTGGAACGCGGCGGCGGCACCGCGCCCCGCCGCCCGAGCGCGTCCTGGGTGAGCTCCCAGAGCGCGTGGTAGACCGTGGTCTGGGCCTCCTGGATGCGGTGCACCGAGGACGACGGGACCACGAACAGGTGGTCGATCGTGCCCAGCTCGGCCATCTGGCCGCCGTCGTAGCCGGCCAGCCCAACGGTGATCATGCCGCGTCTGTCCGCCTCCTGGAATCCGGCGATGAGGTTGCGGGAGTTGCCGCTCGTCGACAGCCCGAACGCGATGTCCCCCGCGCGGCCCGAGGCGGCCAGCTGCCGGGAGAAGACCACCTCGAACCCGATGTCGTTCGACAGCGCCGTGACCACCGCCACGTCCGCGGTCAGCGCGAACGCGGGCAGCGGCCGGGCGGCCTGCCCCGTGCCGAGCGAGCCCGGGTTGAGGAACAGGGCGGCCACGTCCTGGGCGTCGGTGGAGCTGCCCCCGTTGCCGAAGGCGAACAGCCGCGCCCCCGCCTCGAAGGCGGCGGCCATGACCTGCGCGCAGGCGACCATCCGGGCGCCGTCGCGCTCGAGGACGCTCTGGCGCAGGGCGACGATCTCGCCGGCCTTGTCGACCGTGGACTGGCGCACCGCGGTCAGCACGGCGTCCAGATCGCTCCCGCCCGAGTAGAGGAACGGGTACAGCGACTCCATCGGCTCACTCACGTCGGGCCCTCCTCGACGACCACCGCGATGGCCTCCTTGGCGTGCACCAGGACCGTGTCACCGACCCGGGCCGTCACCAGGGCCACGCTCACCTCCTCGGTGCCCTGCCCGGTGTCCACCACGGCCAGGCCGTCCTCCAGCAGCCTGACCACCGTCACCGGCACCGCCTCGTCGGAGCAGGTGACGCACACTTCCTCGTGGCAGGCCCTCCCGTCGGCGCTCATGCGACCACCTGAGGGTCGAGCACGCCAGGCTGTTCGAAGAACACGTGAACCAGCTCCCACAGGATGTGGTACGTGGTGACGTGCACCTCCTTGATGATCCGCGGGTCGGTGGAGCGGGCGATCAGGACGTGGTCGACCGAGGGGCTGCGGGCGATCTGCCCGCCGTCGCCGCCCACCAGGGCCAGGGTCAGCATGCCGAGCTCCCTGGCGGTCTCCAGCGCCTTCAGCACGTTCACGCAGTGCCCGAACGGCGAGACGCCCAGCGCCATGTCCTGGCCCGCCGCCAGGTGCCTGAGCTGATGGGCGAAGACCTCGTCGAACCCGGCCTCGGCGGCGATCCCCGTGATCGCGGCCACGTCGCCGGTCAGCGAGAACGACGGCAGCGCGCGCTTGCCGACGATCACCGGATGCACGAACTCGACCGCGATGTGCTGGGCGTCGGTGGCGGACTCCCCGTTGCCGAAGACGATGAGCCTGCCACCGCCGTGGAATCGCGTCGCCATGGCGTGACAGGCACGTGCCACCTTCTCGGCCTCGTCGGCGAGGCCGCAAGCGGGTTCTACGCGGCGTGCGAAGACCTCCGAGACGGAGGCCAGGACCGTCTGGTCCATAGCGGACCACTTCCCCCACGTTGCGCGCTTCTTGATTCTCGTGCTGGAACGTCCCCCGTTTACCGACCGTACGCCAGGGTGAGACGACCGAAAGAAAACAGATGTCGGAAATTTCGCAAAGTCGGGATCCATTCGCGAAACCCCCGGCGAGCTGCGCGAACGCCCGCCACTGTCGATCCGGAGACGGTCGCCGCTGTCCCTCTGGCGACGGTCATCGCGGTCGCTCCGGAGGCGGTCGCGGCTGTCCCTCTGGCGAGGGTCATCGCGGTCGATTCGGAGGCGGTCACCGCTGTCCCTCTGGCGACGGTCGCCGCGGCCCGGCCATCGGGGCGCGCCGGTGGTGCGGGCGGGTGGACGCGCCCGCGGCGGGGCCGTTCGCCGCCGGGTCAGGCCGGGGTGCGGACGACCGCCACCGGGCCCGGCGCGCGGTGGAGCAGGGCGTGGGAGACCGAGCCGAGCACCATCCCCGCCAGCCCGCCGCGCCCCCGCGAGCCGATCACCAGCAGGTCGGCGCCGCGCGCCGCCTCCGTCAGCGCGTCGACGGGATGGCCCTTGACGACCTCGGGAATGACGGTGACGTCCGGATAGCGCTCGCGCCGGCCGGCCAGCGTCTCCTCCAGCTGCCTGAGCTGGCTCTCCTCGACCGAGCCGCCACCCCCGCGCGACGGCGGGATCCGGCCGCCGGCCTCGTGCCTGCTCCACACGTGCAGGACGCGCAGCTCCGCCCCGCGCAGCGCCGCCTCCCCGAACGCGAACTCCAGCACCGGCCCGCCGCGCGGGGAGCTGTCGAGGCCGGCCAGGATCTCCCCGCTCGAGGCGGCGGGGTTCTCCCGCACGACCACGACATGGCAGGCGGCGTGCCCGGCCACGCCGTAGGCGACGGAGCCCACCAGCAGCCCGCGCACGGCGCTCAGCCCGTGGTTGCCGACCACCAGCAGGTCGGCCCGCTCGCTCTCGCGGATCAGCGCCTCGCGGGGATCACCGGGCAGGATCTTCGCCTCCGCCTTCAGCTGCGGCTGCAGGCGGCGGGCCGTCTCGATCCCGGCGGCCAGCACGGTCTCGGCGCCCTGCCGCATCCACTGCGCGACCTCCGCGTAACGGCCGGGCCCCGCCTCGGCCGCCCAGCGGTGGATGGCGTGCACCACCCGCAGCGGCACGTCCCGCAGCGCGGCCTCGTTCGCCGCCCAGGCGACGGCCTCCAGACCGGCGCGCGAACCGTCGACACCGACGACGATCATGAAAGTCTCCCTTCGACCGCGCTCCCACGGGACGGCCAGGAGCGCTCCCACGGGACGGCCGAGAGGAGGACACGCACGTCCCAAGGGCCGGAGAACCTCGGGCCCGAGGACCCCGTCAGGTCAACCATTCCCCGCCGGCGGGCGCGGCCACGGGTTCGGCAGGCAGCGTTCGAGCGACTTCGACTGCTGCACCATGACCGGCGCGGGCAACCCCCTGCCGGGACAGTGCGCGTGGGAATGGCCGAGCCCGTGCCCGACCTCATGATTGATCACGTACTGCCGGTAGGCGGTCAGATCGCCGCGATAGGACGGGACGCCGACCGCCCAGCGCAACGCGTTGATGACCGACCTGCGGCCGTTCCAGCACGACAGCTCGCCGCCGGTACGCAGCGGCAGGCACTGCGCGTCGGTGGTCAGCGGGCTGGTCAGCGCGACGCTCAGCCGTACCGGCGGGTGGTCGACCCGGCGGAACCTGCCCCAGCTGCGCGGGTCGTTCAGCGTGGCGTGCACGGTTGCGGCGAACGCCTCGGGAGCGAAAGGGAGGCCGCCCTCCACCTCCACGAGGTAGCGGACCACCGGTCCGCGCCCCTTCCTCGGCGCGGCGCCGCCCGGGACCACCCGGTAGGCGCCACTGCCCCTCCTGGGCACCCTGACGTACGGCGTGGCCGCCCCGCGAGCGGCCCCGGCGCGCCCCACTTCCGCACCGGCCATGCCGTAGGGGACGACCCCGCGCCCGACCTGGCCGAACGGCACCACCCAGTGTCCGGTGGGGTCGGACGGCACGGCCTCGCGATGGTTCGGGCCGTAGGGTGCGATCCCGCGACCGGTCGGCCCGAACGGCCCGACCTTGCGCCCGACCTGGCCGAACGGTTGGGCCTCGCGAGCGGTCCGGCCGTACGGGACGGCTTCGCGGCCACTCCCGCCAGGTTGCCGGGACCGGCGGCCACCCCGGCCGTACGGTTCCACATCGCTGCTGGGCAGGCCGTTCGCTTCGGCTCCGAAGCCCGACAGACCGAACAGACCGGAGAGACGGGACAGGCCACGCAGGGAGAGAGGCCGGCCGGGCATGCGGGGTAGGGCGGGAGGCCGGCCGGGTATGCGGCTCAGTCCGGGCGGGGCGGGAGGCCGATCGGGCATGCGGGGTAGGGCGGGCAGGACGCCGGGACGGGCGTGATCGGGCCGGGCGTGATCGGGACGGGCCTGGTCGAGCCGGATGCGATCGTGCCGAGCGTGGTCGGGGTGGCGCGGGGCGGACCGGGCGCGAGGGGTCTCCGGGCGGACGCCGGGTCTGGCGGGCTCGATCACCGGCGGTGACGTTCCGGCCGCCGACACCAGGGCGGGCGCCCCGCACCCGGCCGGCAGGAAGGCCACGGCAGCGAGCGCCAGAGCGCGCACGTCATCCCCCTCGGATCGCTGGGGGAGTCACCGATCATAGACCGTAGGGCGCCAGGTCGAGCGGAGGCTTCTCGCCCATGGCGAGCGTGGCGGCCAGCAGGCCCGCGTAGGGGCCCGCGGTCAGCCCGTAGGCGCTCATGCCGGTCGCGACCACCACCCCGTCGGCGACCCTGGCGATCAGCGGCCGGCCCGCGGCCATGACGGGACGCAGCCCGACCCGCGCCTCCACCGGAGTGGCGGCGCCCAGCCCGGGAGCCACGGGCCACACCGCGGTGGGCCAGGTGGTAGGCGGTGGCCGCGCCGACGATTCCGCTCCCGATCACGGTGATCCTCATACCTCGATGATCTCAAAAGGGTTAGGTTGGCCGAGGGGGCGGCGCGGAGCGGAGGTGCGCGGAATGGCAGTGGTACTCATCGGCACACTCGACACCAAGGGCATCGAGTACGGCTGGCTGCGGGAGCGGCTGGCCGACCTCGGCGCCGAGGCTATCGTCGTCGACGTGGGCCTCGGCCCGGAGAGCACGGGCCCCGGCAGCGCCTTCGGCGCGCCCGCCTCCGCCTCGGCCGAGGACATCTCCAACGAGCGTGTCGCCGCCGCGGCGGGCGCCGACGTGGCCGCCCTGCGCGCGGCGGGCGACCGGGGCGCGGCGGTCACCGCCATGGGCGAGGGCGCCGCCCGGGTGCTGGCCGAGCTGCATGAGGAGGGCCGCGTCGACGGCGTGCTCGCCGTGGGCGGCAGCGGAGGGTCGGCCATCGCCGCGCGGGCCGTCAGGGACCTGCCGATCGGGCTGCCGAAGCTGATCGTGTCCACCATGGCCGCGGGGGACGTCTCGCCGTATGTCGGGGCGAAGGACGTCACGATCATGTACAGCGTGGTCGACATCGCGGGGATCAACCGGGTCTCGCGCCTGGTCCTGGGCAACGCGGCGGCGGGGATCGCGGGCATGGCGGCGGCCTACGCCGCCCGTACCGCGGCCGAGGCCGCGGCGGCGGTCCGCGGCACACGCATGGGCACAGGCATGGGAACGGGCACGGGCGCCGGCACGGGGGCGGACACGGGCACGGAGGCGGCGATCGGGACGGCGCGGGCTGACGACAGGCCGCTGGTCGCCGCGTCGATGTTCGGCGTGACCACGCTCGCCGTCGACGCCGCCCGCGAACGCCTCACCGAGCTCGGCTACGAGGTGCTCGTCTTCCACGCCACCGGCGCCGGCGGCAGGGCCCTGGAGGGCCTGGCCGACAGCGGCCTGCTCGCCGGCGTCCTCGACCTCACCACCACCGAACTGGCCGACGACCTCGTCGGCGGCGTCCTGTCGGCGGGGCCCGACCGGCTGACCGCGGCCGGACGCCGCGCGATCCCGCAGGTGGTCGCCCCCGGCGCGCTCGACATGGTCAACTTCGGGCCGGCCGACACGGTGCCCCCGCGATTCGAGGGGCGCGACTTCCACGTGCACAACCCGACCGTCACGCTCATGCGCACCACGCCCGAGGAGATGGCCGAGCTGGGCCGCCGCGTCGCCGCCAAGCTCGCCGCCGCGACCGGTCCGGCCGCGCTGTTCGTGCCGCTGCGCGGCGTCTCCGCGCTCGACGCGCCCGGCATGCCGTTCCACGACCAGAAGGCCGACGACGCCTGCTTCGCCGCGCTGGCCGCCTACCCGGACACGACCCGGCTCGACCTGCACATCAACGACCCGGCCTTCGGCCGCGCGATGGCCGACCGGCTGCACGACCTGATCAGGGGTGAGGGATGAACCGTCAGACCGTACTCGAACGGCTCCGCCGTACCGTCTCCGAAGGCCGGCCGGTGATCGGCGCCGGCGCGGGCACGGGCCTGTCGGCCAAGTGCGCCGAGGCCGGCGGTGTCGACCTGATCATCATCTACAACTCGGGGCGCTACCGGATGGCGGGGCGCGGCTCCCTGGCGGGGCTGCTGCCGTACGGTGACGCCAACCAGATCGTCGTCGACATGGCGGGCGAGGTGCTGCCCGTGGTCAAGGACACGCCCGTGCTGGCGGGCGTCTGCGGCACCGACCCGTTCAGGGTGATGCCGCGCTTCCTCGACTCGCTCAAGGCGATGGGCTTCGCGGGCGTGCAGAACTTCCCCACCGTCGGCCTGTACGACGGTGTGTTCCGGCAGAACCTCGAGGAGACCGGCATGGGCTTCGACCTCGAGATCGAGATGGTACGGCTGGCGCACGAACGCGACCTCGTCACCGCCCCCTACGTCTTCGACGCCGCGCAGGCCCGCGCCATGGCCGAGGCGGGAGCCGACGTCCTGGTGCCGCACGTCGGCCTCACCACCAAGGGCTCGATCGGCGCGGGCACGGCCCTGTCACTCGACGAGGCCGTGGCCGCCGTGCAGGAGATGCGCGACGCCGCGGCGGCGGTCAGGCCGGACATCCTGGTGCTGTGCCACGGCGGGCCGATCGCCGAGCCGGCCGACGCCGCGTACGTGCTGTCGCGCACCAAGGGGGTCGTCGGCTTCTTCGGCGCCTCGTCCGTCGAGCGGCTGCCCACCGAGATCGCCATCACGCGGCAGGTGGCCGCCTTCAAGAATCTGGAGATCTAAATGCTCGTGAGCCCGTCCCACGTCCCGACGATGACCTTCGACTGGGGGTCCATCAAGTGGTTCGTCACGCCGTCCGCGATCCCGGGGGCGGCCAGCACGCTCGGTGAGGTCATCGTCAACCCGGGCCGGGGGCACGCCCGGCACAACCACCCCAACGCCGAGGAGATCATCTACGTCATCTCCGGCGAGGCGATGCAGATGGTCGACGACGGGGAGCCGTTCCCGATCAGGGAGGGCGACACCGTGCACATCCCGGCGGGAGCGTTCCACTCGACGTTCAACACGACGTGGCGGCCGTTGCGGCTGATCGTCACCTACACGCCCGGCGGGGAGGAGAAGGCGCTGGAGGGCGCCCCCGACTACTGCCTGCACGAACCCGGCGACATCGCCGAATGGCGGAAGGTCTGACCGGCCCGCCGTCCCGCTCCGGCTGGGCTCAGCCGTCGGCCGCCCAGCCGTGGGTCCGCATGAGCACCTTGGCGACCACGGCGAACCTGTCAGGGGGCAGGACCGCCCCCTCCCGCCTGATGTCGTCCTCGTCCAGCGCGAACACCCGGTCGAGACGCAGGTAGGACACCCGGCCGTCGGAGCCCCACGCGCCGATCTCCAGCCACTCCGGGCCGTCGTCGCCGCGGCTGGACAGCATCATGCCGAGCAGCCTGCGACCATGGCGGCCGACGATCAGCAGCGGCCTGTCCTTGCCCCGCGCGGCGTCCTCCTCGTACGGCACCCACGCCCACACGATCTCGCCGGGGTCGGCCATGCCGTCCAGGTCGGGGGAGTAGGCCAGGCTCGCCGCCCGGTCCACCGAGTAGATCTCCCTCACCGCGCCGCGGGCGGGACGCGGGTCATCCTCGTGATCTCGCACAGCCGGAGCCTAGACCACCGCACGGGGGTGGGAGGAGTCGTCAGTGCTTCGAGTTCTTGTCGCACGACTGCAGGAGCCACGTCCCGTCGTCACTGACGCAGTACAGGCACCCGCCTTTCCATGCCCACCGCTCGTGCGAGCCGCACGGCCGGCCGGCTACACACGTCCTGCCCACGACCTGCTGGTCGGAGATCGCGGGGGCGGTGACATCAGCGGCGGCGAGCGGACCGGCCGCCGTTCCGACGGCGAGTACCGGCGCCGCCAGTGCGGTGATCAGGAGCAGGCGCTTGAGCATCAACAGATCACTTCCCGGGGGATCCGGCGGGCCGGTGTCATGGCCGGATCGCCGGATCGAGTGTCCCTATGACCGCGCCGAAAGGCGCTCTGTCCTTCACAGGGTAGGCATGGGCCGACGGCTCGGCGCGGCCTGCGACGCAAAGCTTCCTTGGCTCTTTCCCCACCGAAACCCGCAGGTGGCGGTCGGTTGATCGATGACCGCAGACCGGGGCGGGACCGCACGCATGCACGTCGGTCCCGCCGGACCACCACCGCGCCGCCCGCGGACGGCAGACCCGGCGCGCCGGCCATGATCCCTTGACCCCGATTTTCACCGCGGCGGCGATTGCGGCGCGGTGATCGGGCGGTAGAACCCCCGCAGGCGGCCGCGGTGTCGCCCTCCCCTCGATCCGCCCGACCGTCATCGAGGGAGAACATCCATGCGTCGCACGCCCGCCCTCCGGCGCGCCGTCGTCACCGTGGCCGCCGCCACGCTGCTCGGCCTGGCCGCCGCGCCGCTCGTCACCGGCGCCCACGCCGTGCCGTTCATGACCGGCGCCGCTCCCGCGCCGAGCACCACCGCCGCCGCTTCGGCGCCGAGCGCCACCGCCGCCACCCCGGCGTCGAGCGGCACCGGCGCCACGCCAGGGCCGCACACCACCCCCGCCGCCGCCACCCCGGCATCGAGCGGCACCGCCGCACCGGCGAGCGGCACCGGTGGGGCGCCCTCGTCGAACGTCACCGGCGCCGTGCCCTCGTCGAGCATCAGCGGTGCCGCGCCCGAGTCGAGCCCCACCGGAGCCGCTCCCGCTCCCGCCTCCGCCGCTCCCGCCTCGGCTTCTCCCGCCTCCGCTGCTCCTGCCTCGGCTTCTCCCGCCTCGGGGGCTGACGTGACCGCGCCGCCCTGCCCGCCGTCCGGCTGCGAGCAGACGAGAGTGGAGCAGTTCAAGCAACTGTTCAAGCAACTGGTGCGCTTCGCCGTCCTGCGGACGGTGCGCGGCATGTTCCGCTAGCCGTTCCGCACGGTGGTGGCCATCTGCCGGAGCCCCCGTCGCGGTTGGCGATGGGCCTCGCCGGGGCGACCGCGGCGATGATGACGCACACGAACGGGAACGACGACCCGGCGACGACCGGCCCCGTACGGATCCTCGGTCGCGCCGGTCAGTCGGCTGGGGGCGGGGGCGGGACGGCGGGCAGCGTGGTGAGCAGGCCGGTGAGGGCGGTGACGGCCCATTCCTGCCACCGCGCGTGCTCCCAGCCGCGCTCGCGCACCAGCAGGTTGTAGGTCTCCGGCGACAGCAGCGCCATCGCCACGTCGGCGGCCTCCTCCGCTGTGAGGCCCTGGGGGAGCGGCGTCTTGCGGGCCAGCGCCTCGACGAAGACCCGTTGGACGGCCAGCCGCTGCCGGATGTTGGCCGACCACACCTCGGCCAGATCGGGATCGGTGGTCGCGGCGCTGCGCACGACGTCCAGCAGAGCGGCGGCCCGCAGGTAGATGTCTCCCGCGCCGGCGACCTGCCGCCGGAGCTGGCCGTACGGGTCGGGGTCGGCCAGGGCGTCGAGCGCCCACGGTCGCTCAAGCGTGGGCCTGGGTTCGTCGTCGCCGGCCACGGCCCGGTCGAGTGCCGCGGCGAGGACAGCCTTCTTGGTGCCGAAGGCGTAGTAGACGGTTTGCTCGCCCACCCCGGCCGCGGCGGCGATGGCGCCGATGCTCGTGACCGTGTAGCCGGTCGAGGTGAACAACCCGGTGGCCGCGGCCACGATCCGGGCCCTGGTGCCGCGCGCCCGCGCGGCACGCCCGTCCTCACGCTCCGGAGCCCCGGCCACCCCCCGGCCGCCCCGCGGCGATCGTCCACTCACGAGCGCTGACGATAGCACCACTACGGAAACCTTCTTGTAGCGCGACTTCAAAAAGGCCCTTCTGTGCGGTGTCCACGCTCGGCATGCCGAACAGGCCGGACCGAGCGCGCTGGCCGGGAACGACTTCCGGCCGGCGCGCCGGGCACGGGGATCTCGTGTCAGCTCAGCTGCCGGACGAAGAACCTCAGCGAGTTTTCCACTTCGAACGACGGCACGTCCCCGTGCTTGCCAGGGTTGGCATGCAGCGTCTTCTCAGCCGAGGCCAGGGCGTCGAACAAGGCCAGACTCTGGTCCCGCGGCACCATCTGGTCGTCCCACTGGACCAGGAACTGCACCGGCACGGTGATCCGCACGGCGTCTTCGGCCAGCCCGTGCACGCCGAGCAGGCCCAGCACCGCGGCGCGGATCCGGGGCTCCGCGGCGATGAGCGGGATGCCGAGCCCGCAGCCCATCGACATGCCGCAGTAGCCGACCGGGCCGACACCGACCTGGTCGAGGCGCTGGACCGCGGTCAGCACCGCCTGCCAGTCCGCGACGGCCTGGCCGGCCAGATGGCTGTGCATGCCGGCGACCAGCGCGCCCGGGTTCTCACCGGCGGCCATGCCGGCCCGCAGGTCGGCCGCGATCCGGTTGAACTCCTCGTCCCTGGGCCGGTCGCCGTGGTTGGGCGCGTCGATCGCGACGACCGCGAAACCCTCGGCGGCGTAGCGGCGCGCGCGGGACACGATGCCGGGGGCCGTCTTGTGCTGCCCGCCGCCGTGACCCAGCAGAATCAGGGGCCGAGTACTGCAGGCGTCTTCCGGCGTCCACAGCACGCCGGGGATCTCGTCGAGGGTGAAGAACTGCTCGGTGACACCGTCTGCCGATGTCTGGGAGGTGAAGCGCATCAGCGTTTCAAGCCTTTCGGGATGCCTTGCGCGGGCGCTCCCTAGGCCATGCAAAGGAGGGAGCCCCGACCTGTCGCAGTGTTGATCGGTCTCACCTCCCTGAATTCGCAGTGGTGCACGGCGACGCCGAAAGTATCACAATGGTCAGCATTCGCACCTCGTCGGGGCGAATGTTGCCTGATGCGGCACTGAGCGGGCGAGCCGGACATCTCATGTCCCTCACCATGCCGTCGCCGTACCGGCGGACTGATCGCCAACCGGTAGGTTGCACCGGTGGGATCCATAGCGCAGTGGCCGTCGCGCCGCCCTCTCACGGCGGAGGACGCCGGTTCGAATCCGGCTGGATCCCACGCCTGGCAAGGGCCCGTAGCGCAGTCGGCCGTCGCGCCTCCATCGCATGGAGGAGGACGCTGGTTCGAATCCAGCCGGGCCCCACTCGCGGGAGGAGAGTAGTGGACGTCTCAGCCGTGTCGCGGCAGCTCGGACAGGCGCGTGAGCTTCCGCTCGACGATCCCGACCGCCTCCTTCTGGAACACGCGGCCCTGGCACTGGTGCGTGACGGTCAGCGGCGCCGCCGCAGGAGACGCGAACGGGCCACGGCACAGGCTGACGCTGAGGTCCTGGCGACGACCGCCATGGGATCACGCGGCCGAGTCGTCGACGCGCCCGTCGAGGCGACGTCGTCCACGGGCCACCTGAGAAGAACGCGCACGTGCTACATCTGCAAGGCGGGGTACACCCGGCTGGACGGCCTCTACCATCTGTTGTGCCCGGCGTGCGCGTCGTCCAACGCCGTCCGGCGTACGGCTCGCACCGACCTGACCGGCCGGCGCGCGCTCATCACGGGCGGACGTGTGAAGATCGGCCACCACCTCACGCTCAAGATGCTCCACGATGGCGCCCACGTCACCATCACCACCCGCTTCCCCAACGACGCCGCCCGTCGTTTCGCCGCGGCCGGTGACTGGACCGGGCGCCTGCAGATCATCGGCGTCGACCTGCGCGACCCTCGACAGGTCATCGCGCTGACCGACCGGCTACGGGAATCCGGTGACCCGCTGGACATCCTGGTCAACAACGCCGCCCAGACCATCCGCCGCCCCGCTTCGTCCTACAGCGCGCTGGTCGAAGGGGAGCGGCACGAGGCGCTGCCCGGCGTCGCCGTCCTCCCTGCCGCCGAGGGGGACGCGGGCCTGCCGGACGTGTCCGGGCTGCTCCCCGACCTGTCCCCCGCCAACTCCTGGTCGGCCAGGATCGGTGCCGTCGACCCTGCGGAACTGCTGGAGGTGCAGCTCGTCAACGCGGTCGCGCCGTTCCTGCTGATCGACCGGCTGCTTCCGCTCCTGATGGCCTCGCCCGCCGAGCGACGCTACATCGTGAACGTCTCGGCCGTGGAGGGTCAGTTCGCGGTCGCCAACAAGACGGGCCGCCACCCCCACACCAACATGGCCAAGGCCGCCCTGAACATGGTGACCCGCACCAGCGCCGCGGACCTGGCACGCCACGGTGTCCACCTCTGCAGCGTGGACACCGGCTGGATCACCGACGAGCAGCCCGTGCCTGTGAGGGACCGGCTGGACCGCCGTACCCCCCTGGACGTCATCGACGGCGCGTCCCGCGTTTACGACCCGATCGTGAGCGGCGAGGCGGGTCACCCTGTCCACGGGGTCTTCCTCAAGGACTACCAGGTGGCGCCATGGTGAACGACCTGCTCGCGTGGCTGCGCAGTGGCGAGCCGGTGACGCGCCGTACCGACTTCTCCGTCGGTACGGCGATGCCCGACGGGCGGCTGGACCTGTGCAAGCAGGCGCTCGGACCGCACGGCGCGCGACTTGTCACTGACGCCATGCCGGTCGGCGGCCCCACCAGACACCTCCTGATGGGCACCGACGAACTCGGCGACGAAGGAGCCGACACCGCGGCGGCCGGGGCACCTGGGAGCCGCCGACAACCGCCTGGATGACGCGGCCGCCGACCTGATCGCGCAGGCGCTGTCCGGCGCTCCGCACCGGCTGGCCCTCCTCGACCTGCGCCACACCGGGATCACCAGCCGAGGCGCGCTCCGCCTTCTCGCCGGTGCCCATGAGGCGGTTTCCCCGACGAGGTACGTGCTCGGAGGAGGGTTCGCCTCGCGGGTGAAGCGCGACCTCAACGCCCTGGCGGCGGACGCGCCCGAGCTCCACCCCCATCCCGATGTCGCCGCGGTTCGCAGCGTTCACCGGACCAGCCGCTCTTGACGGACACCGGCGCCGAGGCGGTCAGCGGCCGTCGGGGAGGTTCCAGTCGAAGTCCTCGCTTCCCGGCGGGAGCCGCTGGGGCATGCCCGGCCGGCGCTCCGGCGGGCGCTGGAAGGGAGGCAGCCCCTCGGTCCTGATCCTGGCCGAGTCGAAGGAGATCGCCCCGCCCCCGCTGGGCAGGACCGTCTTGATGTTCAGCAGCTCGCTGCGGAGCTGGGCCAGGTTCGTCGCGGTGTAGGAGATGAAGGCGCCCAGCTGGCCGAGGAGCGCGATGACCGTGATGTTCGCCGTCCTGACGGCCACCGCCTCGCCGAAGGCCGCCGCCGCGGCGGTGGCGGGAAACAGCCGCGCGATCATCAGCCCGGCGAGCGCGGTGATGAGTGAGGCGCCCGTCAGCCGCAGGGCCATGTCGAAGTCCGCGTAGGCGCCGGCGAGGTGGCCGAGCCCTTCGCCCAGGTACTCCAGCGCCGTCTTCAACGCGCCGACCTGGCTGTTGAAGGCGTTGAGCGCGGCCTCGAAGGCGTCCTGGTCGGCGGCGTCCCATCCGTCCGTCGCCCGGCGGACGGTCTCGATGCCCGGCATGATCTGCCCCTCGACGCCGAGCGTGCCGCCGAGGGCGTTGATCCAGCTCGTCTTGGCCTGCCTGATCGCCTCCTCGTTGCCTTGCGCACCTTCCACCAGCAGGTAGGTCGCCACCGCCATGACGCTCATGCCCGAGGCGATCCGCCAGGTCCGCACGGCGGCCGACGGCGTCTTGGGGACGGACGACGGGGGCGGCGGGCCGTACTGGCCCGGCGCGGGGCGGCCCCGGGGGCCGGGGAAGGGCGACGACGGGTGGCCAGGCGGGACCGGTGGGCCGAAACCCGCGGGTGGCGGCGGACCGAAGCCCCCGGGCGGTGGTGGGCCGAAGCCTGCGGGTGGTGGGCCGAAGCCGGGAGGGGTCGTCACCGGCCCGGCCCGATCGCGGAGGCGTTCGCGGTGTTCAGGTCCTCGGCGGTCCGCCAGTTGCGCCGCGCGTACTCCAGATCCCGCTCCCACGACTCGGTGGCCGTGACGGCGTCGCCCACCAGTTCCTTGACGGTGTACTGGATCTCCACGTACGCACGCCCGAGAACGAGGTCGCCGACCGTGCCGAACGTGCCGGGCGGCAGGTCGGTCTGCGGCTTGACGTTGTCCCGGTAGCTCCTGAGCGGCGCGGTCAGGTGCAGGTCGACCGCGGCGGCGGTCTTGCCGATCGCGGTGGAGCAGATGTGCCTGTCGCCGTACGCCATGGGCCCCTCCTTCGATGATCATGGGCGTCTCCATCCTCGCGGAGCGACAGCCGACTGGATGTCCGTGATGCGTATGTTCCGCATGAAAAAGGCGTAGACGGGACGTCAACGGCGGATTCGCCCTCGAAGCCTGCTGCTAGATCTGGCGGCATGACATCCTTCGACCCTGCCGCTCTCGACCGGATGCTCAGCGAGAGCGAGCGCGCGCTCCGGCACCTGAGCGAGGCCGCCGCGGACGTGGAAACGATCTCCGGTGTGGGGGAGGGCGCCGACGGGCAGGTCACGGCGACGGTGGACCACGCGGGGCGGCTGCTGCGGGTGGGCCTGGACCCGAGGGCGATGCGCATGGACAGCGGGACGCTCGCCGCGTCGGTCACCCAGGCCGTGCAGGCGGCGCAGGACGACGCGACCCGGCGCTGCCGGGAACTCCTCGACCGGGCGCTGGGCGAGAACGCTCCCGCGCCCTTCGACCTGGACGCGCTGCGCGACCACCTCGACACCGTCCAGGACGCCTTCGCCCGATCGCTCGACGACCACACCGATACTTGGCAGGCCCGTCGGCGTTCCTGATCACCGTCGTGTCGGCGACGCGCCTTGACACGATCACCCGTCAGCAAGCCGCCGGCGCGGGGAGAACCGGGCGTCGCGTCGGCACGTTCCTGCCCACCCTCTCGCCCTGGCGCCGCTATCTCGGTCTGCCTGTCACGCCCCGCCAACAATCAGGGAGCGATCGCCTGCTGACCAGGTCATGGCCCATCGTGCGAGCGCCGTTCAAGCCGATGTCGAGCACGCTGAGCGCCAGCTTCGGATCGGTGTAGAGCTCAGGATTGTGCTGTAGGTGCTCGACTTGCTCGGGGTGAGTTCGCGAACAAGAGGGACGCCGTCGATTTTCACGATCAAGATGTTTGAAAATGCCAGCAGAGCGTTCTGCGTGTCTTTCAGGGATTCGATGGAGATGGCCTCGCCCTGAGCTTTGGTGATCTGGGACTGAGGTTCGCCGTACCAGCGCGCCTTGGCGCCCGCGGTTAGGGCGTGGGCTGCCTGGTCCAAGCGGTCGGGCGTGGCTTCGCGGCGGAAGACCGCGAGGAATGCCTGCCAGATCGATCCCCTTATGGCCCGGGTGCCGCGACGAACGCGGGCAAGGCATCTGCGCTGTCGTCATCCAGGTATAGGACGACAGGCGTTGGCGCGTCGTTGTGCGGTGATTCTGCGATATCGCGGCATCACCTCTCCGAGTTCGGCTTCCATTCTGGAGGCCGAAGGCAAGCTCCGCATGCGATCTTCAATGAGCTGTTTTCATCCTGATGACGCTGGTCACGGTGGGTGGGTACAAGGCGGTGGCGGATGATGGGAGGCTCCCGGTAAGACAGCAGTCGACCAAGATCCGATGCCCCAACCGGGAGCCTCGTTGCTGTCCTACCGTGCCGCGATTCCGCTGTCCAACCACACCCTGACCCGCCTGGCCGGCCTCATCCACGCCCAGCGGACCGAACGGCGCTGCCGGTGGCGGAGGTTGACTCCAGCCCGCCAAGCGCTGCTGGTCCCGGCTCGCCTGCGTAACGGTGACACCTACGCCCGTCTGGCCGCCGGCTTCTCCGTCGGCATCGCCACCGCCTGGCGCTACGTCCAGGTGGAAGCGTGGATCTGCTGGCTGAGCTGTGCGATCACACGCGTCGGGACCGGCCAGGGGCTAGTACTACATCACTAGATCGCGCCTGGTATCTGCTTGGTTTCGCTGCGTGATCAGGCTGGGACGTGCGAGCGTGTCCGCGTGTCCCAGCCT
>NZ_JBEXMT010000052.1:0-38370 GCF_040610675.1 Nonomuraea sp. NPDC003804
CCGTCATGCCTCCAGGTGTCCGTCAGCGAACATCACCTGGCGCACCTCGATCCCCAGCCCCTCGATCGCGGCGTCCGGGATCCGCGCCGCCAGCTCGATCGCCCGCTCCTTGTTCTCGCAGTCGATCAGGTAGAAGCCGCCCAGGTACTCCTTCGACTCCAGGAAGGGGCCGTCGGTCACCACCGGCTGGCCGTTGCGTACCGACACCACGGCGGCCTGGGACGGGTCGACCAGCGCCTGCGTGGTGATCAGCTCGCCGGACTCCTTCAGCGCCTCGATGAACCTGCCGTGGCCGGCGCCGATCGCCGCCTTCTCCTCGTCGGTCAGCGCGTCCAGCACGGCCGGGTTGATATGCATGCTGATCAGGAACTTCATCTCGTACTCCGCGTGATTCGCGGGCCCCGGCTGGGCCCTTGCACCGGTTGGTCGGAGCGGCCGCCGTCGTCTTGACATCCCCGGCCAGAAAATCCGCATGATTTTTTCGCCCTGGCGGCGCCCGGCCGTCAGCATGTCTGTCCCACCGTGGCGGACGCAAGAGATTTCCGTCCGTGCCGATGTCAAGAAGCTCTCGGCCGCTCCGACCAACCGGCGAAACGTCGAGACAACAGGGAGTTTCGGATATGCGGATCAACCGGGCATGGCTGGGACTGGTCGTCCTCATGCTGCCGACATTGCTCGTCGCGATGGACATGACGGCGTTGCTCCTCGCCCTCCCACGGCTGAGCGCCGACCTGGGCGCCACCAACGTCGAGCAGCTGTGGATCAGTGACAGCTACGGATTCATGGTGGCCGGCATGGTCATCACGATGGGCACGCTCGGCGACCGGATCGGCCGCCGGCGACTGCTGTTGATCGGCGCGGCGGCGTTCGGGGTGCTGTCGGTCGTGGCCGCCTTCGCGCCCACCCCGCTGATGCTGATCGTCGCGCGTGCGCTGCTGGGCGTCGCCGGCGCGACCCTGGCGCCGTCCACCCTCGCGTTGATCACCAACATGTTCCGCGACGAACGGCAGCGCGGGCAGGCCATCGCGATCTGGGCGACCTGCCAGTTCGCCGGCGGCGCGCTCGGACCCGTGCTGGCCGGATTCCTGCTCCAGCACTTCTGGTGGGGATCGGTGTTCCTGGTCGCTGTGCCGGCGATGGCGCTGCTGCTGCTCGCCGGGCCGGTCCTGCTGCCGGAGTTCCGCAGCGACCAGGCCGGCAGGACGGACCTGACGAGCGTCGGCCTGTCGCTCGTGGCGGTGCTTTTGATGGTCTACGGCATCAAGCAGCTGACCGTCGAGAGCGTGCCGGTCGTGCCGGCGGTGACCCTCGTCGTCGGCGCGGCCATCGGATTCCTGTTCGTACGCCGACAACTGCGGCTGGAGACGCCGCTGCTGGACCTGCGGCTGTTGGCCAACCGCCCGTTCACCGCCGTACTCGTCGCGCTGGTCTTCGCCGGCATCGCCATGGCCGGCACGGGCCTGCTGGTCACCCAGTACCTGCAGAGCGTGCTGGGCTTCTCGCCGTTCGCGTCGGCGGTGCTGTTCGCGCCCATGGGCCTGGGTGTGGCGGTCGGCACCATGGCCGCGCCGGCGCTGGCCCGGCGGATGAAGCACACGACCGCCATCGCCGGGGGGCTGGTGGGATCGGCGCTGGGCAGCCTGCTGCTGGTCGGCGTCGACGGGGCGAGCGCCCTGCCGCTGGTGATGATCGGCATCGCCGTACTGGCGCTGGGCACCGGCCCGCTGTTCGCGCTGGGCACCGGGCTGGTCGTCGGGTCCGTACCGCCGGAGCGGGCCGGCTCGGCGGCGTCGATGTCGGAGACCGGCAACTACTTCGGCGGTTCGCTCGGCTTCGCGCTGCTCGGTGTGGTGGCCGCGGTGGTCTACCGCAGCCGGATGGACGGCACGTCCGACTCGCTGGCCGGCGCGGTCGCCGCCAGCCGGCACCTTCCCGCCGGCCAGGGCGCGGAACTGCTGCACACCGCCCGGGAGGCGTTCACCGCCGGCGTGCACGTCACCGGCGTCGTCGCCGCGGTCATCTTCGCCGGGCTGGCCGTCCTGGTCCTTGCCATGCGCCCGGAAACCAGGACCACGCCGGCCGGGCTGCCCGAGTACGAGGCGACTCGCTCGTAGCGCCTCGGCGAGGCCGACGTGGTCCTGCGGGCCGAGCACCTGGCCGCGCGGGGGCGCCGGCGTGGTCGCGGCTCATGACTCCTCCGTGTCCGGCGCAGGGGAGATCGTCGCACCGGCCGACAGCAGCCTTCCCGCCAGCGCGCGGCAGCGCCTCGCGAGCTCCGGAGGGTCGAGGACCTCGAAGTCGTGCCCCAGCAGGAGCACGTGCACGAGCACGAAGTCGAGGCTGCCGGCGCCGCTGAGCACCTCGCAGCGCTCGTTCCCTCTCCGTCGGACGACGGCCGCCGACGCCGGGATCTGCGCGCGCACCGTGTCGGCCGGCGCGTGCACGAGGAAGCGCGCCTGGTGCGGGTAGACCCGGCTGGCCACGCTCTCCTGCACGTACGTCGCCGCGTCGGGCGCCGCGCGCGGGCGGAAGCGCCAGGTCCGCGCCGACACCTCGGTCATCCGGTCGACGCGGAAGCTGCGCCAGTCGTCGCGATCGAGGTCGTAGGCCAGCAGGTACCAGCGCCGGTCGGAGGCGACCAGACGGTACGGCTCGACCCGCCGCCGGCGTACCCGGCTCCCGGACGGGTAGTCGAAGCCGGCCTCGACCTCGTCGCGGCAGGCTCTGGCCAGCGTCATGAGCACCTCGGGGTCGACCGGCGTGCGGCCCCCGCCGAACGACTCCACCGAGCCGGAGAGCGCGCGCACCTCGTGCCGCAGCCGGGTGGGCAGCATCCGGTCGAGCTTGGTCAGCGCCCGGAGCGCGGCGTCGCCGGCGCCGGCGACCGCGCCACCCGCGCCGGCGAGCAGCGATACCGCGGTGGCGATCGCCTCCTCGTCGTCGAGAAGCAGCGGCGGCAGGTCCTGCCCAGGGCCGAGCTGGTAACCGCCGCCGACACCCTGGCTGGCATGCACCCGGTAGCCGAGCGTGCGCAGCCGCTCGACATCGCGCCGTACCGTGCGCGGCGTGACCCCGAGCCGGTCGGCGAGCTCGGGGCCGGTCCAGACCTGCCGCTGCTGCAACAGCCCGAGCAGGGCGAACACCCGCTCCGTCGTACCCCGCTCGGCACCGCTCGCCACGTCCATGTCGGCCACCCTGCCAGATAGCGGACCGATACTGTCCGCCAGGGATGCCAGTGTGGCTCCATGGACGCAGACGAACACGACTGGAACCGGACGCTGCGCGAGCAATGGGAGTTCCACTGGAACCATCATCTCCGAGCCCGGCTCGACGGCCTCACCGACGACGAGTACTTCTGGTCGCCGGTGCCGGAGGCCTGGAGCGTCCGGCCGCGCGGCAGCTCGACGGCGCCCGTGCAGGCCGGTGCCGGGCACTTCACGATCGACTACGCCTTCCCCGAGCCGGTCCCCGCGGCCTTCACCACGATCGCCTGGCGACTCGGTCACGTCATCGTCGGCGTACTCGCCGCGCGCAACGCGGCGCACTTCGGCGCGCCGGCGGCGTCATACGAGACCTGGGAGTACGCCGGCAGCGCGGCCACCGCGCTCGACCAGCTCGAGAGCCAGCTCGACCTCTGGCTGGCCGGGGTGCGCGGCCTCGGCGAGGCCGGGCTGCGGGTCCCGGTCGGCGCGAAGGAGCCCTTCCCCGAGCTGCCCATGGCCGCTCTGGTGCTGCACATCCACCGCGAGCTGATCCACCATCTGTCCGAGGTCTGCCTGCTGCGCGACCTCTACCTGCACACGAATCCCGCTACGAACGGAGCAACCCGATGAGCCGTCACATCCAGGTCACCTTCGACGCCCACGACCCGCGGGCGCTGTCGTCCTTCTGGCGTGACGTGCTGGGCTACGTCCATCCCGGCCCGCCCGGGGTCGACCTGCCCGAGGACGCCGACCCGCTGGCCGCATGGGACGACTTCCTCGCGCGGATCGGCGTGCCGGAGGAGCAGCGCAACACGAGATCGGCCATCGAGGACCCGGACGGGCACGGCCCGCGGCTGTTCTTCCAGCAGGTGCCGGAGGACAAGGTCGCCAAGAACCGTGTCCACCTCGACGTCCGCGCGGCTCCCGGTCTGCTGGGAGAGGAGCGGATGGCGGCACTGGAGGTCGAGTGCGACCGGCTCGTCGCGCTGGGAGCGAAGCGGGTACGTCGGCACGAGCCCGCTCCCCCGATGAGCGCCGGCTTCATCGTGATGACCGACCCCGAGGGCAACGAGTTCTGCCTGGACTGACGCGGCTCGGCTGTTGTCGTACGCCTACCGCCGCGCCCGCCGAACGCCGCCGGTGTGATCCGATGACCGGTGAGGCAGTGCCCTCCCCTCGCGACTCAGCCGAGGATGAGCGGGAGCTTCGCGGCGAGATCGCCCAGCGCGGCCTTCTCCGCGGCGGTCGGGGCGCGACGTCCGGCGCCGATCAGCAGCGCCTCCTTGTCGGAGAACGAGGCGGGAAACGGGGTCCCGGCGATCTTCTCCAGGGACGCGCGTGCCGCCGCGAGGGTCTCGGCGGGCGGCTCGGCGGCCGACGGCAGGTGCGCGATCAGGTCGAGGTGGTGCAGGGTCCATTCGAGCACGTACGCGGACAGGTAGTCGCCGATGGTCAGCACCTCGTCGCGGGTGCTGACGCGGACGGCGGGATCGGCCAGTACGGCGGCGCGGCCCGCGGCGGATCCGACGTCGTCGAGGTGGAACCTGAGCAGCCGCGGTTCGCCGTATGCGGCGGCCAGCCGGGGGATCAGCGCGTCGAGCGGGTCCTCGCCGGTCGGGGGTTCGACGAGGTTCCAGTAGGTGACCGCGTCCACGGTCGGTTCGGTTCCTGCGGGCGTGACCAGGGTGATCAGGACGTCCTGGGCGTCGATGACCAGGTGGCACACCAGGTCCCGCACGAGCCAGCCGGTACAGCCGGACGGCCGTTCGAAGTCCTCGTCCGAGGTGTCGGCGACCGCCGCGCGCAATGCCGTCCAGGAACGTGAGAAGAGATCCACTGCGGCACGGTAGTACCGGACCGGAACGGCGGACAAGCCTCCTGGGAGGGTCGGCTCGGACCGCGGCAGGACGCTCATCGCGGCGACCGGCGCAGCGTGACTGCGGCCGGTGGCGTCATGGACGTGACCGGCGTCCAGGGTCAGTTGTCTCGGGTCCCGCGGGCGCTGTCGCGAAGCTGTGCCACCGCCCGGGCGATGAGGTCGCCGCGGCGTCGGTCCTGGCGGGCGTGGACGACGATGCGCCGCGAGAGGGTGGGGCGGACCAGGGGCTTGGCGACGACTCCGTCGGGGAGTTCCGCGACGGCCAGGCGCGGCAGGACGGTGACGCCGATGCCCGCCTCCACCAGTCGCAGCGCCGCCCGGTGATCGTCCAGGCGGGCGGCATAGCGCGGCGTGAATCCGGCGGCCCTGCAAGCGGTCACGATGATCTGTCCGATCGGGCTGTCGTAGATGTCGTGGTCTATCCAGGGCTCGCCTTCGAGGTCCCGGAAGGCGAGTTCGTGGGCATCGGCGAGAGGGTGGGCACCGGGGAGCACGGCGACGAGCTCCTCGACGGTGAGTTCATGACGCTGGTAGCCGTCAAGGTGTACTTCGGCGCCGTTGGCGGGCTCCGTCCGGATGTCGAGGTCCGGTCGTCGGCGGCCACGCCCGTCGACCGGTTCGTTGAGGCTGATCTCGACGGCGAGGTTGGGTTGGTGCCGGCGAACGGTCCGCACGACCTCCGGGATCCACCGCTCGGCCGCGGAAGCGAAGCAGGCGATCGCCAGTTGCTGCGCCTGACCGCTGCGAAGGTCTGCCACGACTCGTTCAAGCCGTCCGAAGTCGGCGAGGAGCGACTGAGCTTGGTCTGCCAGGTGCCGTGCGGCATCGGTGGGGCTGATACCGCGTCCCTGCTTCTCGAAAAGGACCAGTCCGGTCTCCTTCGCCAGGGTGGTCATGTGCTGGCTGATCGTCGCGGGAGAGTAGCTGAGGTTCCGCGCCGCTTTGTTGATCGACCCAGCTGCCAGGACAGCGCGCAGGATCGCGAGGCGTTGCGGGTTGAGCATGGTATCGACAGTAAGGCAATGCCGAATGATAAGTCGCATTTGTTTGCTTGTGACGAGTTTTGTCATCGATTGAAGATGGCATCGAGCAGAAGATTCGACGTCGTCTCGGACGCGGTGAGAGAGGGTTGGCGATGGACACCACCTTTTGGGACGAGGCGGACCGCCTCCTGGTCCGCTACGGAGCCGGCTTCACCCCGCGGGTCATCGAACGTGCCTCCGGTGCGTATGTCTACGATCGCCAGGGCACGCCGATCCTCGACTTCACCTCGGGACAGATGAGTTCCATCCTCGGCCATGCGCACCCGGCCATCGTGGCAACGGTTTCCTCCGCGGTCGCGTCGCTGGACCACCTCTTCAGCGGCATGCTCAGCACTCCCGTGCTGGAGCTCGCCCACCGGCTCACCGCGACCCTGCCCCCGACGCTCAGCAAGATGTTGCTGCTCACCACAGGAGCCGAGGCGAACGAGGCCGCGATCAAGATGGCCAAGCTCTCCACCGGCCGCTTCGAGATCGTCTCCTTCGACCGCTCGTGGCACGGCATGACCCAAGGGGCCGCCGCCGCGACCTTCTCCGCCGGGCGGCGTGGCTACGGCCCGCCGACACCGGGAAACCTCGCGCTGCCCTCGCCGAACGCCTATCGTTCGCCGTTCCGAACCTCCGACGGGTCACACGACTGGGAGGCTGAGCTCGCCTACGGCTTCGCCCTGGTCGACCGGCAATCGGCCGGGAGCCTCGCCGCCTGCCTCATCGAGCCCATCCTGTCCTCAGGCGGGATCATCGACCTGCCGCCCGGGTATCTGCGTCGCCTCAAAGAGATGTGTGACGAACGCGGGATGCTGCTCATCCTGGACGAGGCGCAGACCGGCCTCGGCCGTACCGGAGCGATGTACGCGTTCGAGCGCGACGGGGTCGCACCCGACATCCTCACGTTGTCGAAGACCTTGGGAGCCGGACTGCCCGTGGCGGCCGTCGTCACGACCGCCGAGATCGAGCAGGTCTGCCACGACCGGGGTTTCCTCTTCTACACCACCCACGTCTCCGACCCCTTGGCGGCCGCCGTCGCACTGACGGTCCTCGACGTCATCGACCGCGAGAACCTCACCGAACGTGCGGCGACGCTGGGCGATCAGCTCACCGAACGGCTGCTGGCACTTCGCGACACCTACGAAGTCGTCGGCGACGTCCGCGGCCGTGGCCTGCTCCAAGGTGTCGAGCTCGTCAAGGACAAGAAGAGCAAGGCGCCCGCCGACGCGCTGGGCAGCGCGATCACCTCGGCCTGTCTCGAACGCGGCCTGCACCTGAACATCGTCCAGCTACCTGAGATGGGCGGCATCTTCCGCATCGCCCCGCCTCTCACGATCAGGGAGGACGAGCTGCACGCCGGCGTGGACATCCTCGAGGCGTCCCTCAAAGCCGTGCTCGACGCCGGAGCCCGGACGCCCGCCAGAGCCTGACGACCAGCGCATTACCCGCGTCCTGGTCGTTGCGATCAGCGCCGTCATCTGGGCGCGCACGCGACGGACCGGTCCCGCCCTGCAGCCGGACAACACCACCGAAAGCCGGGGCCGGCCCCCGGCGTTCCGTCTCACCGGGGTCAGGCAGTACGCGCCGGCGTTCACGCAGGTCACCGGTGTCGGGTGGCGCGCACGACGACATCGTGGAGGGGGACCGTCCTGCCCCCGTGGCCCGCGAGCGTGCGGAGGTGCTCTTCGGCGGTGACGATCTCCCACTGCATGCCGTCCAAGCGCGCGGTGATGGCCGCGGAGGTGACCGACGCTTCGGCGGGAGGGTGGTGTCCGTGGCCGGTGGAGCCCGCGGTGTGCAGGTGCCCGACGATGAGCAGCGTGCCGCCCGGAGCCACCCATCCGGCGATGCGGTCGTAGAACTCCAGTTGCGGCATCGCCGGGTGAGCGTAGTGGGTCATGACCAGGTCGAACTGCACGCCAGGGCTCCAGACGCGCAGATCCGCCTCAACCCACTGCAGGCGCTCGGGTGCCCGGCTCGTCGCCGCGCGCTCGGCGGCGCTGGCAAGGGCCTCGGACGAGATGTCGGCTGCGGTGACCTGCCAGCCATGGGAGGCGAGCCAGATCGCCTCGGCACCGCCGCCGCATCCCGCATCCAGCGCCGTGCCCGGTGTCAGGCCGCTGGTCTCACGAGCGAGGTACGGGTTCGGCGGGTAGCCGCCCATGGACGCGGGACCCCCGGCTCGCCCCTGCTGCCAGCGCTGCTCCCAGAAATCCTTGTCGAATCGGGGCGTCAAAGGTCGTCCTCCTCGTTCGCGGTGATCTATCTCTCCGCCTGCTGCCCCATCGGCGCCGACAGGTCGTGCACCCCCTCGGCGGGCGCGTTCCTCATGGTGCGGACGGACCAGGCGGATCTGCAAATGCTGTTGCCGAATGGCAAAAGGGACGTCGTGGGCGGCGGCTTCGGCCCGGCCGGGTGCCGTCGGTCGTGGTCCGGTGCCGCCATGCGGCGTCGCCGCGGCATCTGGTCGTCTCGCCTGCCAAGCCGGACAGCCGAGTGACACCGGGGGTTGCTGGTGGCGCGTATGGTGGAGCGTCCTTCGCAGACGTGGGCAACCCGGGGCAGCGGCCCTGCTGTGACGTTCGACCGCGGAAGAAGTGGATGGTCTGCCATGCATGACAAGCCCGAACGGCGGGTTGCGGTGTTCGGCGCCGGCTACATCGGTCTGGTGACCGGTGCGTGTCTGGCCGAGCTCGGCCACCGGGTGGTGGTACGGGACATCGACCCCGAGAAGATCAGGCTGCTGCGGTCCGGCGATGTGCCGATCTACGAGCCGGGACTGGGTGACATGATCGCCCGGAACAAGGAGCGGCTGACCTTCACCGTGGATCTGCAGGAGGCCTTGGACGGGGCCGAGATCGTGTACGTGTGCGTGGACACGCCGCCGTCGGCGTCCGGTGACGCGGACCTGTCGCGGGTCTGGGCGGTGGTGAAGTCGCTGGAGGGCGCATCACACCTCCGGGCCGTGGTGGTGAAGTCCACGGTGCCGGTGGGCACGGGCACGCTTGTACGGGCCGCGCTGGATGCGGCCGGTCTCGGGCACGTCGGGTATGCCGCGAATCCGGAGTTCACCGCTGAAGGCACGGCCGTCCACGACTTCCTGCACCCGGACCGCGTCGTCGTGGGAGCCACCGACGAGGCGACCGCACACCTGATCTCGCAGCTGCACCAGGGCGTGGACGGGCCGGTCGTGGTGATGGATGTGCGGTCCGCCGAGATGGTCAAGCTCGCCTCCAACGCCCTGCTCGCCACGAAGATCAGTTTCATCAACGAGATCGCCACCTTGTGCGAGAAGACCGGCGCCGACGTCGAGGAAGTGGCTCACGCTGTCGGCCTGGACCACCGCCTTGGCCGCCACTTCCTGCGTCCCGGCATCGGCTGGGGCGGTTCCTGCTTCCCCAAGGACTCCGAGGCGTTGCGGCAGTTGGCCAGCAACACCGGCTACCACCTGCAGCTGCTCACGGCCGTGATCGAGGTCAACAACCTGCAGAAGCGCAGGGCGATCCAGAAGCTCAAGGACGTCCTCGGCAGCCTGGCGGGCGCGCGGGTGGCGCTGCTCGGGCTGACGTTCAAACCGGGAACCGACGACATGCGGGAGGCGCCCAGCACCGTGTTGGCGGCCCGGCTGCTGGCCGAGGGTGCCGAGGTGCGCTGCTGGGATCCGATGGCTCGGCCGGCCGAACGGGAGCCGTGGACGTCGACGAGCCGCCACGCGAGCCCGGAGTCGGCAGTCGAGGGGGCGGACGCGGCGATCGTGGTGACGGAGTGGCCGCAGCTGACGGAGGTCGACTGGACGCGGGCCGCTTCGGTGATGCGCAGGCCCGTGCTCTTCGACGGCCGCAACCTGCTGGACCCGGCCGAGATGCGGGCTGTCGGTTTCACCTATCTCGGCGTCGGCCGGCCGTAGGTTCATGCTGCTGCCCCGTGCCGCCGACGGTTCCGGCCGCACGGGGCGGCAACCTGCTTGACGGATGGCGGTGGATGCCGGACTGCCCCATCCGGCCGAACTCCTCGGAGAACAGGTCGTCGTGGTGGCCGCGTCCCTGGAAGCCGGCGTACCCTCCGTCCGCCCCGTCCGCCGGAAGGGACCTACCAGGGCACGGTGCCGTCGTCCTGGAGGTAGGCGCCGCTCGGGCCGTCGGCGTCGAGCGTGGCCAGCCGTACCGCGATCGCGGCGCCTTGCTCGGCCGTACGGAAACCGGTGTGCGCGTTGAGGTCGGTCGCGCAGTAGCCGGGGTTGGCGGCGTTCACCTTGATCGGGGTGTCCCAGAGCTCCTTGGCGTAGGCGACGGTGATCATGTTGAGCGCCGACTTGGAGGAGTTGTAGGCCGCGTAGTTGTGCGGCCAGAAGGGGCTGTCGGGATCGATCGCCAGGGCCAGCGAGCCCAGTTCGCTCGACATGTTCACGATCCGCGCCGCGGGCGCCTCGCGCAGCAGTGGCATCATCGCGTTGGTGACGGTGACCACGCCGAACACGTTGGTCTCGTAGACCTGCCTGAACGTCTCGGCCCCGGTGACGCTGGGGCGCGGGTCGTCCTGCCACACCGTGATCCCGGCGTTGTTCACCAGGATGTCGAGCGCGCCGTACTCCTCCTCCAGCCATTTCGCCGCCGCCTGCGCGGAGGCCGGGTCGGTGACGTCGAGCCGCACGTACGGCTGGCCGAGCCGCTCGGCGGCGGCCCGCCCGCGTTCCTCGTCGCGCGCCCCGATGACGGCGGTGATGCCGCGCTCGGCGAGCAGCCGCGCGATCTCGAAGCCGATTCCCTTGTTGGCACCAGTGATATTCCTGGAGGAGGTGCCTGCCTACGTGTTGGACGCCAAGTACGACATCCTCGCCTGGAACCCGCTCGCCAGCGCGCTGATGGGCGACCTCGACGCGCAGCCGCGCGACCAGTTGAACGTCATCCGCTGGGTCTTCCGCTCCCCCGACCTGGCCGAGCACCTGAGCGACGAGGAGAAGGGCCGCTTCGCCCGCGCCTCGGTCGCCGACCTGCGCTGGGCGGCCGGCCGCTACCCCGACGACCGGGAGATCCAGGCGCTGGTGGCCGAGATGCTGGCGCTCAGCCCCGAGTTCGCCGCGTTGTGGGCCGAGCACGAGGTGAAGGTGCGCAGGGAGCAACGCAAGCGCATCACCCATCCGGCCGTCGGCTCGATCGACGCGATCTGCCAGGTGCTGCCCGTCCCCGAGCGCGACGACCTGCGGCTCGTCCTCTACACCACAGAACCCGGTTCGCCCTCGCACCAGGCCCTGCGCAGGTTGCGGGAGGTGATTCCAAGCTCGTGAGACGACCGAGCCGGCGCCCGCCGACCCGACGGCCCGCGAGCACGTACCGTTGCCGACATGACCGACGACCTGCATCGGCTCGTGCGCGGCCTTGAGCAGCCGAAAGCCGGACGTGCCACTTCGAGGCCCACCTCGGTTGACCGCACTCTTGACGCTGTCGGAGCGAGGTTGAAGCGCCTTCGGCTGCAACGCGACGTCACGCTCGCCGACCTCGCGGCGGAGACCGGCATCTCCACCAGCACCTTGTCCCGGCTCGAGGCGGGCCTGCGACGTCCCACGCTCGAGCAGTTGCTCCCGCTCGCGCGTGTCCACGGGGTCACACTCGACGAGCTCGTCGACGCGCCGCCGACCGGCGACCCCCGCATCAACCTGCGTCCCATCCCCTGCGGCGACGGCTCGGTCGTCCTGCCACTGACCCGTCGGCCCGGAGGAATCCAGGCCTACAAGTTCGTCCTCCCGGCCGGAAGCGACGACACCGAGCCCGACCTGCGCGCCCACGAGGGTTACGACTGGATCTATGTCCTCAACGGAACGCTCCGCCTCGTCCTCGGGGAACACGACCTCATCCTCAGACCCGGGGAGGCCGCGGAGTTCGACACGCGCACCCCGCACTGGTTCGGGGCCACCAGCGCCGGTCCCGTCGAGTACCTGAGCCTCATCGGGAAACAAGGCGAACGCGCGCACGTCCGCGCAGCACCGCGACACGTCCCGCCCGAGTAAGAAGGCCCAGGGACCTCGATCCTGGGACCTGCCCAGCTCGTTCACGCTGCGAAGACCCCGCGGGACCGCACGAGCCGCGGGCCGGCGCGGGGTGGGCCGGCGCCTCCGCGCGGACCTCTCGGTCCTGCGCGAGGCCGCCGGGGCGTGGAGCGGCTCAGGCGGTGCGCTTGAGGAGGAGGGTGACGAAGCCGAGAATGCCGCGGTAGCCGTTCAGCCACATGTCGCGGTGTTCGAGTGCGGCCGCGAGCGCGCGGTCGGCGTCGGGGCCGGGGTGGTCGAGGGCCCAGCGGGTCAGGGTGCCGGTCCAGGACCATTCGTAGTCGTCCCATTCGGCCGGCTGGCTGGTGTGGGCGTAGATCGTGCGCAGGCCCGCGCTCTCGGTGGCCGCGACCGTGCCCGGCAGGTCGCTGTAGTCGTCAGGGTTGGCGCCGAGCTTGGCGAGGGCCTGCGGGGTGGGCGGGCGCTCCCAAAAGCCGTCGCCGAGCAGGGCCAGTCCGCCGGGTTTGAGGTGGGCGTGTACGGCGGTCGCGGTCGAGGTGAGGCCGCCGAAGGCGTGCGCGGCGCCGACGCAGAGCACCAGGTCGTACGGCTCGGCGGCGCGGAAGCCGTCGGCGGGCGTCTCGTGCAGGCGCAGGCGTTCGGACAGGCCGCGCGCGGCGGCGGCCTTGGCGGCGGCGGTGAGGGCGTGGGGGCTGATGTCCACGCCGTCGGCGGTGGCGTCCGGGTAGAGCTCGAGGGCTCGAAGCGTCCAGGTCGCCTCGCCGCAGCCGAGGTCGAGGATCCTGGCCTGGGCGGGGAGTGCGGCGCGGCGCAGCAGCCGTTCCTGGTTGGCCTCGGTGATGGGGGCGGCGATCGGATGATCGGCGTGGGCGATGGCGCTGATGAGCTGACGATCCATCGGACCACCATGGCGCAACGGAATCGCCGGTTGCCACCGCATTTGCCGTACGGCATCTCCGCGGCCGCGGCCCGGTCGGTGAGGTCGCGCCCGGCGTCGAACGGCTACCGCTTCGAGGGCGTCAGCAGGTGAGCGAGGCCAGGAAGCCGTCGACCAACCGGGTCTGCTGATCGGGCGGGAAGCCGTCGGGGTCGAAGAGCGCCTGCACCACCAGGCCGTGCGTGAAGGACAGCGCGGTCACGGCCAGGCTCTGCGCGTCAGCGCTTTCCGGCAGCTCGCCCAGGCGTCGCGCGTCCTCGACGGCGGCGCGCAGGTCGGCGCGGATGCGCTGGTACCTGGCCGTCTGCGCGGCGAAGAGCTTCAGGTCGGACAGGGCCACGTCCCAGGAACCGACCCAGATGCGGTTCATCGCCACGCCCTCAGGGGTCAGCGGCAGGATGTTGAGCAGGTGGGTGCGCAGCGTCGCCAGTCCGGGAGCGGGCGCCTTCAGGCGTGGTCGCTGCTGCGAGCGGGCCTCCAGGATGTCCAGGGCGTGCGCGACGAGCTCCCGTTTGCCCGCGAAGTAGTGGGTGACCAGCCCGGTGGAGGCCCCCATCGCCGCGGCGACCGCACGCAGGGTGAGCCCGGCGAAGCCGTGTTCCGCCAGGACGCGCCAGACGGCCTCGGAGACGTCACGGCGTCGGGCGTCGTGATCGGCGCGGGCGGGGCTCATGTCCTGTAGCGTACATACCAAACATTTGTTATGTATGGAGGCCGGATGTTCTCTCTCCCCCTCACCGCCGACGCCGAACTGCGGCCGCTCGACCCCTGGCTGGCTGAGGAGTTCCTGGCCAACCTTGACCGGGCACGCGAGCACATCGCGCCGTGGGTCTCGCCGTCGTTCGTGGCGGCCGACCTCGCCGAGGCGCGTGCGGTGTTGCAGCGCTATGCCGACAAGCGGGCCAGGGACGCCGGCGGCATCTGGGGGATCTGGCTGGAGGGCAGGCTGGTCGGCGGCGTGCTGTTCGTGTCGTTCGACACCGAGCAGGGCGGCTGCGAGGCGGGCTGCTGGCTGGAGCCCGGCGTGCAGGGGCGCGGGCTGATCACCCGCGCCGTCGAGCGGATCGTCGGCTGGGCGGTCGAGGAACGCGGCATCCAGCGCGTCGAGTGGCGCGTCATCGCGGGCAACACGCGCAGCATCAACGTCGCCAAGCGGCTGGGCATGAGCCGCGACGGCATCTTGCGTCAGTCCGTCCGGGGCGAGAACGGCCGGCTCGACGTCGAGGTCTGGTCGCTGCTGGCCGGCGAATGGCGTGCCCGCACGGCTTCATAGCGCGAGCCTGAAGGGCGCGTTCCAGGAGTACGGACTTCGGCGCGTTGTTCCCCCCTGAAGGCCGCTGCTTCGCTGTTGGGGGGATCATGCTGCCTGCCGTTGAGCCGGGCGCCACCTGCCGTGCCTTCGCGCGTCACCGAGCCGGTCTAGCCTGCGCGCATGATTCTGCGCAGGTTGCTCGCCGGTGTTACGGTCGCCGTCGTGCTGATCCAACCCCAGCCCGCCGCGGCCCATGGGCACAAGGACCCCGTCGTCATCGGGCACCGGGGCGCCAGTGCCCACCGGCCCGAGCACACGCTGCTCTCCTACGAGGCCGCCATCGCGATGGGCGCCGACTACATCGAGCCCGACCTGGTCGCCACCAAGGACCACGTGCTGGTCGCCAGGCACGAGAACGAGATCTCCGGCACCACGGACGTGGCCGTCCGGCCCGAGTTCGCCGACCGGCGCACCACCAAGACCATCGACGGCCGCCCGGTCACCGGGTGGTTCACCGAGGACTTCACGTTGGCCGAGCTGAAGACGCTGCGCGCCAAGGAGCGCATCCCGGACATCCGCCCCGACAACGCCGCCTTCGACGGGCTCGCGGAGATCCCGACCTTCGAGGAGGTCGTCCAGCTCGCCCAGCGGCACGGGGTCGGCGTCTACCCCGAGACCAAGCACCCCTCCTACTTCGACTCCGTCGGGCTGTCGCTGGAGGAGCCGCTGCTGGAGGTGCTGGAACGGTACGGCGTGCGCAAGGCGTTCATCCAGTCCTTCGAGACGGCCAACCTGCGCGAGTTGCGGGGCAAGACGCGGCTGCCGCTGATCCAGCTCATCACCTTCGGCGGCAAGCCGTACGACTGGGTCGTCTCCGGCGATCCCCGCACCTATGACGACATGGTGAAGCCGGAGGGGCTGCGCGAGGTCGCCTCCTACGCCAACGGCATCGGTGTCGACACCCGCCGCATCCTCCCCGTGGGGCCGGACGGCAAGCTCCAGGCGCCCACCACCCTGATCGAGGACGCCCACCGGCGGCGGCTCGACGTCCACGTCTGGACCATCCGCAACGAGAACTCCCAGCTCCCGCTGGAGCACCGCCTCGGCAACCCCGCCAGCCCCGTGTTCGCGCGCGCCACGGGTGACGTGATGGGCTTCCTCGGGCGGCTGGTCTCTCTGGGCATCGACGGTGCTTTCTGCGACGACCCCGCGATGGGCCGCGCCGTCATCGCCAGACCCGCCCGCCCCTGAGGGGTGCTGCGGACTCCCCGCGGTCATGGACGCAGCGCGTGAATGTCAGCCCGGCGAGCTCGCCGAGGTCCGGGAGAGCGGCTTGATGTGAGCGAACATGCTGCGGGCGTTCCAGGTGGGGAAGGCCCGTACGAGCCACCCGGGGCCGTGGAGCTGGATGCGGCGGTCGCCGGTGGCTTCGGCCCAGGTGAGCTGGCCGGCATGCCATTTGACGAAGGCTTCGGCTTCCGCCGTGACGTAGAGGTCCTCGTCGAGGCCGGGGTACTCCTTGCAGATCTCGGTGTCTCCGTGCTCGATCAGCAGCCAGAACCGCTCGCGGCGCCGGCGGCCGGTGAAGTCGAAGCGGATGACGACGCGTCGATGCGGGAGCAGGTCGCGGCGGAGCGCGTTGCACATCGACCACAGAGCCACGAAGGGGTCGAGGTGCTCGGGGGCGATCTCAAGCCAGGCGGCACCCCATTCGCCGAGCGACGCGCAGACCTTGAAGAGGTCGTGACCCGCTTGGGTGAGCTCGTAGTGGCGCCCGCGCCCGTCGGGCTTGGGCGCCGACTCGACGATGCCGAGCCGTTCGAGCTGCTTGAGCCGCTGCGAGAGCAGGGTGCGGGACAGCCCGGGCGCGCCCTCCAGGATCTCGCTGAAGTTTCCGCAGCCCAGGTGCAGGTTGCGGATGATCAGTGGCGTCCAGCGCTCGGCGAAGATCTCGGCGCCACGGGCGATGGGGCAGTACTGGCCGTACGTCCGCATGACACCAGTGTCGAACGCCCGATTTCGAGTGTGAAGTCCAGATTGTTGACTTCACGGCCGCGGCCCACGGTGCTGCGATGGGACCGTCGAGAGCGGAGGACCGCTGACGACACCGAACCCATCGGCACGCGAGCAGGAGGCGACCGCGATGGAGATCGACGGATTCCGAGGCCGGCTGATCACCGCTGAGCACGCCGGCTACGACAGCGCCCGAGCCGTGTGGAACGGTGCCGTCGACCGGCGCCCCCGGCTGATCGCCCGATGCGGCGGGACCGCCGACGTGGCCGCGGCCGTGCGCTTCGCCCGCGAGCACGACCTGGAGATCGCCGTGCGCGGCGGGGGCCACAACGTCGCCGGCACCGCCGTGTGCGACGACGGCATCGTCATCGACCTCTCGCCGATGCGAGCCGTGCGGGTCGACCCCGCCGGCCGTACGGCCCGGGTCCAGGGCGGCGCGCTGTGGGGCGACGTCGACCACGAGACGCAGACCCACGGTCTGGCCACCACCGGCGGCATCGTGAGCCACACCGGCGTCGCCGGGCTCGCCCTCGGCGGTGGCATCGGCTTCCTCATGCGCAAGCACGGGCTCACCGTCGACAACCTGCTGGCCGCCGAGGTGGTCACCGCCGAAGGCGGCATCGTCCAGGCGTCCGCCGACGAACACCCCGATCTGTTCTGGGCGCTGCGAGGCGGCGGCGGCAACTTCGGCGTCGTCACCTCGTTCAGGTTCGCGCTGCACCCCGTCGGACCGACCGTGCTGGCCGGACCGGTCTTCTGGGCGGCCGAGGACACCACCGACGTGCTGCGCTTCTACCGGGACTTCGCCGCCGCGGCGCCCGACGAGCTCGGCAGCGTGGTCAGGCTCGGCACCGTCCCTCCACTGCCGATCATCCCCAAGCACCTGCACCATCGGCCGGCCATCGCCGTCGCCTGCTGCTACGCCGGCGGTGTCGACGACGGCGAACGTGCGGTGCGGGCCCTGCGGCGGTTCGGGACGCCGCTCCTGGACCTGCTCGCCCCCACCCCCTACGTGGCCCACCAGAGCGGCCTGGACGACACCGTCCCGCACGGATGGCACTACTACTGGAAGTCCACGAACCTCGCGGGCCTGTCCGACCGAGCCGTCGACGCCATCGCCGATCACGCCTACGCCGCCGGCTCACCCAGGACCTACACGGCGATGTTCCACCTGGGCGGCGCCGTCGCCCGAGTGCCCGGCGACGCCACCGCCTACGCCGGTCGCGACGTGGCCCACAACATCATCATCGACGCCGTGTGGCTCCCGGACGAGTCCGGCGAGCACGCCGCGGCCGAGACCGCCTGGGCCCGAAGGTTCCTTGAGGCCCTTCGACCGCACCGCGCCGGCGGCGTCTACGTCAACTTCCTCGATTCCGACGACGACACCAGCCGCGTCCACGAGGCCTACGGCGATCACATCGTGCGGCTCGCCGAGGTCAAGGCCACGTACGACCCCGACAACGCCTTCCACCACAACAAGAACATCCGCCCCGGTCGAGCGGGGGCGGGCGCGATCGGCCGGGAAACGGTGGCACCACAGCACTAGGCGGGCGCGGCCGGTCCGCGGCCTGTCCCGGGGCCGAACCGGTGCCGGTACTCCAAGGGAGTGAGCCCGGTCCTGCGGCGCATCAGCGCACGCAGATTGGCGGCGGTGCCCAGCCCACTGTGCCGTGCGACCATCTCGAAGCGCGACTCGCCCCGCTCGATCAGCCGGCACGCCAACGCAAGCCGCTCCCCTGTGAGCCACTGCAGCGGTGTGGTGCCCAGCTGTGCCTGGAAGCGGCGATGGAGTGTCGCCGGGCTGACCGAGGCACGCGCTGCGAGGTCGGACACCGTGAGGATCGAGGCCGGTGCGGGCCGACCTGAGCGTTTCGTTCAAGACCGCGGCGTGCCGTGCCGCCGAGACTACGGGCATGACCGGAAACACCTTCACTCCCGCTCTGGGACGCATGGCGCCCACGCGCTTCTACGATCCGATCGTCGCGGTGACCCGCGAACGGCTGTGGCGCACGCTGATGGTCATGTACGTCGCGCCGCGACCGGAGGAGGTCATCGTCGACGTGGGATGCGGCACCGGTTCCACGGAGCTGTTGCTGAACCGGATCGAGCCGCGCGCACGGGTCATCGCCGTGGACCCGGACCCTGACGTGATCGCGGTGGCACGACGCAAGGCCGAGGCCTCCGACGCGGCGGTCGAATGGAAGATCGGCATGGGCGACGCGCTGCCGGAACTCCTTGGGACCAGCGTCGCGGACACGGTGGTGTCCAGCCTGGTGTTCCACCAATGTCCGCTCGCCATGAAGCGGGCCATCCTCGCGTCGATGTACGCGGTGGTGCGGCCCGGCGGAAAGCTGGTCATCGCCGACTACGGGCTACAGCGCACCGGGCTGATGCGGCTGGGATTCCGGCTGGTGCAACTCGCGGACGGATTCGAGGACACCCGGCCCAACGCCAAGGGCATCCTGCCGCACCTGATCGCCCAGGCCGGCTTCCGTGACGTGAGGGAGGCCGAGGTCGTCTCGACACTCACGGGTTCGATCTCGGTGTACGTCGCGTTCCGCCCCTGAGGAGCGCAGCAGCGGGTTCACCACCTTCGGTGTCAGCCCCATCATCTCGCGCATCCAGCGCGTCAGGTGCGCCTGGTCGGCGAAGCCGCTCGTCATCGCGGCGCCGGCCGGCGACTCCCCGTTCCGCAACGCCTCGACCGCTGCGCGCAGCCGATACCAGGCACGCCAACGCGCCAGAGGCATGCCCAGCTGGCTGCTCGCCAAGGAGCGCAGACGTTGGCGAGACACGCCGACTGTCGCGGCCACATCCGCCAGCGGGACCGATCCGTCCGCCAGCGCCGTCATGGCCGCGAGCAGACGGGGGTCAAGTTCGCCCGCCGGCCGGGCGCCGGCGTGGCGAACGTCGCTCTCGTCGAGATGGCGCAGTTCGGGTGCGCCGGTGATCCCGGGACCGTAACGCCGGCGCAGCCGGTCGGCCATCGCGCAGTGGGGTTCGACGAAGAACACCCGAAGGTCGCCCGTCGCGAGCATCCGATGCCGCACCATGGGCGGCACGACGAGCGCGGGCGCCTGGTGACGGACGCCGTCGGCGTCCACCATGGCCGCCTCGCCCACGGCGGCGACGACGATCTGAAAGGCGGCGTGCCGGTGCAGAGAACTGTCCACCGACGGGCCCTGGTAGAAGGCGTGGCCACGGCCGACGACGAAATCCGGCATCAGCCTCCCGCCGCCTCTTTCATCATCACGTGTGGCAACTGTAATCGGCCCTTGGCGTGTGACGGACGGGCGGACAGTCGCCTGTCATCACCGTGCGGAACTACGCGGGTCACTCACCGGCAGGACTGATCGGGGTCGCGGGCCACGCCGCAGTCCTACCAGTCCTCCTTCCGGGCGAACGCCTCCTGAAAGTCGCGGAACGGCCCGGCCCGTGTGCGTCGTTTTACCTGGAACGCCGGCGCCCGGCCCGGGGACCATCGGCTGTGCTTCTCAGCAACCGACCGATCTTCGCCAGCACCGACCTCGACGAGGTCCGCGACGAGGTGGCCAAGGTGTTCTGCCCGCACCGACTGGACCTGGCGGGAGACAGCGCCCCGCTGTCGGCCTGGTTCAACTCCGTCCAGTTCGGCTCGGTCCGCGTCAGCTACCTCGACTACGGGGCCGACGTCCGCATCGAGCCGGGCGACCTGGGCACCTTCTTCCTGGCCATGCTCCCCCTCGCCGGCCGCAGCCTGATCAGGGGCGGCGACCAGGAGATCGTCTCCACCCCGGCCACGGCCGCGCTGCCCTCGCCGGAGCGCCACCTCGACATGCGCTGGGCGGCGGGCTGCCCCCAGCTGCTGGTCAAGTTCGAGCGCACCGCGATCGAGCGTTCGCTGGAGCAGATGCTGGGCGAGCCGCTCGACCAGCCGGTCATCTTCGATCTCGGGGTGGACATGGCCGCGGGCTGGGCACGCGCCTGGCGAGGCATGATCGACCTGATCGTCCGGGAGGCCGAGCACGACGACGGGCTGGCCGTCCAGCCGCTGGCCGTCGCGCATCTGGAGAACGCGCTGATCACCTCGCTGCTGACCATGCAGCCGTCCAACTACCTGGAACGGCTGAGCGCCCCCCGCCGGCCCGCGGTGCCGAAGGTGGTGCGCAGGGCCGTGGAGTTCATCGAGGGACACGCTCATCTCCCGCTCACCACGGACGACGTCGCCAGGGCGGTCGCGGTCAGCAGCCGCTCGCTCCAGGAGGGTTTCCGCGCCCATCTCGGGCTCACCCCGATGGCCCATCTCAGGCAGGTACGGCTGACGCGGGTGCACGACGAGCTCGCGGCCGGGGACCCGGCGCGGGTCACGGTCACGACGGTGGCGGCCCGCTGGGGCTTCCTGCACCAGGGGCGGTTCGCCGCGCTGTATCGCCGGAAGTTCGGGCGGAGCCCTTCGGAGACGCTGCGCTTCGCGCCAGGTGGATGAGATCCGCGCTCAGCGGATGGCCCGGCCGGCGGGGCCTGCCATACCGTCGGATCAGGCGCCGATCGACAACCACCACCTGACAGAGGGGACACCCACCATGCGCAGCATTCTCGTCGTCGGCGCCGGACAGGCCGGCCTGCACCTGGCCCTCGGCCTCCTCCAGAACGGCTACGACGTCACCGTCGTGTCCAACCGCACCGCCGAGTCCCTCCGGGACGGCCGGGTGATGTCCGGCCAGGCCATGTTCGGCACCGCCCAGGCGCACGAGCGCGCCCTCGGCCTGGACTGGTGGGCCGGCACCTGCCCGCCCGTCGAGGGCATCGAGCTGTCGGTGCCCGGCCCCGAGGGCGGCAAGGCGATCGACTGGGCCGCCCGCCTGCACACCCCCGCGGTCTCGGTCGACCAGCGGATGAAGATGCCGGCCTGGCTCGCCGAGGTGGAACGGCTCGGCGGCAAGGTCGTCATCCACGACGCCGGCGCCGAGGACCTCGAGGGCTACGCCGCGCAGCACGATCTGGTCCTGGTCGCCGCCGGCAAGGGGCAGATCGCCTCGCTCTTCCGGCGGGACGCGGCCCGCTCGCCGTACGGCAGCCCGCAGCGCGCCCTCGCGCTCCTCTACGTCAACGGCCTGCGGCCGCGCCCCGAGCACTCGGCCGTCTGCTTCAACCTCATGCCCGGCGTCGGCGAGTACTTCGTCTTCCCCGCGCTGACCCACACCGGCCCCTGCGAGATCATGGTGTTCGAGGGCACGCCCGGCGGCCCGATGGACTGCTGGGGCGGCCTGGACGGCCCCAGCGCGCACCTGGACCAGGCCCGCCGGATCCTGTCGGACTTCTTCCCCTGGGAGGCCGAACGCTGCGACGGGATCGAGCTCACCGACGCCAACGCCGTGCTGACCGGCCGCTTCGCCCCCACGGTGCGTCACCCCGTCGCCTTCCTGCCCTCGGGCGCGCCGGTGCTGGGCGTGGCCGACGTGGTCGTGCTCAACGACCCGATCACCGGGCAGGGCAGCAACAACGCCGCCAAGTGCGCGGCCGTCTACCTCCAGGCCATCCTGGAGCGCGGCGACCGGCCGTTCGACGCCGCGTGGATGCAGCAGACCTTCGACCGGTTCTGGGCGCAGGCGCAGCATGTCACCGCCTGGACCAACGCCCTGCTCGCCCCGGCCGAACCGCATCATCTGGCGCTGCTGGGCGCGGCCGGCCGGTTCCCGGCGATCGCCTCCCGCTTCGTCAACGGCTTCGACGACCCGGCCGACTACGCCGAGTGGTTCATGGACGGCGCCCTCGCCCAGGCCTATCTCGACCGGGTGGCGGCATGAGGTCGCTACGTGACGCCTTCGGGCAGTTCGCCACCGGGGTGGCGGTGGTCACCACGGCGGCCGGCGGCGAGCGCGCGGGGGTGACGGTCAACTCCTTCACGTCGGTCTCGCTCGACCCGCCGCTGGTGCTGTGGTGCCTGTCGGACCGCGCCCCCAGCGCGCCGCTGTTCCTGCGGGCCGGGCGCTTCGCGGTCAACGTCCTGGCCGCGGGGCAGGGCGAGCTGTCCCGCCGCTTCGCCACGCCCGCGCCGGACAAGTTCGCCGGAGTGGACCTGCTCGACCACCCGCTGCCGATGCTGGCCGGCACGCTGGCCGGATTCGCCTGCCGTACGGTGCACACCTTCAGCGGGGGCGACCATCACATCTTCGTCGGCGAGGTGGAGCGCTACCAGCGGGCCGGAGGGGACCCGCTGGTCTTCCACTCCGGCCGCTACCGGGAGCTGGCCGCCCCGGTGGCGGTGCCCGCCCACAGTCCCTGACCGCCGGCGGCGGCCGGGCTCGGGTGCGACCCCGATCGCACCCGCCACCCGGGGGTCATACCGGAGTGGCACACGGGTCTGGGCCCTCGAGCCGATGCCGGGCAGGGGTGGCGCGCCAAGAATGATCACATGTCTGTGACGATACTCGGGCTGTCGCTCGTGGAACTCCTTGCCCTGGTGGCCGCCGTCATGCTGGCGCTGGCCCGCTGGCTCCCGCCGGGCGCGCGCCGGCCGGTCAGGACGGTCGCCGGCGGGGCGCTCGCGCTGTCCGCGGCGGTCCTGGCGGTGCTCGGGATCCGCTGGCAGCTCCTCCCCGTCCTCGCCGGCGGGGCCATGGCGCTCGCGCTGGCCGCGCTCCCTCTGCTGAGACGGCGTGCCGAGCGGCCCGCGTGGCGGGCCCGGTGGTGGATGGCGCTGCCGGGGTCGGCGGCCTGCCTGGCCCTGATCGTCGGCGGGGCGGGGGCGGCGTGGGCGCTCCCCCTGCCCGTCTTCCCCGAACCGTCGGGGGCGTACGGGGTCGGCACCACCGTCATCCAGTGGACCGATCCCGACCGCGACGAGCCCGGCACGGCCGCGCCCGACGACCGGCGCACCGTCGTGGTGCAGCTCTGGTATCCCGCGCGCGGCAATCCCGAAGGAGCCCGGCGCGCGCGATACCTCGGCCGCACCGAGCAGGAGGCGCGCCTCGTCGCCAACGGCACGGCGGACTACCTCGGTGTGCCCGGCTTCATGCTGGACGAGGCGGTGCGCGCGTACGCGCGCTCGACGCCCGACGCCCCGGTGGCCGACAAGGGCGGACGGTTCCCCGTCGTGCTGTTCTCCCCCGGGCTGGGCGGCGTGCGCACCCAGAACACCGCCTGGGCCGAGGAACTGGCCAGCCGCGGGTACGTCGTCGCGGCCATCGACCACCCCTACGACTCGGCCGTCGTCACCCTGGACGACGGCCGGACGGTCCGCACCCGGGTCAAGGCGACCGGCGACGACGCGGAGGACACGAGGCGGGCCGCCGGGTGGACGGCGGTCCGGGCCGGCGACCTCAGCTTCGTCCTCACCCAGCTGGGCCGCCTGCACCGCGGCGAGATCCCGGGCCCGCTGACCGGACGGCTGGACACCCGGCGGGTCGCGGCGACCGGCCACTCTCTCGGCGGTGCCGCCGCCCTGCAGGCCGCGCGCCAGGACTCGCGTTTCGCGGCCGTCATCGTCCTGGACGGTTTCCCCCGCGACCCCGCTCCGCGCCCGTTCGACCAGCCCGTGCTCGCGCTCACCCACGAGATCGTGCCGGGCGAGGAGGCGGAGTACCTCTCCCGCCTCGCGCAGGTGCTCCAGCTGAGCACGGCGCCGAGCTACCGGCTCACCGTCCCCGGCTCGGCGCACCTCACCTTCACCGACTCCCCGCTGTACCTGCCGCCCCTGCCCTCGCTCGTCGGCTCTTTCGGCCGCGCCGGCGGCCCGCGCGTCACCGTGGCGACCACCGTCGCCTTCCTGGACGCGACGCTCCGCGGCGAGCCGGGCGACCTGGCCGGCACCCTGCGGAGGTACGGCGACCTGACCGCCTACTGACGGAGGCAGGGCGCGGGCCCGGCAGACGGACGACCCTGGCATGCCGGATGGCAGAGCAAATGTCGACAGGTATAGCCTGTGTCAGCCAACATAGAACTGAGGAGGTTCTCATGCGTTGGGTGACCTATGCGGCGGACGCCGGAGACCGCGCCGGGGTGATCGGCGAGGATCGGATCCACCCTGTCGCGCCGGGCGTCAGCCTGATCGAGCTCATCGGCCAGGGCGCGGACGCGCTGCGCGCGGCAGGGGAAGCGGCGTTGGCGTCGCAGGCGCGGACGGTTCCGCTGGCCGAGGCCAGGTTGCGCGCCCCGATCCCGCGCCCGCCCTCGGTCCGCGACTGCCTGTGCTTCCTGGACCACATGCGCAACTGCCAGCAGGCCGCCGGTCAGCCGCGCACCCTCAACGACGCCTGGTACCAGATCCCGGCCTTCTACTTCGCCTGCCCCTCGACCATCACCGGCCCGTACGACGACGTGACGATCTCCCCCGGCAGCGCCTGGTTCGACTTCGAACTGGAGATCGCCGCGGTCATCGGGCCGGGCGGCCGAGACCTCACGCCCGAGCAGGCCGAGGAGCACATCATCGGCTACACCATCTACAACGACTGGTCGGCACGCGATCTGCAGCTGCGCGAGACGCCGCTGGCGATCGGCCAGGCCAAGGGCAAGGACGGCGCGACCACGCTCGGCCCGTTCCTGGTCACCCCCGACGAGCTCGAACCCTACCGCCGCGACGGCAGGCTCGCCCTGCGGGTCGAGGCCACCGTCAACGGCAGGACCATCGGCTCGGGCCGTACCGACGCCATGGACTGGAGCTTCGGCGAGGTCGTCTCCTACGCCTCGCGCGGCGTGGACCTGGTGCCAGGAGACGTGTTCGGCTCGGGCACGGTTCCCGGCTGCTGCCTCATCGAGCACCTGTCCCTCGCCGATCCGGCCGCCTTCCCCGGCTGGTTGCGGGACGGCGACGTCGTCGAGCTGGTCGTCGAGGGGCTGGGCCGTACGCGCCAGACCGTCCGCGCGTCCGCCGTTCCGCACCCGCTGGCGCCTCGGCACAACCCCGACCGGCGGCCTTCACCCCCGCGCGTCAACCGCGCCCCGTCGAAGCTGCCCTACACGCGCGGGCTGCACGAGGTGGGCGCGGGCGTGTGGGCCTGGCTGCTGCCCGACGGCGGGTACGGCTGGAGCAACGCGGGACTGGTCGCGGGCGAGGGCGCCTCCCTCCTGGTCGACACCCTGTTCGACCTGCCGCTGACCGCCGAGATGCTCGACGCCATGCGCCCGATCACCGATCGGCACCCGCTCACCCACGCCGTCATCAGCCACTCCAACGGCGACCACACCCACGGCAACCAGCTGCTGGGCGAGCGCGTCCAGATCATCGCCGCCGAGGCCACCTGCACGGAGATGCGGCACGAGATGCCCCCCGAGATGCTGACCGCCGCCCAGGTCGTGGACATCGGCCCGGCGACCCCCTACTTCCGCGAGCGCTTCGGCGCCTTCGACTTCAGCGGCATCCGCCTGCGGCTGCCCGACCTGGCCTATGACCGGGAGCTCACCCTGGACATCGGCGGCCGCGAGGTGCGCGTGCTGAACCTCGGCCCCGCCCACACCGCCGCCGACTCCGTCGTGCACGTGCCGGACGCGGGCGTGCTCTTCGCGGGCGACCTGCTGTTCGTCGGCTGCACCCCGATCGTGTGGAGCGGCCCGATCGCCAACTGGATCGCCGCCTGCGACCGGATGATCGCCACCGGCGCCGACACGATCGTCCCCGGCCACGGCCCGGTCACCGATCCCGACGGGATCCGCGCGGTGCGCGGCTACCTCACCCACGTGGTCGAGCAGGCGGACACCGCCCACGCCCGCGGCCTGTCCTTCGCCGAGGCGGTCGAGGCGGTGGACCTGGCCGAGTACGCCACCTGGCTGGACGCCGAGCGGATCGTGGTCAACCTTTACCGCCGCTACCGCGAACTCGACCCCACCGCCACACCTGTCCTGGACCAGATGACGCTGATGGCCATGATGGCCGCAAGAGCGCTCTCGTGAGGCTGCCGAAGACCGCGCACGCCTCCCTCCCGTGGCGTATCCACGAGCTCGCGGGTGACTTCTCGATCGAGGATGTGTGGTCGTTCCGCACCCCCGGAGCCGGGCCTGACGACTTCCCGGCGATGCTGGCGGCGATGCGGACGTTCGGCGGGATCGCGGGACAGACCGGGCCGGTGCGGTTCCTGTTCGCCCTCCGGTGGAAGCTCGGCGCCCTGTTCGGCTGGGACGACCCCTCAGCGGGCGTCGGTGCGCGGGTCGCCTCGCTCCGCGACCGCCTGCCCGCCGACATCCGCGACGCCCCCCGCGGCCCGGACGACGACCGCATGCCCCTCAAAGCGGTCTACGAGCTCGACATGGAGGCCGCTCGCGAGCTGGCGAACAAGACCGTGCACACCGTGATGCATCTCGGCTGGGTCAAAGGAGCCGGCCGCGACCACGAGCTGCGGATGACCGTCCTCGTCAAGCCCAACGGCTGGTTCGGGCGACTCTACATGGCCGCCATCGCGCCGTTCCGATACCTCATCGTCTACCCGGCTCTGACCCGGCAATGGGAGCGAGCCTGGCGCGACCGCGACCGCGCGGGGGCCGGGTACGAAGAAGGGACATCATGATGAACTCCAGGAAGCGGCTGCTCCGCTGGGCGAGCGCGATCATGCTCGTGCTGGGAACGGGGCATCTGTTCTTGCTGGTGCTCATGGCCTGGCAGGACGTCACCGGCTGGGTGGATCGGGGGCTGTGGGCGGCCGTCCCGCTCGTCCTCGTGGAGGGGGGCGCCGTTCCGACGGTGGAGTCCCTGCAGAGCAAGGTCACCTTCTGGGCCGGTCCGGGAGGCTTCGCCGTGCCGCTGATCGTCTTGGGTTGCCTGACGTGGCACCTCGCCGGACGCGGGGTGGCGGTGCCCGCCGGAATCGGCTGGGGCATCGCGACATGGTGTGTGCTGGGCGGCGTCCTTCTCGTTCCTTCCCCGTTCTTCGTCGGGACCGTCTCCGGGATCCTCATCGTCGTGGCGGCGCGGAAGAAGGACCGGTCGGGAGCAACCCCAGACCTGGCGTGATGGGCGCCCCAGCCGACCCCGCACCCTCCGGAAGCCGGCCCGGAGAACGGCGGGGTGGCAGAGGTTCGTGCTACGCGAGCGCCGGCCGGTGGCCCGGCCGGGTGTCGACCGGGTCCGGCGTGGGCGGCGGCATCTCGCGCAGCCGGCTCACCGGCGAGACGAACAGGCCGATGACCACGGCGGCCGAGGCGGCGGCGGCCACCGCCAGAGCGGCATGCGCGCCGACCGCCCCGGCGAGCAGGCCCGCGCACAGGCCGCCCAGCGCGCCGCCGCCGAACAGCAGCGTGCGGAACACCGCGGTCATCCGGCCCATCATCGAGGGAGGGGTGAGGGTCTGCCGCAGGCTGACGATGATGACCCCGGCGACGCCGAGCCCCAGGTAGGTGGTGAAGAAGGACAGCGTGAACAGCGCCGTCATCACCGGCGGGGGCCCGGCGGCCACGACGACCAGCGTGGGCCCGAGCAGCAGGGCCGACTGGGCGGCGAGGTAGACCCGGCCGACGGGGAATCGGCTGATCACCTTGCGGGAGATCAGCGAGCCGACGAGCCCGCCCACGGACGCCGTGGCCAGGATGCCGCCCAGCGTGGCGGGCTCCAGCCCCGCCTCGCGCGTGCCGTACAGCAGGAACATGGTCCACACGGTGACCATCGAGAAGTTGCAGCAGAACCCGACGATCGCCAGCCAGCGCAGGACGGGGTCGGCCAGCACCCAGCGCAGCCCGTCGCGCAACTCCCTGCCGAGGTGGCGTTCCCGCGGCGCCGGGCGAGGTTCCCTGGTACGGATCAGCAGCAGGGAGATCACCGAGGCCAGGTAGCTGCACGCGTCCACCACCAGCGCCACCGGCGCCGTCAGCGCGCCGACCAGCACGCCCGCCAGGCCGGGACCGGCGACCTCCGCCGCGGACGAGCTGACACCCATCCTTGCACTGGCCTCCACGTAGTGTCTCGGATCCCGGACCAGCGTGGGCACGTAGGACATCCAGCTCACGTCGAACAGCACCGAGGCGACGCCGACCGCGCAGGCGATGACCAGTAACACGCCCAGGTCCAGCAGATGCAGGCCGTACAGGGCGGGGATCAGGCCGAGCAGCGCCATCCGGGCGATGTTGGCGCCGAGCATCACCCGGCGGCGCCGGGCCCGGTCGACCCACACCCCGAAGATCAGCGCCAGGCCGAGGTAGGGGACGAGTTGCAGGAAGCGCAGCAGGCCCACCTGCTCGTCGGTGGCGTGGAAGGCGTGGATCGCGGTCAGCGGAAGGGCGAGGTTCGTCACCTGCGTGCCCAGCAGGGAGACCGTCTCGCCGAACCAGAAGCGCAGGAAGTCGTGGTTGCGCCACAGGGCCGAGCTCACCGCGCGCCGTCCTTCGCCAGCCCGGCGACCGTGTCGGCCACCCGGTCGACCTCCTCCTCGGTGTTGTAGTAGTGCGGCGACAGGCGCAGCGCCCACTCCACGTCCTTGTCGGCGAAGTCGTACTGGGCGAACTCGCGGAAGCTGAGAGCCGAGTTGATGCCGCGGGCGTCCATCGCCGCCTTGAACGGCTGGGGCCGCCACCCCTCGACGTCGAAGGTGACCAGCGCCGCCAGCTCCCGGCCACGGTCCAGCACGCGTACGCCCGGGACGGCGGCCAGCCGGTCGCGCAGGCGGGAGGCGAGCGCCGGAGTGCGCAGGGAGATGCGCTCCAGGCCTACCCCCAGGGCGTAGCGGACGGCCGCCGCGCAGCCGAGCACCGTCGAGTAGGGGAACTCCCACTCCTCGAAACGCGCGGCGCTGTCCACCGGCTCGTAGCGGTCGGCGGCTGTCCACCGCGCGCCGTACATGTCGATGAACAGCGGTTCGTACCCCTGTGCGAGCACGCGGTCGGAGACGTACAGGAAACCGGAGCCGCGCGGCCCGCGCAGGAACTTGCGGCACGTCGCAGTGAGCAGGTCACAGCCGATCTCCTCGACATCGACGGGGTACTGGCCGACCGACTGGCAGGCGTCCACCAGGTAGAGCAGGTCGAGCTCGCGGCAGTGCCCGCCGATCTCCGCGACCGGCTGGACCAGGCCGGAGTTGGTGGGCACATGGGTCGCGGCGACCAGCCGTGGCCGCCTGGCACGCATCATCGCGGCCATCGCCGCCACGTCCACGCCGCCGTCGGGATGGTCGGGCGCGTGCGCGATCTCCACGCCGAACCGCCTGCGCAGCGCCATGAAGGCGATCTGGTTGGAGATGAAGTCGTTGCGCGTGGTCAGGATGACGTCGCCGGGCTCGAAGGGGATGGCCGACAGGGCTTTGCTGTAGGCGTGGGTGGCGCTGCCCGCGAAGGCGACGTTCTCCGGCCGGCAGCCGATCAGGTCGGCGATCGAACCGTAGAAGTCGCGCACCTGGGCGGCGCGGGCGGCGGAGGCCTCGTAGCCGCCGATGGCCGCCTCGAGCTTCAGGTGGTCGACCATCGCCTCGAGCGCCGGCGTGGGGAGCAGGCCGCAGCCGGCGTTGTTGAAGTGGATGACCTGCTCGCAGCCGGGGGCGTCGGCCCGGAGCGCCTGCAGCGCTTCTCCACTGAAGGGGAAAGCGTTACTCTTGTCTCTCATGTCCGAGAGTAGCATTACTGAGCGGCTTGTCGTGAGCCTCCGCGCGGAGATCGACGGGCTCGCCCCAGGTGACCGGCTGCCCAGCGCTCGCGAACTGGTGCGCCGCCACGGGGTGAGCCCGGTGACGGTGACCCGCGCCTTCGCGCTCCTGGCGGCCGAGGGCACCGTGGTGACCCGCCCGGGCAGCGGCACCTTCGTCGCCCAGCGGCGGGCCCCCTCCGGTACGGCGCCCGCCGACACGTCCTGGCAGGCGGTGGCGCTGGGCGACCGCAGCGTGGACACCGCGCGGGTGAGCCACCTGCTCGGCCCGCCGCCGCCCGGCGCGATCACGATGTCGGGCGGCTACCTGCACCGCTCGCTCCAGCCGACCAGGCCGCTGGCCGCCGCGCTGGCCAGGGCCTCCCGCCGTCCCGACGCCTGGGACCGCGCCCCCGCCGAGGGGCTGGCGCCGCTGCGCGCCGTCTTCGCCCGCCTGGCCGCCGCCGACCCCGAAGACGTGCTCGTCACCGGCGGCGGCCAGGGCGCGTTGTCGATGGCGTTCCGCGCCATCGCCCCGCCGGGCAGCCCGGTCCTGGTGGAGTCGCCCACCTACCCCGGCGCCCTGAGCGCCGCCAGGGCCGCCGGCCTGCGACCGGTGCCGGTGCCGATGGACGCCGACGGCATCCGCCCCGACCTGCTGGCCGAGGCGTTCGCCATGACCGGCGCCCGGCTGCTGTACTGCCAGCCGACCTTCCACAACCCCACCGGCGCCGTCCTGTCGCCCGAGCGGCGCCGCCAGGTGGTCGAGGTGGCCCGCGCGAGTGGCGCCTTCGTCCTGGAGGACGACTTCGCCCGCCTGCTCGGCCACGGCGGACCGGCCCCCCGCCCGCTGGTCGCCGACGACCGCGACGGCACCGTGGTGTACACGACGTCCCTGACCAAGCCGGCCTCGCCCAGCCTGCGCATCGGCGCGCTCGTCGCCAGAGGCCCGGTGATGGCCAGGTTGCGCGCGATGCGGCTGGTCGACGACTTCTTCATCGCCCGGCCGCTGCAGGAGGCCACGATCGAGCTGGTCAGCACGCCCGCCTGGGACCGGCACCTCCGCGCGCTGTCGGCGGCGCTGCGCGAGCGCTGCGCCGCACTGGCCGCCGCGCTGGCCGAACACGTGCCGGGCTGGCGCGTCACCCGCGTCCCCGCCGGTGGCCTGCACCTGTGGGTCGAGACCGGCCGCTCCCCCGATGCCGCCGAGGTGAGCAGGCGGTACGGCGTGGCCGTCGAACCCGGCCAGGACTTCTTCGCCGCCGAGGCGCCGGGACAGTTCGCCAGGCTGGGCTTCGCGGCCGCGGCCGGTCTGGAGGATCTCGCCGAAGGCGCGCGACGCCTCGGCTCGGCCACGCGGCCTGACGCCTGATGATCAGGCGTCAGGTACCGGAGCGCGCCGCCGGCAGTTCAGCCAGGACGGTCAGGAGCAGCCGGCGCTCCCGCTCGTCCTGACGGGCCTGCCGGCCGTAGCTGCCGCCGCCTTGTGCCGCCGCGTCGCCGTGGCGCTCATCTATCTGGACTCAGGTGGTGAATACGGCCCGCAGGTAGACGCTCGTGATCAAATCCGCTCATTACAGCATCCTTGACAATAATTGACGCACGAAAGACCATGATCAGGCTCCTTGATCACCAACTTCTGGAGGAGAACCCTGGTGAGGCGATCGTCCTCGGTCATCCTTGTCGCCAGCACGGTGGCGACGCTGACCACGGCACAGGAGTTACCTGCGGCCGCGAGCCCGACCCCGAACCCAGCGTCCGCAGCAACGCAGACCCCGCCACCTGGTGAGATGCTCGGTGCCGCGGCCCAGAACCGCCGCGTCACCCGACAGCCTGATGGGCGCCTGACCATCGAAACATGGACCCAGCCAGTGCGTGTACAACGCGACGGAGCCTGGCAGTGGATCGACCCGACACTCGTGGAAGCGGACGGTGTACTGCGCCCCAAGGTCACCGCAACGCAGGTCGAGTTCACCTCTGGCGGCGCCGGCAAACCACTGGCGACGCTAACGGCCCCGGACAACAAGCAGATCACCTTCACCTGGCCGACCACCCTGGCCCGACCGACAGTCAATGGCGGCAAAGCCACCTACGACGGTGCGGCGGGGCCCGGCTCGTCGCTGGTCGTCACAGCGCTGGCCACCGGCTTCCGCTGGGAACTCATACTCAAGACTCGCCCGTCGAAGAAGGCCACCTTCACGCTTCCTCTTCAGGCACGCGACCTCACGATCCAGCCAGGCAAGAACGGCGCCGCCACCATCGTCGACCACGAAGGCCGCGAAGTCGCACAGTCCACTCCGGTCTCCATACGATCCTCATCGACACCCGGCCACGGTGCGATCTCCGCCAAGACGACGGCGCAGGCCCTGACCGTCGAACCGGACGCTGCGCTCTTGGCCGACCCGAAGATGAAGTACCCGATCACCATCGGTGCCACCGTCGACACCAGTGCCCACAGCGACGTGGACATCAGTGACGCGGGAACCCCGTCAGACCCAGGCGCGGCCACGCTCACGGCAGGCCGCATCTTCGGCGTCCTCAACCGCTCCTACCTGAGGTTCGACAGTACAGCGCTGGCCGGCCAGGACGTTGTGGACGCCAAGCTGACACTGACCAACACCGACGGCCCCGGATGCGGAGAGACCGCCAGTGGCATTCAGGTACGCCGCGTGACGAGCGGCTGGGACGCGACCACGCTCACGTGGAGCACGGCGCCGTCCTCCACAGCCGAGGGCGCGAGGACCATCACCCAGTCCTACGGCCCGGATTGCGGCATCGGCCCGCTGGAGTGGCCGATCATCGACATCGCCAAGGCCTGGGCGGCAGGCGAACCCAACTACGGCGTGCTGTTGCAGGCTCCCGACGAGACCGGCTCCGACGACGATTACCGGATGCTGGCCTCCACCGAGTACGGCTCGCCGGATCTGACTCCCAAGATCACCGTGACGGCTCAGCCGGCGCCCGGCCCCACCGTGGTAAGCCCCGCCGGACCCGACGGCGTCGAGGTGTTCACCGCCCCCCCGGCGTGGAAGCTCGACTCGCTGCCCGTCTCGACGACCGACACGCACGCCTTGAACGGCGCATACGACCGGGCCCAAGCCAACGCCGCCACCCTGGCGCCGCCTTACTTCGATCCTGCGACCGGAAAGGTCGTGGCGCCGGCGACGCCGGCCGGAAAAGACATCGCAGGCCGGCTACTCACCGGCACTGCGACAGCCAACGGCGACGCCGACGAGACCATCCCCGGCGTTCCTGCCCCCGACGAATCGGCAGTAGCCCAAGCCCGCCTTGTGGCTCCCGAGGAGACCGCCTATTCGATCACTCCGACGGTCGTCGAGGTCGCCAACAGCTACCAGGCCCTCAATACCGTCGTCGATGAGGTCCTCGACCTCGACGACACGATCCCGGCAGGCACCAAGCTGTTCGCCACCCACATATGGCCTGAGCGTAACCTCGTCGTGGTGCAGTCCACCGACGCCTCCCCAGCGTTGCGCAAGGCACTCGCCGATCGGTACGGCACCTACAACGTCGCCATCTGGCTGCAAACGGAGGCTGAACGCCTCGGCCTCATCGGCCACCTCAGCGGCCAGACAATGGGCTCTGCCGTCGCCGAAACCCGGCAGAGCGACGTCGGCAAGGTCGACGGTGGGGCCAAGTTCTTCGCGACCACCGAAAACCCCGGCAAGCTGAAGGAGTGCACGACCGGATTCACGATGGGCAGCGGGACCGACAAGCTGGTGGTGACAGCCGGCCACTGCCTTCCCAGGCAAGGCGGCGACACGGACGCAGGTCCCGCCCGGTGGTCCAACTGGCAACCCGGAACGGGCACGGTAATACTCCCCGGCCAACCGACGTATTACGGCGATCTGGGCCTGATCTACGCGGATATCCGCGGCACGAACCCCAAAATCTTCATCGGCGCCGAGAACTCCACCGAAAAGCGATATGTCACCGGACGCTTCTCGATCCCTGCCAAGGAAAACGACCAATACTGCACTGGTGGATTCAGCACCGGCCAGATCTGCCGATGGAAGGTTACCGACATCGCATGGAAGGTCGACATGAAAGACTTCACCACCGGCGCGTCCACAGGGACGACGCGCTGGGTTCAGGTGGGTAAGAAGCGCGGCAGGTGTGTGATCGGCGGCGACTCGGGCGGCCCGGTATACACCTTCCGCCCTGACGGTACCGTCGTGGCCAAGGGGATCACCAGCGGTTCCAACACCAAGACGGAACGGATCAAGGATGTGTGCATTCACACCTTCACCGATTTTCATGACGTCATGAAGGCCGTCGGCAAGGACATCTACAAGAAATGAACCCAGCGAGCCCGTCCTCCTTCCAGCGCGCCGGATGTATCCTCATCCTCGGTGTTGTGACTGCAGCCTGCGCACAGGAGCCAGCCAAACCCTTCGACGCGCAAGTGTCCGTAGTCGAGGTGGCCCCCGGAGGGCGGGCCCTCACCCTGCACGCCAGCGGGATCCAGCAGTCTGACGGCACGATCTGCACCGTGGTTGAACAGGCCGAGGCCATCGAATCACCGACCGGCGTGACCGTGCGGGTATCGCTCCGCCCTGCCTGCCCTGAGTCTTCTGAGCTGCAGCTGGGTACCGGTGTGGACCACGCCGTGCCCGTCGCCCTGAAGAAACCTCTGGCTAAACGTAAAGTCTTCAGCCGAACAGGCCAGGAGATCCAAGTCTGCCCCACGACAGCGGGCTCGTTCATCGAGACCATACGACGGTGCAAGGAGAAGCCTCGCTGACGCCGACCTTCCCATAACGGATCACCCGTCTCGGTCCCCACCGACCAGCGGCACGCCGCACCGACCGCCGACGGAATCAGCGCCGACGCCGAGCCTTCGCCAGGCGGGCGCGGCGCGCCCTGGCTTCGACGAGGCCGACGACCTCGCGCAGGTCGGCCAGATCCACCACCTGCGCGACCTCGCGCGCGTCCCGCAACGTCTGCGGCAGGTCCTCCGCCGGGCCGTACGCGTGGTCGAGGGAGGCCCCGTCGATGCCGTCGAGGGCGGCCGTCATCCGTGTTCGTCCTTCCCGTCTTCCGACGTGATCGGCGGCCAGCCCAGCCCTCACGACGGCGCCGCCGTGTCCGCTCGTTCGCCGGCGGGTGTGACCGTTCGCCGGCGGGTGTGACCGGGCGTGGCGGGCCTGCCTCCGGCACCCGGCGCGAGATGCGCTCCCACAGGTGCATGGTGCGCGCCTTGGCGGGCTGGCTCGTATCGCCGTCGGCGCGCACCTCGATGTCGGCGTCATCGGAGCGGGCGCAGGGCGACGGCCGGGGTCCGGGTCCGACCTCAGCCGGGCGTGCCGGTGTCGACCTGGTAGAGCGCGTTCAGCAGCGGCCAGGTCAGGGCGGCCATCTCGGCGGGGGGCAGCGGGCGGCCGCGCTGAAGCCAGTCGGTGGCCACGCCGATGAGCGCGCTGGCGGCGAAGGCGGCGGGCACGTCGTGCGGGATGTCCAGCGGCATGTCGGCGTGCTCGGCGTGCTCAGGGAGGTCGCCGCCGGCGGTGGCCTGCCGTACGCGGTGGTGGACGGCCGCGGTGATGCGGCGGCGGATGTGGTCGGAGACGCGCGCGCTGCCCTGCGGCCCCAGCAGGCTGGTGTAGAGCCCGGCGTGCTCGGCGAGGCTGGCGAAGAACGCCACCAGCGACTGGGTCGCGTCCCGCGCCGGGTCGGGCGAGTCGGGACCGGGGGCGGGCAGGGACTCGACCAAGCCGTCGATCATCGCGGTGCAGGCGGCCTCGGCCAGCTCGTGGACGTCCCGGTAGTGGTCGTAGAAGGTCGAGCGGCTCACTCCGGCGTGTTCGGCGACGTCGGCGACGCTGATGCGGGACAGGTCCTGCTCCTCGACGAGCTGGATCAGCGCGCGTGCCAGGGCCGTCTGGGTGCGGCGCACGCGCCGGTCGCCGGTGGGGGTGCTGCTGTCTCTGGCCACGCTTCCCACCCTATCCGCACCCTACACATGCAGGTTTACCTACACATGTAGGGTAATGTGCGTGACGGGACCACCGAAAGGACGCATGACATATGCGGACAGCCCTTCGCCTGGGCGACGCCTCGTGACCTCGCTCGGGAGCATCCTGATCGTCGGCGCGTCGGCCGCCGGCCTGAGCACGGCCGAGGCGCTGCGGCGGCACGGCCACCAGGGCCGGCTGACGCTGCTGGACGCCGAGCCGCACCTGCCCTACGACCGGCCGCCGCTGTCCAAGCAGGTCCTGGCCGGGGCGTGGGAACCGTCCCGCGCCCGGCTCCGGAACCAGACGCAACTGGAGGCCCTGCACGCCGAGCTCGTGCTGGGCGATCCCGCCATCGCGCTGGACGCGGCTGCCCGCGCCGTCACCACCGCTTCGGGCCGTGTGCTGCGCGGCGACACCCTGGTGATCGCCACCGGCCTGAGCCCTTGCCGGCTCCCCGGCCAGGACGGCCTGGCAGGCGTGCACGTGCTGCGGTCGCTGGACGACGCGCTCGCCCTGCGCCGCCACCTGACCGTCGCCAAGCGGCTCGTGGTCGTGGGCGAGGGGGTGCTCGGCTCGGAGATCGCCGCCACCGCCCGCGCCATGGGCCTGGACGTCACCCTCGCAGGGAGGGGCCGCACCCCTCTGGGTGACCACCTCGGCGACGAGATCGGCGCGATGCTCGCCCAGGCGCACACCGAGCGCGGCGTGCACCTGCGCCTCGGCGTCGCCGTCGAGGGGCTCACCGGCGCCGCGGGACAGGTCACCGGGGTACGGCTGGCCACCGGCGAACTCCTTCCCGCCGACGCGGTCGTGGTGGCCGTCGGCTCCCGCCCGGCGACCGGCTGGCTGGACGGCAGCGGGCTCACCCTTGGCGACGGTGTCGTGTGCGACTCGCGCTGCCGCGCCGCCGAAGGCGTCTACGCCGTCGGGGACGTGGCCGCCTGGGAGCACGAGGGGCTCGGCAGGCGGCTGCGCCTGGAGAACCGCGCCAATGCCACCGAACAGGCGCAGGTGGTGGCGGCCGACATCCTCGGCGCCGGTCGCCCGTACACGCCGATCCCCTACTTCTGGACCGACCAGTACGACATCAGGATCCAGGCCCACGGGCTGCCGTCGCCGGCGGCCGAACTGACCATCGCCGAAGGCGACCCGGCGCAGCGCCGCTTCGCCGCCCTCTACCGCGAGGACGGCCGGGTCACCGGCGTCCTCGGCTGGAACATGCCCAAGCAGGCCCGCCTCCTGCGGCAGCAGACGCTGCACCAGGCCGGGCAGCAGGCGGTGGGCACCCGGTCCGTCGTGTCCGCGTGACAGCGACGAGAAGCACCACCGCAGGCGGTCAACCATCCGTTCAGAGGAGATGCCGAATGAGTCTCGACGAGCAGGTCCTGAACTACCCGATCCCCGGCCACGCGGCGCTGGAGCCGCCCGCTGCATGGGCCGAGCTGCGCGGGCGCTGTCCGGTTGCTCACGTGAAGTTGCCCAGCGGCGACCAGGCGACGCTGCTGACCCGCTACCAGGACGTCAAGCAGGTGCTGGCCGACCCGCGCTTCACCCGCCTGCTGAACGCCCCCGACGCGGCCCGGCTGTCGGCCAACGACGACGGCGGGCTGTTCAGCAGCGAGATGGCGCAGGTCATCCCCGACGGAGGTGAGGAGCACCAGCGCTGGCGGCGCCTGGTCGGCAAGTGGTTCACCGCCAAGCGGATGGCCGCGCTCCGGCCCGCGATGGCGGAGATCGCCGAGCGGCTCATCGACGACATGGTCGAGCGTGGCCGGCCCGGTGACCTCAAGGCCAGCCTCGGCTTCCCGCTGCCCGTGTACGTGATCTGCGACATGCTCGGCGTGCCGGCCGCCGACCGGGACCGGTTCTCGTACTGGTCCGACACCCTGCTGAACCTCACCCGCTACAGCCAGGCCGAGGTCGACGCCGCCCAGGGCGAGTTCGTCGCGTACATGTCCGGGCACATCGCGGCCAAGCGGCAGCAGCCTGGCGAGGACCTGCTGAGCGAGCTCGTCGCGGCCGGCGGCCCCGAGGACGGCGGGCTGTCCGACGTCCAGCTGCTGGCCACCGGCATGGGGCTGCTGGTCGCCGGCCACGAGACCACCGCCAACATGATCGGCAAGATGGTCTCCATGCTGCTGGCCGACCGCAGCCGGTGGGAGCGGCTGCTGGCCGACCCGTCGCTGGTGCGCACGGCGGTGGAGGAGGCGCTGCGCTTCGACGCCAACCCCGGCTTCGGCCTGCCGCGCTACCTGCGCGACGAGATCGAGGTCGGCGGCACGGTCCTGCCCCGCGGCACCACCGTGGTGTGCAGCATGGCCGCGGCCAACCGCGACGACAGCGCCTTCGACGACGCCGGCGAGATGGACCTCAGCCGCAGCCCGAACCCGCATCTGGCCTTCGGCGCCGGCGCCCACTCCTGCCTGGGCCAGGCGCTGGCCCGCACCGAACTGCAGGTCGTGCTCGAGGTGCTGCTGCGCAGGCTGCCGTCCCTGGAGCTCGCCGTGCCCGTGGAGGAGCTGGAGCGCGTGGAAGGGCTGGCGGTCGGCGGGCTGCGAGAGGTCCC
>NZ_JBEXMT010000053.1:0-33640 GCF_040610675.1 Nonomuraea sp. NPDC003804
GAGATCGACTCGTTGGAACTGGCCCGTCGCGTAGCCGCCAGCGACGTAGGGGACGCGACGCTCGAACGCCTTGAACTCGTCGTGGATGAACTCGCGATGGCATACCCGCGTACGCCGCCTGAAGTGCTACTCACCCGGACTAGGCGACACCTGGCATATGTCTCACAGCTCTTCGATGCCAAGAAGACACTGGCTGAGCATCGCCGCCTCCTTGTCGTCGGGGGCTGGCTCTCGCTGCTCGCCTCCACCTGCCATGTCGATCTCCGGCAGTTCCAAGCGGCAACAGCCCGCCTCAAGACAGCCATGCTGATGGCGGAACACGCTGAGCATCCGGAGATCTCGGCTTGGTGCCTGGAAACCCAGGCATGGCAAGCGGTAACCACAGGGGACTACCGTCGCGCCTTGACGCTGTCGCAAGGCGCGCAGGCCATCGCTCCACGTACTGGCTCGGCCTACATCCAGGCAACCGCTCAAGAAGGCCGCGTGTGGGCGCGCCTTGGTGCTGGCCCCGAGACACGAGACGCCCTCGACCGTGTTGCACGGCTGGTCTCCCCGCTATCGATGCCCGATAACCCCGAACACCACTACCGCTACGACCCCGCCAAAAGCGAAGCGTACATCGCCACCACGCTGTCTTGGCTCGGAGATCCTGCTGCCGAAAGCTATGCCCGGCAAGTTCTCGCGCGGCTGGAGACTCCCGTTGATGGGCCAGCACGCCCCCGAAGAGCGGTATCCGCGCGCCTTGACCTGGCTTTGGCCCTCCTCGCCGCCGATCAACCGGACGAAGCAGGCGAGGTAACGCTCACTGCTGTGACGAGCGGCCTACTAGTGCCTTCCAACTATTGGCGAGCACGAGAGGTGATCAGAGAGATCGAGGCTCGCCAACTCCCCGAGGCTGAAGACCTTCGTGAGGCATACCGGGAAGTGTGCGGGCCGAAGCAACTCCTCACCTAACAGCCAAGGATGCACGTTGACGGGTGTTGCCGAATCGTTTCGGAGCCAACCTCATGGGGACCCCTCCAAGATCGCAAAAGGGGGGCGGGGAGGGGAAACCGGGGGCAGGGGCGCTGCCCCTCCCCATCAAGGAACCATTGTGATGCCCCCCTTTTGAGATCTTGCCCCATGAGGTCAGCGCCACCGCAACGATTCGTCAACGCCCTCACGTAGGCGTATCACCGAGCAAGACGGACCCTATGCATCAAAGTGTCACAATCCGATATCCGGCTTGCCCGCGCCGTTGGGCCCGAGCACGCCGTAGATCTCGCCGTCTTTCACCTCGAGGTCGACGCTCTTGACCGCTTCGACGGTCTGGGTGCCTTTCCTGCTCTTGGTGACGAAGGTCTTCCTTAAGCCTTGCGCATCGATGATCATCAGGGGAGGTCTCCTTCTTCGACCTTCTGGATGGCTTCACGCACCCAGTCGAGCTGGGCGTTGACCATGCCGATGTTCAGCCGCAGGTTCTCGTCGACGTGCCGCGGTGCGCCGAAGGCCTGCTTGCTGCCCAGCGCCCGCTGCATCATCGCGACCGCCCGGCTGAGCTCGTCGGATCTGACCTGTAGCGCGTCCTTGAGCAGCGGCCTGTCCAGCCGGTCCATGAACGTCATGGCCACCTGGAAGGGGTCGATGATCGGCCTGATCTCGTACCAGAGCAGCATGAGCAGCCGGTGGAACTCGAACCGGCCCGCCTCCGTGATCGCGTAGACGGTCTTGCCGCCCTTGCCGCTCTCGACGATGTCGAGCAGCCCTTCGTCGGCCATCTTGCCGAGGCCGTGGTAGATCGAGCCGAAGGCGACGTTGGCCCACTGGTCGGCGCCCATCGTCTCCAGGCGGCGCCGCACCTGGTAGCCGTTCATCGGCTCGTCGAGCAGCGTGCCGAGGATGAGAACGCGCGTCGTATTCACTCTTCAAATTTGAATACAAACTTGAGTACGGTGTCAACCGTGAGAGAGATCGTGAGAGAGGACGACGGCGCTCTGCTCGGCTACGTCGGGCAGGTGGAGGGCGGCTGGCGGCCGCTGACCGTCTTCGGCTACCCCCTGGGTCCCGCGGCGGACGCGGACACGGCCGAGGAGGTGGTCAGGCGGGAGGGGCTCGACCGGCTCGCGGGCCGCTGGGAGTTCCACTGGGAAGGCGAGTGGTACACCTGCGTGCTGCAGGAGGCCGACCTCGCGCGGGTGCGCGTCAGGCCGACCGATCCGGGCTATCCGGGACGCGAGCACTCCCTCGAGCTGATCACGCCGGGGACCGGCGAGCTGCGGCCCTTAGGCTGGCGACCATGAGAACCGCACTGATCACAGGGGCGTCGAGGGGTGTGGGCGAGGCCGTCGCCCGCGCGCTGGCGCCCACCCACCGGCTGATCCTCGGCGGCCGCGACCGGGCCGCCCTCGACGCGCTGGCCGCCGAGCTCTCCGACGCCCGCGCGTGGCCGGTGGAGCTCGCCGAGGTCACCGCCGCGGACGTCGAGGACGTCGACCGGCTCGACGTGCTCGTGCACAGCGCAGGGGTGGTCACGCTGGGCCGGATCGCCGACACCCCCGCCGAGGTCTGGCGGCGGACCATGGACATCAACGTGGTCGCCGTCGCCGAGCTGACCAGGCTGCTGCTCCCGGCCCTGCGGGCGGCGGGCGGGCACGTGGTCCTGATCAACTCGGGCGCCGGGTTGCGCGCCAACCCCGGTTGGGGCTCCTACGCGGCCAGCAAGTTCGCCCTGCGCGCCCTCGCCGACGGACTGCGGCTGGAGGAGCCCGCGCTGCGGGTCACGACCGTCTACCCCGGCCGCGTCGCCACCGACATGCAGCGTGGCGTGCGGGTGCAGGAGGGCGGGGCCTTCGAGCCGGAGAAGTACCTGGAGCCGGACACCGTGGCCAGGGCCGTCCTGGCGGCGATCAACGCCGGCCCCGACGCCCACCTGACCGAGCTGACCCTCCGGCCCAGCGAGGGGCCCGTCTCCTGACGCCGGGCGAGCGCCGCCGGGCTCACCACCCGGCGGAAGTCCGGGGTGCCGGGTGTGGCTGAATGGATTCATTCACTAGAGTGAGGGCATGCTGGATGAACTCTCGCGTATAGGACGGGATCCCGCGACCAACGGCTATGTGCGGGACGCGTGGTCGCCCGCGGACATGGAGCTGCGGGAGTGGTTCCGGCAGGAGGCCGAACGCCGCGGCCTCGGCCTGCACGACGACCGCAACGGCAACCTGTGGGCCTGGTGGGGCGACCCCGACCGCGCACCCGGCGTGGTCACGGGCAGCCACCTCGACTCCGTACGGCAGGGCGGCGCCTACGACGGCCCCCTCGGCGTCGTGTCCGCCTTCCACGCGCTCGACCTGCTGAAGGCCAGAGGCTTCACCCCGGCCAGGCCGATCGGCGTCGCCTGCTTCACCGACGAGGAGGGCGCCAGGTTCGGCGTGCCGTGCATGGGCTCGCGGCTGCTGACCGGCGTGCTCGACCCGGCCAGGGCCAGGTCGCTGACCGACGACGAGGGCGCCTCGATGGACGAGGTGCTGCGCAGGGCCGGACGCCGTCCCGAGGAGCTGGGCAGGGACGACGAGACGCGCGCCAGGATCGGCGTGTTCGTCGAGCTGCACGTGGAGCAGGGACGCGGCCTGGCCGACCTGGACGAGCCCGTCGGGGTGGCCGGCGCGATCTGGCCGCACGGCAGGTGGCGCTTCGACTTCTCCGGCGAGGCCAACCACGCGGGCACGACGCGGCTGGAGGACAGGCACGACCCGATGCTCGACTACGCCCGCGCGGTGCTCCAGGCGCGCGACGCGGCCGAGAAGCACGGGATCGTGGCGACGTTCGGCAAGGTGCGGGTCTCGCCGAACAACGCCAACGCCATCCCCGGCCTGGTCTCGGCGTGGCTGGACGCGAGGGGCGCCACCGAGGGGGCGGTCAGGGCGCTGGTGCGGGAGCTGTCCGAGGGCAGGGACGTGCGCGAGGAGTCCTGGACCCCCGTCGTCGACTTCGAGGTGCCGCTGCGCGACCGCCTCGCCCGTGCCGTCGGCTCGGCGCTCGCCGAAGTCAGGACGGCAGGGCAGGGCCCGGCTCCCGTGCTGCCGACGGGCGCGGGCCACGACGCGGGCATCCTGGCGGCGGCGGGCGTGCCGGCCGCGATGCTGTTCGTGCGCAACCCCACGGGCGTCTCCCACTCGCCGCGGGAGCACGCCGAACCCGGCGACTGCGCGCACGGGGTCACCGCCCTCGCCGGCGTGCTCGAGGAGCTGGCCCGATGACCATCTACTGGTGCGAGCTCGCCCTGCTGCCCGAGGGCGTCACCGACAGCGTGGTGATCGAGGTCGAGGACCAGCGGATCGTCTCGATCGACAGGGGCGAGCGGCAGGGGATCACCCTCGCGGGGCTGACGCTCCCGGGCATGGCCAACGCGCACTCCCACGCGTTCCACCGCGCGCTGCGCGGCGCCACCCAGACGGGCAAGGGCGACTTCTGGACCTGGCGCGAGCAGATGTACGAGGTGGCGGGCGCGCTCGACCCCGACTCCTACCTCAGGCTGGCCAGGGCCGCCTACGCCGAGATGGCCCTGGCGGGCGTCACCTGCGTGGGCGAGTTCCACTACCTGCACCACGGGCCGGACGGCGTGCCGTACGACGATCCGAACGAGATGGGGCACGCGCTCATCCAGGCCGCGCGCGAGGCCGGTCTGCGCATCGCGCTGCTCGACACCTGCTACCTGACCGGCGGCGTCGGCACCGCGCTGACCGGTCCGCAGCTGCGCTTCGGCGACGGCACCAGCGAGGCGTGGGCGGTCAGGGCGCAGGAGCTGGCCGCCGCCTACGAGGGCCGGCACGACGTGGAGATCGGCGCGGCCATCCATTCCGTCAGGGCCGTGCCGCCCGAGCAGATGCCGACGGTCGCCGAGTTCTCCCGCAAGCACGCCGCCCCGCTGCACGCGCACGTCTCCGAGCAGCGGGCCGAGAACGCCGCCTGCGTCGAGCGCTACGCCGCCACCCCGGTCCAGGTGCTGCACGAGCACGGCGCGCTCGGCCCGCGGTCCACCGCCGTCCACGCCACCCACCTGGCCGAGGTCGACCTCGAGCTGCTCGGCCACTCCCGCACCCACATCTGCATGTGCCCGACCACCGAACGCGACCTCGCCGACGGCATCGGCCCGGCCAGGGCACTGTTCGACAGGGGCTCGCCGATCACGCTCGGCTCCGACAGCCACGCCGTCGTCGACCTGTTCGAGGAGGCCAGGGCGGTCGAGCTGAACGAGCGCCTGGCCAGCGAGAAGCGCGGCCACTGGACCGCCGCCGAGCTGATGGCCGCCGCCACCGTCGCCGGCCACGCGTCGCTGGGCTTCCCCGACGCCGGAGGGCTGGTTCCCGGCGCGTGGGCCGACCTGGTCTCGGTCCGCCTCGACTCGGTCCGTACGGCGGGCGCGACACGCGAGAGCGCCCTGGAGACGATCGTGTTCGCGGCGACGGCCGCGGACGTGCACAGTGTGGTGTCGGGCGGTCGCAGGATCGTCACCGACGGCCGGCACGAGCTGGGAGACGTCGGGCGGATGCTGAACGAGGCGATGGGAGCGATCAGGTGAGTACCCTCATCGACGGGATCGGGATGCTGTTCGACGGCCACGTCGAGCACCTGGACGCCGCGCTGGTGATCGAGGGCGAGCGGATCGCGTGGGTCGGTCCCTCCAGCCAGGCGCCCGCGTGCGACGAGCGTCACGACGCCGGCAGGAGGTGCGTCATCCCCGGCTTCGTCGACAGCCACGCGCACCTGGTCTTCGCCGGAGACCGCACCTTCGAGTTCAACGCCCGCATGTCGGGCCAGAGCTACACCGCGGGCGGCATCCGCACCACGGTGACCGCGACCAGGGCGGCGGGCGAGGCCGAGCTGGCCACGCGCGCGGCGGCGCTGGTCGCCGAGATGACCGCGCAGGGCACGACCACCGTGGAGATCAAGAGCGGCTACGGGCTGACCGTGGAGGACGAGCGGCGCTCGCTGGAGATCGCCACCTCGCTCACCGACGAGACCACCTTCCTCGGCGCGCACGTGGTGCCCGCCGGGACCGACGCCGACGACTACGTCAGGACCGTCACGGGCGAGATGCTGCGGGCGTGCGCGCCGTACGCCAAGTGGGTGGACGTCTTCTGCGAGCGGGGGGCCTTCGACGGCGACCAGACACGCGAGATCCTCCAGGCGGGCATCAAGGCGGGCCTGCTGCCGCGCGTGCACGCCAACCAGCTCACCGAGGGTCCCGGCGTGCGCATCGCGGTCGAGCTGGACGCGGCCTCCGCCGACCACTGCACGCACCTGAGCGACGCCGACGTCGACGCGCTGGCCTCCTCCGACACGGTGGCCACGCTGCTGCCGGGCGCGGAGTTCTCCACCCGCTCGCCCTATCCCGACGCGCGGCGGCTCATCGACGCCGGCGTCACCGTGGCGATCGCCACCGACTGCAACCCCGGGTCGTCGTTCACCTCGTCGATGCCGTTCTGCGTGGCGCTGGCCGTACGGGAGATGCGGATGACGCCCATGGAGGCGGTCAGGGCCGCGACCTACGGCGGGGCCAGGGCGCTGCGCCGTGACGACGTCGGGCAGCTGCGCGTGGGCGCGCGGGCCGACCTCGTCGTGCTGGACGCGCCGTCGTTCGTGCACCTGGCCTACCGGCCAGGGGTGCCGCTCGTGCGGCAGGTGTGGCGGGCGGGCGAGCGGGTCGCCTGAATCCGGCGGGCATTTCTCGGAATCCCGCGGGTCATTGAGTCCCGCGGGTCATCCTCTGGTCGTAGCCGCGACGCGCGGCGAGCCTGCGGCGGGGGCGGCGTATCGGCGCCGCCCCCGCCTTTTTTCGCGCGCCAGGAAAAGGATTTCTCATCCCTGAGAAGGAGGTGCAGAACCGTCCTGTGGTCGTAGTTCTTTTGGGAATCTTTGCTTCGGGCCGGACGTTGCCGGGATATAGAACGCAGCTGCGGGAACGAGGTGCCTGGGGATGGCAAGGCCTACGGGGAATCGCACGCAGGAGGTCGCCGATCGCGACCTGCTCGGGACCTATCTGGCCGAGATCGGCAGGGTTCCGCTGCTCACCGCCGAGGAGGAGGTCGAGCTCGCCAAGCGGATCGAGGCGGGGCTGTTCGCCGAGCAGCTGCTCGACAGCGGGGGCTCCGAGCCGCGTATCGGGGACGCGGCCGACGAGGAGCTCGAGCGCCTGGCGGTTTCGGGACGGCGCGCCAAGGACGAGTTCATCCAGGCCAACCTGCGCCTGGTGGTGGCCGTCGCACGGAAGTACTCGGGGCGGGGCATGCCGCTGATCGACCTGGTCCAGGAGGGCAACCTGGGCCTGGTGCGGGCGGTGGAGAAGTTCGACTACCGGCGGGGGTACAAGTTCTCGACCTACGCCACCTGGTGGATCAGGCAGTCGGTGGGGCGCGCCATCCACGAGCAGGCCAGGCCGGTGCGGCTGCCCACTCACGCGGGCGAGCAGATGACCAGGCTCATGCGGGTACGGCGCGACATGCTGGCCGAGTTCGACGCCGAGCCGACCGACGACGACCTCGCCCGGGTGCTCGACCTGCCGATCGAGCGGGTGCGTGAGCTGCGCCGCTGGGCCTCCGACCCGGTCTCGCTCCAGCTCGGCGTGGGTGACGAGGACGAGACCGAACTGGGCGACATGATCGCCGACGAGACGTGGGCCGATCCCGAGCAGCAGGCGATCGACATCCTGGAGCGCGAGCGTCTCGACGAGTGGCTGACCGGGCTGGAGGGCCCGACCAGCGAGATGCTGCGCTGGCGCTACGGCCTGCTCGACGGGCGCGAGCACACGCTGACGGAGGTGGGGGAGCGCTACGGCATCGGCCGCGACCGCGCCCGCCGCATCGAGCGCGACGCCCTGGCCAGGCTCCGCAAGATGGCCTCGGCCGCCGCCTGACCGGCGTACGCCGTTCGCCGGCGTACGCCGCCCACGCCGCCCACGGCGGCCCTGAGGGCCCGCCCGTGGCTATCGGGCCAGCGGGGTCAGGTAGGTGTCCAGGTCGTCGAGGATCTTGCCGGCCGCCGTGACGCCGATGCCGAGCATCCACACCTCGTCGTCCACGTCGTGGGCGTGGCCGGAGGTCACCGCGCCGAGGTTCTTCCACAGCGGGCCGCCCGTGACCTCGGCCTGGCTCTTGGCGGCGGCGTCGCCGTACGCGCTGTAGAACAGGGCGTCGCCGTCGGCCTTCGCGATGTTCTCCTGGCTCAGCTTGCCGAACCGCTTGTCGTCCTGGTCGGCGAGCAGCTGCGCCTCCGGGCGCTGGACGCCCGCGTCGCCGAGCACGATGCCGCTGAAGGACTCGGGGCCGTACATCCTGATCTCGGTCGGCATGAAGCGCACGATGCTCACCTTCAGCTTCGCGAACTTCGCGCCGACCTGCTCGGCGCGGCCCTCGTAGGCCGACAGCAGCTTCTCGGCCTCGGCCTTCCTGCCGAGCGCGTCGGCGTCGAGGAGGAAGTTCTCCTTCCAGGTGACGCCGACCTTCTCGGTGAAGACGGTGGGCGCGATCCTGCTGAGCTTGTCGTAGAAGGCGGCCTGGCGGAACTTGGTGCCGAGGATGAGGTCGGGCTTCAGCGCGGTGATCGCCTCCAGGTTGGGCTGCTGGAGGGTGCCGACCGACGTGGTGGCCGACAGCGCGGAGCCCAGGTAGGCGGGCCACTTCTGGTTCTCGGCCGCCTGCGCGGCGCCGACGGGCGTCAGGCCGAGCGACACCATCGTGTCCAGCTTGTCGGTGTCGAGGACGACGACCCGCTTGGGCGTCTCGGGGACCTTCGTCTCCCCCATCGCGTGCTTGATCGCCCGGGTGGGCCCCGTGGCCGTCCCTTCGGGGGTGGAGGTGCCGCACGCGGTGAGCGCGAGGGCGGACAGCAGGGCGGCCGTGAGCCCGGCCAGACGGAACGTCATCACAGTTTCCTTGATCGTTAGGTTAGGCAACCCTAAGTGTAGTACCGGTCTGTCCGAAACACCCATGAAACACCGGAGTGCGGAGTTTCACGCATGCGAAACATGCGGCGTCAAACCACGAAACGGCGGACGAAGACGCTGAGGCGACACGTCAGTGCGCTGCTGGGGGCATCCACTGCGACACGTACAGGCCGAAAGTGAAGGAGGGTCGCGTCGATGATCGATAGCGGCACTACCGCCTGGATGCTGGTATGCACCGCCCTGGTGCTGCTGATGACTCCGGGCCTCGCGTTCTTCTATGGGGGCATGACCAGGGCCAAGAGCGTCCTCAACATGATGATGATGTCGTTCGTCAGCATCATCGTGGTGACGATCGCCTGGGTCCTTTACGGCTACTCGCTGGCGTTCGACGCCTCGGGCAGCGACACGCTGAACTTCGTCGTCGGCGGCCTGGACAACCTCGGCCTGGCCGGCGTCTTCAACGCGGTGTACGAGGGTCTGATCGTCCAGGGCGGCCAGGTGACGGCCGAGGCGGCGGCGGCCGACAACTTCCCGATGATGGTCTTCTCCGCCTTCCAGCTCACGTTCGCGATCATTACGGTCGCTCTGATCAGCGGCGCCATCGCCGACCGCGCCAAGTTCGGCGCCTGGGTGCTCTTCTCCCTGGTGTGGGCGACGGTCGTGTACTTCCCCGTGGCCCACTGGGTGTGGGGCGGCGGCTGGCTCGGGCAGCTCGGCATCGAGGACTTCGCGGGTGGCACCGTGGTCCACATCAACGCCGGAGCCGCGGCCCTCGCGCTCGCGCTCGTGCTCGGCAGGCGCCAGGGCTGGCGCAAGGAGCCGATGCGCCCGCACAACCTGACGCTGGTCCTGCTCGGCACCGGCCTGCTGTGGTTCGGCTGGTTCGGCTTCAACGCCGGCTCCGAGCTCGCCCCCGACCAGACCGCGGGTCTGGCCTTCATGAACACGCAGATCGCCACCGCCGTCGCGGCCGGCGCCTGGCTCGTCGTCGAGAAGCTGCGCGACGGCCACGCCACCACGCTCGGCGTCGCCTCGGGCGCCGTCGCCGGTCTGGTCGCCATCACCCCCGCGTGCGGCTTCGTCGACCCGTGGGCGGCCCTCGTCATCGGGCTGCTGGCGGGCGTGGCCTGCGCCTACGCGGTCGGCCTGAAGTACCGCCTGGGCTTCGACGACTCGCTCGACGTGGTCGGCGTGCACCTGGTCGGCGGCGTCGTCGGCGCGGTCTCCCTGGGCTTCTTCGCCGCCTACCCCTTCCTCGAGCAGCAGAACGAGGGCCTGCTCTACGGCGGCCCGATCAGCCAGCTCGGCCTGCAGATCCTCGGTCCCGTCGCGGTCGGCGGCTACTCCTTCGCGGTGTCGTGGGTCGCCGCCAAGGTGATCGACAGGACAATGGGCTTCAGGGTCGACGCCGACCAGGAGCTCGCGGGCGTCGACATCACCATGCACGCCGAGACCGGCTACGACCTGGGCACCGTGTACGCCTCAGGCGTGAGCCCGTCGACGGCGCTCGCCACGACGACCTCGAAGAAGGTGGACGCATGAGGCTCATCACCGCGGTCATCAAGCCCTTCAAGCTCGACGACGTGAAGGCCGCCCTCGAGCAGTTCGGCATCAAGGGCATGACGGTCAGCGAGGCCAGCGGCTACGGCCGCCAGCGCGGGCACACCGAGGTGTACCGCGGCGCCGAGTACCAGGTCGACCTGGTGCCCAAGGTCCGCCTGGAGGTGCTGGCCGAGGAGGACGACGCCGACGACGTCATCGACGTCATCGTCAAGGCGGCCCAGACCGGCAAGATCGGCGACGGCAAGGTGTGGTCCGTACCCGTCGACACCGTGATCCGGGTGCGCACCGGAGAGCGCGGTCCCGAAGCCCTGTGACCACGGAAGCGCGGTGACCATGACGGAGCCGAGGCGCGGCGAGGAGCCCGGCCGGAGGACACGGTGAGAGCAGACGCCCGCTCGTTCGCCGCGTCCCGCAAGGAGCGGGCCGCGGACACCGACCGCTGGCTGAAGGACCTCCTGCGCACGGCCCATCCCGGCGGCGAGGGCGTCGCGCTCGTCGCCGTCGGCTCCCTCGGCAGGGGAGAGCTGGCCCCCGGCAGCGACCTCGACCTGGTCATGCTGCACGACGGCGGCGAGGACGTCGCCAGGATCGCCGACCGGATCTGGTACCCGATCTGGGACTCCGGCGTCGGCCTCGACCACTCCGTCCGCACGGTCGAGGAGGCCGTGAAGGTCGCCCGCGAGGACCTGAAGGTCGTGCTCGGCCTCATCCAGGCCAGGCACGTGGCGGGCGACCCCGAGCTGACCAGGAAGGCGCGGGAGACCGTGCTCGCCGACTGGCGTGCCGACTCCCGCCGCCGGCTCGCCGAACTGCGCGAGGCGGCCGACAAGCGCGCCCGGAGCAGTGGCGAGCTGGCCTTCCGCCTCGAGCCCGACCTCAAGGACGGCCGCGGCGGGCTGCGCGACGTCCAGGCCATGCAGGCGGTCGCCGCCGCCTGGGTGGCCTCCGCCCCTGGCCCGCGCGTCCGCGAGGCCTACGAGCTGGTTCTCGACGTCCGGCACGCGCTCCACGTCGTCACCGCCCGCGGCGCCGACCGGCTGGTGCTGCAGGAGCAGGACGCGGTGGCGGGAACACTCGGCCTGCTCGACGCCGAGGCGTTGATGCGCAGGCTCGCCGAGGCGGGCAGGACCGTCTCGCACGCCTTCGACGCCACCTGGCGTACCGTCGACCGGCTGCTGTCCGGCCCGATCCCCCGCGGCCGCAGGCCGCTGGCCGACGGCGTGGTCGAGCACGCGGGCGAGGTCGTGCTGGCCCGCGGCGCCACGCCCCGCACCGACCCGGTGCTCGTGCTGCGTGCCGCCGCCGCTGCCGCCGAGTCGGGGCTGCCGCTGGCCCCCGCCACCGTCTCCGTGCTGGCCGCCCAGTCGGCGCCCATGCCGGTGCCGTGGCCCGACGAGGCGCGCGACGCGCTGGTGGCCCTGCTCGGCGCCGGGCGCGCCGCCGTACCGGTGTGGGAGGAACTCGACCAGGCCGGGATCCTGGTGAAGCTGCTGCCCGACTGGGAGCGCGTACGGCACCGCCCGCAGCGCAACCCCATCCACCGCTTCACCGTCGACCGGCACCTCATCGAGGCCGCGGCCAACGCCGCCGCCCACACCCGCGAGGTCGCCCGCCCCGACCTGCTGCTGATCGCCGCCCTCCTGCACGACGTCGGCAAGGGCTGGCCGGGCGACCACTCGGTCACCGGCGAGGTGGTCGTGCGCGACATCGGCGCCCGCGTCGGGCTGCCGCCGCAGGACGTCGAGATCCTCGCCACCGTCGTCCGCCACCACCTGCTGCTGCCGGAGACCGCGACCAGGCGCGACCTCGACGACCCCGTGACGATCGAGAAGGTCGCCGGCGCGGTCGGCTCGCGCGAGGTGCTCGACCTGCTGGCCGCGCTCGCCGTCGCCGACGGCCACGCGACGGGGCCCGCCGCGTGGAACTCGTGGAAGGCCGCGCTCGTCGACGACCTGGTCCGCAGGGTGCGCAGCGCGCTGTCGGGCTCGCCGCTGCCTCCCGTGCCCACCCTCTCGCCCGCCCAGGCCGCCCTCGCCAGGCACGGCGGCGGCGCGATCCGAGTGAATGGGACAAACGTCACAGTCGTCGCCCCCGACCGCCCTGGCCTGCTGTGGCGCGCGGCCGGCGTTCTGGCCGCCCACCGGATGATCGTCCGCTCCGCCTCGGCCGCCTCCGCGAGCGCCACGGCCGTGATCGAGTTCTCCGTCGTGCCCGAGTACGGCACGCCCCCCGACCCGGCGACCCTCGAGGCCGACCTGCGCCTGGTCCTGGCCGGACGCCTGGACATCGAGCAGCGGCTGGCCCGCCGCGCCCGGTCGGTGCGACCCGCCAGGGTGCCGGTCGCCCCACCCCGCGTCACCCTGATCGAGGACGCCTCCGCCACGGCCACCGTGGTGGAGGTCCGCGCCCACGACCGCCCGGGCCTTCTGTGGCGCATCGGCAGAGCTTTCGGCGAATGCGGGCTTGACGTGAAAGCCGCTCGCGTGGAGACTCTCGGCGCGGAGGCGGTTGACGTCTTCTACGTAGTGGACCGCGCCGGGCGCCCCCTCAGCGACGACGCGCAGCGGACCCAAGTCCGCGATCACGTGCTCGCCGCGCTCCGGTAACCAACGGCAACGGTCTGCGGTCACCTTTGTAACGATTGTGTCCGTTTTGCCTGGTACGCGAGTTGTGGCGGATACGTTGTGGGGCGAATTACGGTCTTTATGATTCCTGTTGCGGACAGGGTTGAGGGGTAACGACGGCTGTGACGACGGTGACATCCGACGGCGGAAGTACCGCCAGGCGGGACCGCGGGAAGCGGTCGATGCCACGAATGGGACTGCGTAACTGGCGCGTGAGATCTCGTCTCACCGCGCTCATCCTGGTACCCACCATCGCGGGTGTGGTCCTCGGCGGAGCGAGGGTCGTCTCCTCCGTCGACAGCATCGGCGTCTACGACCGCACCGTGGTCATCGCCGGGCAGGCGACCCACATCCGCGATCTGGTCCAGGCGCTCGGAATGGAGCGTGACACTGGCGGCTGGTTCTACGCGACCAAGCAGCGCAGGCAGCTCAAGCAGCCCTACGAGGACAGCAAGGACGTCGTCGACAAGCAGGTCAAGGCCGTCCTGGCCGACCTCGCCGCCATGGACGCCGCCTACGGCCCCCGCGTCCAGCAGGCCGCCAAGGTCGCCGCCTCCCAGCTGAAGTCGCTGCCGGCCATCCGGTCGCAGCAGCGCGCCAGGCCCGACTCCGGCGCCTACCGCTACCTCGTCGAGCAGCTCGTCCGCGTGCACGAGGAGCTGAGCCTCCTCAACAACGACCCGCAGATCCTCGGTGACTTCCGCGCGCTGACCGTGCTGGTGAAGGCCAAGGAGGCCGTCTCCAGGCAGCGGATCATGCTGCTGGAGTCCTACTACGGCACCTCCAAGGTCGACGCGCAGCGGGTGACCGACTTCATCGCCGCGGGCGCCGAGCAGTGGCAGCTGGTCAACAGCTTCGCCGCCGACGCCGGCGCCACCAGGGCCACGGCCCTCGCCACCGGACTCAAGAACGACAGCGACGTGGTCAGGGCCGAGCTGTCCAAGGCCCGCGCCATCCGGCTGACCAACGACGGCCCGGCCTTCCAGGCCAGGGCGCTGCTCGTCGACCCCACCCAGTGGTTCGAGGACAACGCCAAGGCCATCACGGTCATGCAGAAGGTCGAGTCGAACACCGACCCCAAGAACCTGGGTCTCGCCCAGGCCGTGACCAACAGGGCCGAGGAGCTGCGGAGCGCCGAACTGCGCACCGCCCTCGTCATCGGTGGCGCCATCCTGCTCCTGCTGCTCCTGGTGCTGCTCTTCACCGTCCTCATCGCCCGCTCGATGGTCACCCCGCTGCGCCGCCTGCGCAGCGAGGCGCTCGAGATCGCCGGATCCCGGCTGCCCGACGTGGTGCGCAACCTGCGCGTCTCGGGCAACGCCACCGCGCCGGAGGTCGCGCCCATCGACGTCGAAGGCAAGGACGAGATCGGGGAAGTGGCGCAGGCCTTCGACGAGGTCCACCGCCAGGCCGTACGGCTGGCCGCCGAGGAGTCCGAGCTGCGCAGCAACATCAGCTCGATGTTCGTCAACCTCTCACGGCGCACGCAGACGCTGGTGGAACGGCAGATCTCGCTGATCGACGGCCTGGAGAAGGGCGAGCAGGACGGCGGCCGCCTCGCCGACCTGTTCCGCCTCGACCACCTGGCCACGCGCATGCGCCGCAACTCGGAGAACCTCCTGGTCCTCGCCGGCCACGAGCCCACCCGCAGGCGCAGCCAACCCGCCAAGCTCGTCGACGTCGTCCGCGCCGCCCTGTCGGAGGTCGAGGACTACGAGCGCGTCCAGGTCAAGGTGCACCGCGCGACCGCGGTCGTCGGCAGCGCCGCCAACGACCTGGTCCACCTGGTGGCCGAGCTGGTCGAGAACGCCATCCAGTTCTCGCCCAAGAACAGCCAGGTCCACGTCTCCAGCAGCATCATCGAAGGTGGCGGAGCGCTGCTGTCGGTGAGCGACCAGGGCATCTCCATGACCGAGGAGGAGCTCGCCGAGGCCAACCGCCGCCTGGCCGAGCCGCCCGTCGTGGACGTGTCGGTCTCGCGCCGCATGGGCCTGTTCGTGGTCGGCCGCCTCGCGCTGCGCCACGGCATCCGCGTGCAGCTGCGCAAGGGCGAGGGCACCGGGCTCCTCGCGATGGTCCTGCTGCCGCCGCCCCTGCTGGCCGACGGCAACCAGCCGCCGCCGCCCCCGCGGCCCGCCTTCGGCGGCAGCGCGTCCTCCGCGCCCGCCTTCGGCGCGCCCGCGCAGAACGGCGCCTTCACCGCGTTCGAGTCCTACGACTCCACCTCGAACGGACAGGGCACCCGGCAGGCCTTCGGCGCCTTCACCGCCGACACGGGCGGCGACAGCGGCTTCTTCCGCCAGCAGCCCCAGGGCGAGCGCAACCCGTCGTTCCCGAGCATCGACCTGAGCGCGATGCCGAACCTCGACCAGACCGCGCCGCACCCGGGCCACTCGCACCCGTCCTTCCCCAGCCTCGACCAGGCCGGCCAGCACCCGTCCTTCCCCGGCGCCGAGCAGAACGGGCACCCGTCGTTCCCGGGCAGGGAGCAGAACGGGCAGTACCCGTCGCTCCCGGGCGCCGAGCAGAACGGGCACCCGTCGTTCCCGGGCAGGGAGCAGAACGGGCAGTACCCGTCGCTCCCCGGCACGGAGAAGAACGGGCGGCCCCCGTCCTTCCCGAGCGTCGACAGCGGGCTGCCGCGCCGCGGCCCCCGCGCCGACAGCGGCAACACCGGCGCCTTCACGCCGCCGCCCGCGACCGCGTCGCCGTCCTACCCGCCGGCCGAGCCGTACGGGTGGGAGGAGCACACCGCCGCCATGCCCGCGGTCGGCAGCTCGCCCCTGGAGCCCGAGCAGGAGGAGTTCCTGCCGATCTTCGCCGCGGTGGAGTCGGCGTGGTTCAGGCGGCCCGAGGAGGCCGCGCGACCGTCCGCCTCCGCGGGTCCCGCCACCGGCCCCTCCAGCGGCCCCACCAGCGCTCCCTCCACCGCCCCCGCCACCGGGAACCCGGCGGCGTCTTCGGCCGGAACTCCGGCGGGGTCCGCGGCAGGATCTGCGGCGGCGCCCGGGCGGGAGCCCAAGTACCACCTGCCGGAGGCGCAGCGGCCCGCCCAGGCCGTACCCTCTGATGGTGACCAGTGGCGGACCCCCGCCGACGCGGGGTGGCGGGCGGCGGCCGCGGCCAGTGACCCGAGCCTCGGCGGCATCACCGCCGCCGGTCTCCCCAAGCGCACCCCCAAGGCGAACCTGGTCCCCGGCACGGCGGGTCAGGCGCCCCAGCAGATGACCCCGATGCCGCCGGTCTCGGCGGACCGGATCAGAAACCGGATGTCCAGCTTCCAGCAGGGCATCCGCCGGGGACGCGCGGAAGTGAACGATGAGTCCGCCCCGAACGGGTTGGATAAGGAGGACTTGGCGTGACGACCTTGAGCCACGAGGCCCATAGGTTCGACTGGCTGATCACTGACTTCGTCAGGAACACCCCCGGAGTGGCCCACGCCGTCGTCGTGTCGGCCGACGGCCTGTGCCTGGCCAGCTCCGAGGGCTTCCCGCCGGACCGGGCCGACCAGTTGGCGGCCGTGTCCGCGGGCCTGCTCAGCCTCACCGTCGGCGCATCGCGCGTCTTCGAGGGCGGCCCCGTGACCCAGACGGTCGTGGAGATGCAGCGTGGCCTGCTCCTGGTGATGGCCATCAGCGACGGTTCGGTCCTGACCGTCCTGGCCTCGCCCGACTGCGACATGGGTCTGGTGGCCTACCAGATGACCCTGCTGGTGGACCGCGCCGGTCAGGCGCTGACCCCGGCTCTCCGTGCGGAACTCCAGGCTGCCAGGACCCGGTGATGTGATGGTGTACGGGAGCGATGGGGCAGGGGACGAAGAGCCTCTGTTCCGTCCGTACGCAGTCACCGGCGGCAGGTCGGAACCCCGCTACCACTTGGCGATGGAGACGCTGATCTCCTCGATGTCGATCCCGGACGACGAGATGGCGCTGCTCACCCCCGAGCAGGAGGCCATCATGACGCTGTGCAGGTCGTTCCGGTCCGTCGCCGAGATCTCCGCGTTGCTGCGGGTCCCGCTCGGCGTGGCCAGGGTCGTCGTCGCCGACATGGCGGACGAAGGCCTCGTGCGCCTGCACCAGCCGCGTCTCGACCAGGGACAGCCAGACATGAACATGCTCGAAAGGGTGCTCAGTGGACTTCGCAGGCTCTAGCAGCGGCGGACTCACCTCGACGAAGATCGTCGTCGCGGGTGGGTTCGGCGTCGGCAAGACGACGTTCGTGGGTGCGGTGTCCGAAATCCTCCCGCTGACGACGGAAGCGGTCATGACCGATGCCTCGGCGGGCATCGACGACCTCGGCCTGACCCCGAACAAGCAGACCACCACCGTGGCCATGGACTTCGGCAGGCTCTCGCTCGACAGGGACCTCATCCTGTACCTGTTCGGCACGCCCGGCCAGCACCGGTTCTGGTTCATGTGGGACGACCTGGTCCGCGGCGCCATCGGCGCCGTCGTCCTGCTCGACACCCGCAGGCTCGCCGACTCCTTCCCCGCGATCGACTACTTCGAAGAGGCCAAGCTGCCCTTCGTCGTGGGCATCAACGGATGGGACGGGCAGTTCCTGCACTCGGAGGACGAGGTGCGGGAGGCGCTGGCGCTCGCCCCGCACATCCCGATCGTGCGGACCGACGCCCGCAACCGCGAGTCGGTCAAGGCGACGCTGATCTCCCTGGTGGAACACGTCGTCCGCGTCCGCGCCACCTACGGCGCCCCGGCCTGACCTCCCCCGGCTCCGGGGTTGGTGTTTGTGCCGGTCTCGCGGCAGGCCGCCGTTCCTCTCGGCGGCCTTCCGCGTTCTCTCCTCCTCCCTCTACGGCAAGCCGGCTCGAGCCCACCCCGGGCACGGGGCTGGCGTCCGTCCAGGGAGACGGCCGGCCGGCGTGCGTGGCCGGCCGCCGTTACGCGGCACCTCCAGGCGCTCCCCACGGGACTGACGTCATCGCGTTGAGCACCGGGACCAGCTGTTCCTCCTCGTAGTCGAAGTGCGCTTCCAGCTCGGCCGCCAGCCTCTCGACCTCGCCGGCCGCGTCCCCGCCCTCGTCGAGCAGCGCGCGCAGCCTCCTGATCAGCCGGGCCACGACGGTGTGCTCCCGCCGCAGCCGAGCGAGCGCATCGGCGAGCTCGGGGTGCGTCTCCTCCAGATGCGGGAAGGCGACGTTGTCCTCGGCACCGTGGTGGAAGTGCAGCGCGTCGCAGAAGGTCAGGCAGTGGGCGCGCAGTTCCGCACTCAAGCCCTGCCCCTGCGCCGCCCCCTTCCTGACCTTCGCCAGCTCGTCACGCAGCCAGCCGTGCACCCGCACCAGCTCGTCCCCGAACGCCCGCACCCGCGCCGCCGACTCCGCCCCCGGGCTTCCCTGTGCCGCACGTCCGTCCGACCGGGCCGCGCCGGTCCCGCCCGCCACTGTCCCGGCGCCGCCCTCCGCGGCTGCCCCTGCCCCGGTCGCTTCTGCCCCGGTCGCCCCTGCCCCGGTCACCCCTGTCTCGGCCGCCCCCGTCCCCGTCACCTGTGTCCCGGTCACCCCCGTCTGACCGGTCCCCCCCGTCTCGGCCGCTCCCATCTGACCGGTCACCCCCGTCTGACCGGTCACCCCCATCTGAGCCACCTTCGTCCCCGTCGCACTCGTCTCGGTGACCTGTGTCCCGGTCGGCCGGGTCTCGGTCACCTTCGTCCCGGTGGCCCTTGTCTCGGGCACTTGTGTCTTGGGCGTGTTCGCGCTGGTCATGGGCTTTTCGGTGGCGGGGGACTCGTGGGGGACAGTGTCGTCGCGGGTCGCCGGTCGGTCGAGGCGGTGGAGGGCGACGACCGGGATGACCCGCGACGTGTTCGCCTGGTAGGCGGCGAAGGCCGGATCGATGGCGGCCTGCCGCTCGTACATCCGGACCCGCTCCTCGCCCGCCAACGGCACCGCTCTCGCGGCGAACCGCTCCGACCCCAGCTCCACCACGACGTCCGGGTTGGCCAGCAGGTTGTGGTACCAGGCGGGGTGCCTGTCCTGTCCCGCGTTGGAGCCGAACACCAGGATCCGCTCGCCGTCCCGCAGGTAGACGGCCGGGTTGGTCTTCGCCACGCCGCTCCTGGCGCCCACCGTCGTGAGCAGCACGAGCGGGGCGCCCTCGAACATGCCGCCGACGGTGCCCCCGTTCGCCCTGAACTCCTCGATGACCTGCTGATTGAAGTCCTCGGCCATTCGATATCCTTAGATGGTCAAGATAATTTGCTTTGCAAGCAAAGCTAATTTCATATGCAAGGTATTTCGAGGAGTGGGCCGATGTCAACGGAGGGCCTGAGCGTCGATGAGGGGATCCGCACGCTGCTGCTGCTGATGCCGCGCATGGTCGGGCGGGTGAAGCGGATCAAGATTCCGGAAGAGCTGCAGTCGCTGTCGCTGGCGCCGCGTCACCTGTCGCTGCTGGCGTACCTGCTGTTCGACGGTCCCACCACGGTGAACGACCTGGCGGCCCGGCTGGAGGTGGCGCCCGCGACGGTGAGCCTCATGGTCGGGGATCTGAGTCGCAAAGGCGTGCTGGAGCGGCGCGAGGACGACGCCGACCGGCGCCGGACGATCGTCAGCATCGCCCCGGCGCACCAGACCTCGATCGAGGAGTGGCTGGGGCGGGGGGCGGGCGCGTGGCGGAAGGCGCTGGAGCCGCTCACGCCGGAGCAGCGCAGGATGTTCATCGACACCCTCCTGGCCTACGAGCGCGAGATCGGGGCCTGATCGGGCGAACGACCGGACGGCCCATCTCTCCACCGGTGGTCTCGCCGCTCGAGCGGTCGTCGATCAGCGTGCTTCATCGACACACGTTCCGTGCCGCCGCAGGGTTGCGTGCCCGAGGGTCCGAAGGCTCGTCCAAGATGCTGGGCTGATCTCCCCTGGGAGTCCGTCGGCCCCGTGCGGCCTGTGTCGGAGTGGTCGGCGGGTACGGGTGCGGGGTCGGCCTGTGTCGGAGTGGTCGGCCGGTTCGAGTGCGGGGTCGGCCTGTGTCGGAGTGGTCGGCCGGTTCGAGTGCGGGGTCGGCCTGTGTCGGAGTGGTCAGCCGGTTCGGATGCCGGACCGGCTGCAGCGGAGTTCGACGGCACAGCCGGCAACCCGCAACGCGCTCCGGATGTGAGCTCTCTCACACGGTGTCACAGCCCGATGGAGCATGTCGTCTTAGAGGGCATGACGAACGCGGGACAGACCTCGGTGCTGATCACCGGAGGCAACAAGGGACTGGGGTTCGAGGCGGCCCGGCGGCTCGGGGAACTGGGTTGGACGATCTTTCTCGGCTCGCGTGACGAAGGTCGAGGACGGGCGGCCGCCGACAAGCTGACCGCCGGTGGCGCGAACGTGGTCATGGTCCCGCTGGACGTGACCTCGGACGAGTCGGTGACCGACGCGGAACGGCTCGTCCGGGAGCACACCGACCGGCTGGACGTGCTGATCAACAACGCCGGCGCGTCAGGAAGAGCCATCGCGCCCGCGGACGCGACGGTCGACGAGATTCATTCCGTCTACGACACCAACGTGTACGGACCGGTCAGGGTCACGCACGCGTTCCTTCCCCTGCTGCGGGCGGCGGACAATCCGCGGGTGGTGATGGTGTCCAGCGCCGTCGGTACCTTCGCGGTCGTGACCGATCCGGAGCAGCCCGCCTCGAAAATGCACGAGCTCGCCTACAGCTCGTCCAAGACGGCACTGAACATGATCACCGTCCGGTACGCCCAGGCGCTCCCGGAGATCAAGTTCAACATGGTCACCCCCGGGGAGGTCGCCAACCGCAAGTTCGCCGCCACCGACATGAACAATCACACCGGCCAGCTGACGGTCACCCAGGGCACAGACCCGATCCTCGAACTTGCGATGATCGACGCCGACGGGCCGACCGGGACCTTCATCGATCGCCTTGGCCGCATCGCCTGGTGACCGCCGCGCACTGCCTTCATGGTCGGGCCTGCGTCCGCCGTTGGTGCGGGCGGTGGTATGTGGACAGGACCGTGCCGGTCGCGGGGCCGGAGGGAACCGTGCAGTGATAAGGCGTGATCGACGGGCCGGGCGCCTCGGATACCCTGCTGCCCGTCGTGCGGAAGCGTCCTCGAGTGAGAAGGCGAGCAGGTGAGCAGCGGTACGCGAGTCGGCGGGAGGGATCCTGGGCCGGCGGATGAGACGGGCGCGACCGGGTACCGGCCGCTGCTGTTCTCCATCGCCTACGGGATGACCGGTTCCGTGGGCGACGCCGAGGACATCGTGCAGGACGCGTTCCTCGGCATGACCCGGGCGCGCCAGGCGGGAACCGTGATCGCCGATCCCAAGGCGTACCTGGCGACGGCGGTGACGCGGCTGGGCATCGACCACCTGCGTTCGGCGAGGGTGCGGCGGGAGACGTATGTGGGGGACTGGCTGCCCGAGCCGGTCGTCGTGCCCGCCGATGGGCCGGGGCCGGCCGAGCACGCCGAGCTGGCCGACTCGCTGTCGATGGCGTTCCTCGTGCTGCTGGAGTCCCTTTCGCCGGTGGAGCGGGCGGTGTTCATGCTGCGCGAGGTGTTCGGGTATGGCTACCCGGATGTGGCGAAGGTCATCGGCAAGACCGAGGTGAACTGCCGGCAGATCTTCGCGCGCGCCAGGCAGCGCATCGCCGCTGGGGGGGCAGCTGCGTGACAGGACGCCGACCCCGGCGCGGCGGGCGCAGGGCAAGGAGCTCGCCCGCAGGTTCTTCGAGGCCGCCGCGGGCGGCGACATGGACGCGCTGCTCGGCATGCTCGCGCCCGACGTGGTTCTCCACGGGGACGGCGGCGGCAAGGCACAGGCGATCGGGAAGCCGGCGACCGAGCCGCGGCGCGTCGCACAGCTGCTCGTCGCCGGGCTCCGCCGGATACGAATGCTCGGCGTCTCCCTCCGGCCGGCCTGGGTCAACGGCGGGCCGGGCGCTGTGATGTACGACGCCGAAGGACGCGTGGCCGCCGTGGTCGAACTCGACATCGCCGATGGCGTGGTCCAGGCGGTCCACTCGGTCGCCAATCCCGACAAGCTTGCCCACATCGGACCGGTATCTGATGTAGCCCGACTGCCGGAGAAATAACCGAACCTCACCGCACCATCACTCAGCACACCGCCGCCATGTCCACAGGGGGTGACGCGGACGGTTCGGGCGCCCGGTCGGTCGGGATCGGGGCCCGTCGGGATCCGGAGTCGGTCGGGATCGGGGCCGGTCAGGAGCGGGAGTCGGTCAGGAGCGGGAGTCGATCAGGAGGGAGATGCCGTCGAGGAGGCGCTGCAGGCCGAACTCGAAGGTGTGCTCGGGGCTGTGCGCCGAGCCGTACACCTCGGCTGCGGCCTCGCCGACGCGCGACGCGACGGGGAAACGGTTGACGTCGGCGATCCGGTGGAGGAAGGGCGCGTGCGCCGCCCACCACTGCTCGTCGGTCATCCCGGTGTGCTTCTCCGCCTCCAGCGCCTCCACCGCGCCCCGCGCCGCGCCGTGGACGAACCCGGTGACGAGCGTGATGACCGAGTCCATCTCGACGTCGGTGAGGCCGATGCCGTCGATGGCGCGCAGCTCGTACTCGTACTTGGCCGTGGTGTTGGGACCGAGCACGGGACGGCTGGTGGCGACCTGGAGCAGCCACGGGTGGCGCAGGTAGAGCGCCCAGTTCTCGCGGGCGATCTGCAGCAGGCGCGCCCGCCAGCCGCCGGGGAGGTCGTCGGGGCGGGCGGTCTCGCCGTAGACGGTGTCGAGCATGACGTCGAGCAGTTCGGGCTTGCCGGGCACGTAGGTGTAGAGCGACATGGTGCCGACGCCGAGCCGTTCGGCGACCCTCCGCATGGACAGCGCCGCCAGCCCCTCGGCGTCGGCCACCTCGATGGCGGCCCTGACGATGCGGTCGACGCTCAGCTCCGGCTTGCCCTTGCGGCTCGGGCGTTCGCTGGTGCGCCACAGGAGGGCGAGGCTGCGGGCGGGGTCGCCCTTGCCGGTGTACTCGACGGTCACCTTACGTACGGTACACCGTACGGATTCCGCTGCCCAGCAGGGCCACCCAGGTCAGGCCGACGACGAGCGTGAGCCGCTGGAGCAGTCCCGCGATCGGGGAGAGTCCGGCGGCGCCGGAGAAGCCGACCCCGGTGATCACGAAGCCGGCGAGGAAGACGACGCCCGTGACGATCGAGTACGCCGTCCAGCCGGGCCTGCCCCATCCGGCGAAGCGCCTGGCGTACACGAAGCACGCGGCGGGCAGTCCCGCGAAGACCAGCAGCGAGAACAGGTCGTGCAGGGTGCCGGCGGTGGTGGAGGTCGCCGGCGCGTCCTGCGGGTAACCGTTCACCGGGTCGGTCACGAAGAGGCCGGCCCCGATCAGGCCGACGGCGAAGGCCAGCATGAGGGCGAGGCCCCAGCGGGAGGTGCCGCGCAGGCTGATCGCGAAAGCCAGCATGAGCAACCCTGTGACCAGGAAGTTCGCGGTCTGGGTCCAGCCGAGGTCACCGATGGCGAGCGAGCTGACGGGATGCCGGAGCGGGTCGTAGCCGCCGCCACGCGTGGCGCCCTCCACCAGGAAGGCGGTGACGAAGAGCGCCGCGCCGGCCACCCCGGACAACCGCATCAGCCTCATCACGGTCCCTTCACGATCACGCGCCCCACCTCCCATCCTGCCCGGCCCGCCACCGCGCGGGGGCGGGCCGCCGACCGGTTCCCCCGGGCCGCCGACCGGTTTACCCAAGGGCGGGACCAGCGCCCCCGAGACGGCGACCGGTTTCCCCGGGGGCGGGACCGGTGCCCCGGGCCGCCGACCGGTTCCGTCCGGGCGGCGACGGGTTCCCTGGGGTGAGGATCGGTGCCTTCGGGTCGGCGACGGGTTTCCTCCGGGAGGGGTGGGGACTGGTGCCCCCCAGGAGGGCGACGGGTTCCCTGGGGGGAGGATCGGTGCCTTCGGGTCGGCGACGGCTTCCCCCCGGGGGTGGGGGACTGGTGCCCCCGGGAGGGCGACGGGTTCCCCGGGGGGAGGGCCGGTGCCCCCGGGATGGCGACGGTTTCTCCCGGCCGGCGGCTGGGACGAGGCGCGCGCCGGAGTGGCCGGGAGGGCCCGGTGCCCGATCACCTGGGCAGCCAGTCCTTCCACACGATCTTGTTCGCGTCGATCCACTTCTTGGCCGCCTGCTCGGCCGACATGCCGCCGTCGGTCATGTCGCTGGCCACCGCGTTCTGGTGGTCGTTCGTCCAGGAGAAGTTGCGGACCAGCTCGTAGGCCCTGCCGCCGGTGTCGGCGAACTTCTTGCTGACGATCTTGTCGAGCAGGTACGGCGGGTAGTCGCAGGCCACCTTCGCCGCCACGGCGTCGCAGCCGATCGCGTACGACGGAAGGTTGATCTTGGCCATCTTGACCTGCGTGAACAGCCACTGCGGCTGGTAGAAGTACATCAGCAGCGGGCGCCTGGTCCTGGTGGCCGACCGCATCGCCTTGATCAGCGCGTCCTCGCTGCCCGCGTAGACGACCTTGTAGTTCAGCTTCAGGTTGCGGACCAGGTCCTCGTCGGCGGTGACGAAGGTGGGGTCGCCGTCGAGCACCTGCCCGAGCTCACCCGACTTCTCGGTCCTGAACAGGTGGGCGTACTTGTTGAGGTTGCGCCAGTTGGTGATGTCCGGGTACTCCTCGACCATCCACTGCGGCACGTACCAGCCGATCACGCCCTTGTTGCCGTTCAGCCCCGCGGACACGGCGACCTTCTTGTCCTGGATGAACTCCTTCTTCTCCTTGTCGCGGCCCCAGTTCTCGACGATGACGTCGACGTCGCCGCTCTCGAAGCCCTTCCAGGACTCCTCCTCCGTCAGCTTCTTGGTCTCGACCTTGTAGCCGAGCTCGTGCTCGAGGAGGTAGGCGAGCACCGCGGCGCTGGCCTCGTAGCCGACCCACGGGTTGACGGCCAGCCGTACGGTGCCGGTGGCCTTCGGGGTCTGGGGTGCTTCGCTGGTGCAGCCGGTGAGGATCAGGCCGAGGGTGAGGGTCGCGGCCAGCAGTTTGGTTCTCATGTGCGGTCTCCGGCGTGCCCCCGCCGGCGACGGGGGCACACGATCGTCTACTTCGGGATCCAGGCCTGCCACGTGGCCGTGTGGGCGTCGATCCACTTCTTGGCGGCGGCCTCGGCGGACATCCCGTTGTTCTGGATGTCGTTGGCGACCGCGTTCTGGTCCTCGTTGGTCCAGGTGAAGTTCTTGACCAGCTCGTAGGCCTTGCCGCCGGTGTCGGCGAACTTCTTGCTCACGATCTTGTCGAGGTCGAGCTCGGCGTAGTCGCAGGCGACCTTCTTGGGGTCGGCGTCGCAGCCGGCGGTGTACGGCGGCAGGCTCACCCTGGCCAGCTTGACCTTGTCGAAGAGCCAGTGCGGGGTCCAGAAGTAGAACAGCAGCGGCTTCTGCTGCTCCTGCGCCTGCGCCGCCGACTCCAGCAGCGCGGCCTCGCTGCCGCCCGTCACGACCTTGAAGTCCAGCTTCAGGTTCTTGACCAGCGCCTCGTCGTTGGTGACGTAGGAGGGGTCGCCGTCGAGCAGCTGGCCCTTGCCGCCGGACTCGGAGGTCTTGAACAGGTCGGCGTACTTGTTGAGGTTCTTGTAGTCGGTGATGTCGGGGTACTTGTCGGCCATCCACTGCGGGACGTACCAGCCGATGACGCCCTTGTTGCCGGTCGAGCCGGCCGAGGCGGCGACCTTCTTCTCGTCGATGTACTTCTTCTTGAGGTCGTCGTGCCCCCAGTTCTCGACGATGACATCGACCTCGCCGGTCTCGAAGCCGGCCCAGGCGACCTCCTCCTTGAGCTCCTTCTTCTCGACCGTGTAGCCGAGCTGGCTCTGCAGCAGCTGCGCGATCACGGCCGCGCTGGCCTCGTATCCGACCCAGGGGTTGATGGCGATCCTGACCGTCCCTGCGGCCGCGGCGCTCGCCGAGCCGCTGGGCTGGGTGGCGGGGCTCGCCGTGGTACCGCCGTCGACCCTGGCGCCGCCGCCGCACCCTGCGACGGCCAGGCCGAGGGCGACGACCCCGGCCATGAGGCGAATCTTCATCCGGTGATCATCCTCTTGAGTGGGGGGAAGTGCGCCTGTCGGCGCCCTGCGTGATGCGGTCGAGCATGATGCCCAGCAGCACCGTGGCCACTCCGGCGACGAAGCCCATGCCGAAGTCGGAGTGCTGGGAGAAGCCGGTGACGACGTCGTAGCCGAGCCCGCCCGCGCCGACCATGCCGCCCACCACGACCATGGCGAGCGTCATGACGATGCCCTGGTTGGCGGCCAGCAGGATGGCCCCGCGTGCCATCGGCAGCTGGACCTTCCACAGCAGTTGGCGCCGGGTGGAACCGGCTGACAGCGCCGCCTCGACGGAGGTGGGGGACACGCCGCGGATGCCGTCCTCGACCAGGCGCACCACGGGTGGCACCGCGTAGATCACCGAGGCGAAGATGGCGGTGAACCTCGTCGGCCCGAACAGCGCCAGCGCGGGCAGCAGGTAGACCACCGACGGCATCGTCTGGGCCGCGTCGAGCAGCGGACGCTGGACGGCCGAGAAGGCGCGCGAGCGCGCGGCGGCGACGCCGAGGACGAGGCCGAGCAGGAGCGCGACGGCCGCGGCGACCAGAACGGTGGTCAGCGTGGCCATGCTGTGCTCCCACAGCCCCACCCCCGCCAGCGCCAGCAGGCACGCCAGCGCGACCAGCGCGGGGCGCGGCCCGCTCGCCCACCAGGCCAGCGCCAGGACGGCGGCGGCCACCAGCCACCACGGCGTGGAGGTCAGCACGTCCTGCAGCGGGTTGAGCAGGATCGTGGAGGTGATGTTCTTGATCGCCTCGGTGACGTCGTACCAGCTGAACTTGGCCCACTCCACCGCGTCGTTGACGGGGCCGCCGATCGGCAGCACCCACTGTTCGGGGAAGGCGGGGGGCAGCACGAAGGTGAGCGCCAGGCCGACCACGGCCGGCGCGCCCGCGACGGCGTACCCGAGGGGTCCCGCGGCGCTCCGGCGGGCCGCCGCCATCGTCATCCGGTCCAGGACGACCGCCATGACGACGATCGCGACGCCGGCCGGCAGCATGAAGCCGACGTTGGCCCGCGACAGGCCGCGGATGATGTCGGAGCCGAGGCCGGGGGCGGAGATGAGAGCGGCGATCACGACCATCGACAGCGCCATCATGATGGTCTGGTTGATCGCCAGCGCGATCGTCTCGCGCGCCATCGGCAGCTGCACCTTGCGCAGCGTCTGCCAGCGGGTGGCGCCGATCGAGTCGGAGGCCTCGGTCGCGGTACGGGAGACCTGCTCGATCCCCAGCGCGGTGATCTTGATGGCGACCGGCATCGCGTAGATGAGGGTGGCGACGGTCGCGGACGAGGGGCCGATGCCGAAGAAGAGCACCATCGGGGTCAGGTAGGCGAACGTCGGCATGATCTGCATGACGTCGAGCACCGGCGACAGGACCCGGCGCAGGCGTGGCGAACGGCCCGCCCAGACGCCCAGCGGCAGCCCGATCAGCAGGGCGATCAGCACGGAGGCGAGCACCAGGGCGAGCGTGCGGACACCGGCGTCCCAGACACCGAGCACCCCGAAGGAGGCGAATCCGGCCGTCCCGAGCAGCGCGATCCGCCAGCCGCCGGCCAACCAGCCGAGGCCGCCGATCACCCCGATCAGGCCGGGCCAGCCCAGCGCCTGCAGCACGGTCTCGAAGGCGGTGTAGAGCTGCCCGAGGTAGATGCGGACGTAGTTGATGAAGTACAGGAACAGCGGGTTGTCGTTCCTGTTGGCGTCGACCCAGTCGCGGGCGTCGTTGACGGCGAGGAAGGTGGCCGCCTCGTCGTCGTGCGGGAGGGTGGCGGTGCCGTTCAGCGTGAGGTAGCCGGCCACGAGGGCGGCGACGGCGACCGCGGGCACAACCCAGCGGGGCGGGCGGCGGATGCCGGGCGCGTCCGCGACGGCGACGGCGCCGCTCATGCGCGCGCCTGCGGGACGGGCGCCGTGCCGTCGCCCTCGCCCTGGTCCGGGTGCGCTTCCGTCGCGTCGCCGGCCTCGCCCTGGTCCGGGTGCGCTTCCGTCGCGTCGCCGGCCTCGCCCTGGTCCGCGCCGGGTTGCGCGGCCTCCTCGGGTGACGGTGCGGGCTCGGGCACCCGGATCTCCTCCGGTACGGCCGGCTCGTGCGCCATCGCCGACAGGATGTCCACGCGGTCGACCACGCCGATCAGCTCGTCCCCGTCCATGACACGGATGGGCCTGGCCGAGCCGGTCACCGCGGGGATGGCGTCCCTGATGATCGTGCCGGCCGGGAGGACGGGGCCGTCCAGATGCTCGCCCGGCTCCGGCGTCCGGCAGATCCAGCGCAGCGACAGCACGTGGCTGCGCGGCACCTCGCGGACGAAGTCGGCCACGTAGTCGTCGGCGGGCGCGCCCACGACCTCCTCCGGTGTCCCGAGCTGGACGATCCGGCCCGCCCGCATGATCGCGATGCGCTCGCCCAGCTTGAGTGCCTCCGACAGGTCGTGGGTGATGAAGACCATCGTCTTGCCGACCTCGCGGTGCAGCCTGATGACCTCGGCCTGCATGTCGCGGCGGATCAGCGGGTCGAGCGCGCTGAACGGCTCGTCGAACAGCATCACCTGGGGGTCGACGGCCAGCGCCCTGGCCAGCCCGACGCGCTGCTGCATGCCGCCCGACAGCTGGTCGGGGTAGGCGGTGGCGTGCCCGTCGAGGCCGACCAGGGAAAGGATCTCTCTCGCGCGCTCGTGCCTGCGCGGCTTGGGAGCGCCCTGGATCTCCAGGCCGTAGGCGACGTTGTCGATGACGCGCCGGTGCGGCAGCAGGCCGAAGTGCTGGAAGACCATGCTGACGTGATGGCGGCGTAATTCCCGTAGCTGGGCGGGGGCGGCGGCGATCACGTCCTGGCCGCCAATGGAGATCTTTCCAGCCGTCGGCTCGATGAGGCGGGTCAGGCAGCGCACCAGGGTGGACTTACCGCTTCCCGACAGACCCATCACGACGAACATCTCGCCTGGTCTGACATCGAACGTGACGTCTCTGACGGCGGCCGTGCAGCCGGTCTTCTCGCGTAGTTCGGCCGGGTCGAGATCTTTGTCAGGGCCTTTCATGACGCGATCCGCCCGCGGGCCGAAGATCTTCCACAGCCCGCTGACCTGGATCGCCGCACTGTCCTGCCCGGCTGCCACTTGCTGCCTCCAGAAGCTTGCCGGCCCCGCGGTTGGCCCGGTCCGAGTTGTCGAGGGTAGGCGCGACGGGGCTCAACATAGGGCCTGAATAACGCGAATCACAACGTCGTGACCATGTAGAGACGCGGGCGTTACGGAGTGGATCTTCAACTGGAACGCGGCAAACCCCCACAACCGGACAGAAGGTGATATATCGCGACATTTTCATCTCTGGATCCGATAACGGCGGACCGAAATTGGGGGCCCCAAGTTATCGACGCTTGTGTGGTACCCGACTAGATTTGTCGCGTTATGTTCGTTTGGTCGTTCAGGTATTGGTGTGCTGAAATAGCCGCCACTTGCTGGAGTTTTCCCAGGAGTCTCACGGGAGGCTCTCCCCCCAACTGAGGTTGCGTTCGGTGAGTAGAAGAACCAGTGCCAAGGCCGCCGACCAGGCCGCCGCTCGCGGTGGATGGCGGCTGCGCAACTGGCGGGTGCGCGCGCGATTAGTCGCGCTGATCCTCGTCCCGACCGCAGCGGCCGTCCTCCTCGGCGGCATCCAGGTCGTCGCCTCCACCAGCGCGGCGGCCGACTACGACCGCGCCAACCAGCTGGCCAAGCTCGCCCAGCAGATCGGCGGTCTCACCCACGAGCTCGGCGCCGAACGCGCCCGCACCGCCTGGTACATCACCCTCGGCCGCCCCGAGCGCGGCCTGGCCGACGTCCGCACCCAGATGAGCAGGGTCGACACCCAGGCCGACAAGGTACGGCAGAGCGCCGCCGTCCTCGGCACCGAGGTCGCGGGCCGGACGGGCGACGAGGTCGCGACCGTGCTGAACCGCCTGGAGGACCTCGCCGCGCTGCGCGACCAGGCGCTCGACTCCGACCTGCTGCCCGGCGCCGCCCTCGACGCCTACACCACCGTCATCGCCGACCTGCTCACCCTGAACGACGAGCTCGGCAAGAACGGCGAGGACGAGGAGCTGGTACGCCAGTCGGCGACGCTCGACGCGCTCGCGCGGGCCAAGGAGAGCGCCTCGCTGCAGCAGGCGCTACTTACCAGCGTGCTGGTCGTCGGCAGGTTCGAGCAGGAACAGCTCAAGACCTTCCTCGGCGAGCAGTCCAACGAGGCCAACCAGCGCAAGGCCTTCGCCGCCGAGGCCACCGCCGCCGAACGCCGCCTGTTCGACGAGACGGTCAACGGCCGCGGCGCCGACCGGGCGCGCTTCCTGCGCGAGCTGGTCCTCACCAGGGTGAGCACCGGCGCCCCGCTCAAGGGACTCGACCTCGCCAAGCGCGACGACGCGCGCGAGTGGTTCGAGGCCGCCACCGTCATCGTCGAGTCCATGCGCTCGGTCGAGGAGCGGCAGTCGGCCGCGATCGTGCTGCGCAGCGAGGAACTGGCCGGGGCCGAGACCAAGCGCGCCTACCTGGTGGCCGGCGCCGTCGTGGCGCTGCTGCTGGCCGTCCTGCTCATCACCACCGGCGTGGCGCGCTCGCTGGTGCGCCCGCTGCGCAGGCTGCGCAGCGAGGCCCTCGACATCGCCGGCGAGCGGCTGCCCGGATTCGTCCAGCGCCTGCGCGAGGCGCGCGACAGCGACGTCTCCGCCGAGGTCACCCCGATCGGGGTCTTCTCCCGCGACGAGGTCGGCGAGGTCGCGCGGGCCTTCGACGAGGTCCACCGCGAGGCCGTACGGCTGGCCGGTGACGAGGCCAAGCTGCGCGCCAACGTCAACGCGATGTTCGTCAACCTCTCCCGACGCAGCCAGACCCTGGTCGAACGCCAGCTGACGCTCATCGAACGGCTCGAACGCGGCGAGCGGGACGACACCCGCCTCGGTGACCTGTTCAAACTCGACCACCTGGCCACCCGCATGCGCCGCAACAGCGAGAACCTCCTGGTCCTCGCCGGCCAGGAGGCCGCCCGCAAGTGGACCCAGTCCGTCGAGCTGATGGACATCGTCCGCGCCGCTCTCGGCGAGGTCGAGAGCTACGACAGGGTCGTCATCCAGGGCGCCTCCGAGGTCGCCATCGCCGGCCAGGCCGTCACCGACACCGTCCACCTGCTGGCCGAGCTGGTGGAGAACGCCGTGTCGTTCTCCTCGAACGACACCAAGGTGACGGTCTCCAGCAGCCGCATCGACGGCGGCGGAGTCATGATCGCGGTGACCGACCAGGGCATCGGCATGAGCCAGGAGGAGATCTCCCAGGCCAACTGGCGGCTGGCCAACCCGCCGGTGGTGGACGTGTCGGTGTCGCGGCGGATGGGCCTGTTCGTGGTCGGCCGCCTGGCGCTCCGGCACAACGTCCGCGTGCAGCTGCGCAGGCAGGACGTCGGCGGCCTCACGGCGATGGTGCTCATCCCCGAGAGCCTGCTGACCGCCATCCCCGGCCAGCAGCCAGGGCTCGGCTTCCCGGCGGGGCAGGGCATGCCGCCCCTGCACGGCTCGCCGTCCGAGCCGCAGATGCCACAGATGCCGCAGATGCCGCCCATGTCGCCGATGTCGCAGCTGCCCTCGGGGCCGCAGCTGCCGTCGGGCCCGCAGGTGCCGCTCCAGCCGATGGTGCCGCCGCAGGCCGGGCCCCAGCCGTACGAGCGGCCCGTCCTCGACGACCTGAAGCCCTCGCCCATGGGCGCGCCGGTGCTCGACTCGCCGCCCGTCGACTGGTTCGGCACCAACGACGCGCCCTCGGCCGACCTTTCCGACTTCCCGTCCGACTTCACGGCCAACGGGCTGCCCAAGCGGGGCGGGCACGCTCCGGACGACGGTCCCGGCTTCCGCGAGATGCCCGGCCTGGGCGGCTCCCAGGGCCCCGACTCGTACGGCACGCTCGACCGCCGCCCGTTCGACTCCTTCGACGCGCCGCCCAGGTCCGGCTTCCCCGACGCCACCGGCCCTCTCCCCAGGGTGGAGACCTCCTCGCTCGACACCGGTGAGGAGGAGTACCTGCCGATCTTCGCGGCGGTGGAGTCGAGCTGGTTCAAGCGGCCGGAACCCTTCTCCGACGCCCCGGACACCCCGGACGCCCCCGCGTTCGACACCGGTCCGCACGCGGGACCCAGCGCGGGGCCCGCTGCGGGACCCACCGTGGGGGGCGGCGTGCCGGGCAGGCCCGCGACGGCACGGCCGGCCGATCCGTACCCGCCGGAGCCGCCCGTCGCGTCCCCGCAGGGCGCACCCTCGCCCGACGCCTGGTCGTCGCCCGCCGATGCGGGCTGGCAGGCCGCCCGCGCGGCCAGCGACCCCAGCCTCGGCGGCCTCACCTCCTCGGGCCTGCCCAAGCGCAAGCCCAGAGCGAACCTGGTGCCGGGCACCGCCGCCGCCCCGCAGTCCGCAGCTCCCGCGCCGCCGATGCCGCCGGTCTCGCCCGACCGGATCAGGAGCAGGCTGGCCAGCTTCCAGCAGGGCGTGCGGAAGGGCCGCGCCGAGCTCGACAACGCGCAGGAGGAGGAGCAGCGGTGAAGGAGTTGAGCCAGGCCGCCAGGGACGTCAACTGGCTGGTCAGCGGCTTCGTCGAGGAGGTGCCCGGTGTGGCGCACGCCGTGGTCGTCTCCTCCGACGGGCTGCCCATGGCGTTCTCGCGCGGGTTCCCGAAGGACCGCGCCGACCAGCTCGCCGCCGTGGCCGCCGGACTGATCAGCCTGGTGCAGGGCGCCTCCAGGGTCTTCGAGGGCGGCGGGGTCACCCAGACCGTCGTGGAGATGCAGCACGGGCTGCTGCTGGTGATGTCCATCAGTGACGGCTCGTGCCTGGCGGTGCTGGCCGCGCCCGAATGCGACATGGGCCTGGTCGCCTACCAGATGACCGTGCTGGTCGAAAGGGCGGGCCAGGTGCTCACGCCCGCCGTACGGGCGGAACTGTCATCCGCGCACCCCTGGTGATGGGAGACGATCGTGGCTTCGTGGAATGACGGCCCTCCTCCATATGGGCCGCCGGCGGACTACGGCAGGGGGTACGGCCAGCCGCCGGGTTACGGCCCCGCGCCCACCCCTCCCGAGGAGGAGCGCCCCTCGCTGGTGCGGATGTACTCGCTCACCGGCGGGCGCACCGCGCCGCGCACCAACCTGGCGATGGAGGCGCTGGTCTCCTCGGCGACCTCGGCGCAGCTCGGTATGAACCACACCCGTGAATACCGCGCGATCAGCGAGCTCTGCCGTCAGATCAGATCCGTCGCGGAGGTGTCGGCGCTGCTGGCCATGCCGCTCGGCGTGGCCAGGGTGCTGATCGCGGACATGGAGGCGGAGGGTCTGGTGCGGATCTACCAGCCGCAGCTGGACGCGGGCATGCCGAACAGGAACCTGCTGGAAAGGGTGCTAAGTGGACTTCGCAGGCTCTAGCGGCCTGACCTCGACGAAGATCGTCGTGGCGGGCGGGTTCGGTGTGGGCAAGA
>NZ_JBEXMT010000054.1:0-30924 GCF_040610675.1 Nonomuraea sp. NPDC003804
TTCGCCGCCGCCACCATCGCCGCCTCCGCCCTGGCCGTCCCCGTGACCATGTCGGCCCAGCACGCCGCCGCCCAGCCCACCACCACCGTCGCCCACACCGCCGAAGCCACCACCTGCGCACCCAAGTTCGTCAAGAAGGTCAACAAGAAGGTCATCAAGATCGACAACCGCGGCGGCAACATCGGCAACGGCAACGGCGGCAACGCCAACGGCGCCAGCGGCAACCAGCCCGGCGGCAACGGCGGCAACAACAACAGCGGCAACATCAACGTCGGCAACAACTGAGCCACACCACCATGGCCCGCCATGTCACCGACACCCACCGCCGGTTACCAACCCACACCCACACACTAGAACCACCGCGAAACAGGCGGCCGACGCGACCACAAGCGCCGGCCGCCTTCGCGTGTGCGCGGGAAGCCGTCCCGGCCACCCAGGTGACAGGAGCCGGGCTTTCTCTCATCCGGCCGGCCGTTCCGTCGAGTGCCATGGCGCATGCCGGTACGGTCCGCTCATCCGCCGGTGCGTCTTGATGTAAAGATCAGCCCAAGCCGGAGACCCCTGCCCGGCGCCGCGCGGAGACTCCCTACGACGGCCGCCGGCACGACCCCCAGGAGGGTCCACGTCGCCGTCCGCCGGCCGTCACGGACCCCTTCTGGTCTCCTCCCGACCCCGGCCGATGTGACAGCGGGCTGCGTCGTGGCGGGTTCGGGCCGCGAATTGTCGGTGACGCCGTCTACCATGAGCGGCCTCACGGAGGGATGTTCACAGATGCTCGACTCGCTGATCGTGCCGCTGCTGGTCACCACCGATCTGCCGCCGGAGGCGGATCTGGCCGAGTTCGGTGACCTGCTCACCGGCGCCGCGCGCACGCTTGATCGCGACGGGTCGAGCTATCCGGCGTTCCTGGCGGGCAAGGTGTTCTGGCTCGACCAGCCGGGCACGGCCGAGGCCGCCCAGGGCGATCTGAGGTTCGCGGCGTTGCTCGGCTTCCTGGCCGCCTCGGGCCCCGAGCACGTGGCGAAAGACGTGGTGGCCGACGCGCGCAGAGCCATCAGCGCCGCCGTCGACGCCCGCTACGGCGATGTGGGAGCGGCGACCCCGGCGGTCATGGCCATCAGGGCGACCGACGTGCGCGAGCGCACCCCGTCACCGGCGCTGTTCGTCGAGACGTCTGATGCCCTGCCCGCACTGGTCGCCGTCGCCAAGCCCTACACCTGACCGACCTGCCTGTCCTCCTGTCCTCCTGTCCTCCTGCTGTCGCCTCTCGTACGTGACCGCACACCCGTCCGGGTCATCGTCGCCCGCACCCGCTTCGTCCCTCACCCGCTTCGTCCTTTACCCGGGCCGTCCCTCACCCGGGCCGCGGCCCTCCTGGCACACCGACGCCTGGCCGGCCCCGCTCGCCGGGACCACACGCCCCCACCTGAACGGGCGCCCTTCGCGCTCCCATGCGCACACCTGCCCGCAGGGCTTTCTGAGGTGCTGCCGCAGCCGGACGGGGCGTCGTTAGGGTGGTGATCGACCACTCTCTCGGGAGACACGGCATTGTTCACCTTCGTCATCCCCGCACACAACGAAGAGGCCACCGTCGCCACCATCGTGGGCCAGGCCCGCGCCGCCGCGAGACCGGGCGATCGGGTCCTGGTCGTCGACAGCGCCTCGACCGACGCCACGGCCGAGCGCGCGGCCGCGGCGGGAGCGGAGGTCCTGCGCGGGCCGAAGGGCAAGGGCGCCGCGATGAACGCCGCGATCGACGTGGCCGGCACCGCATGGGTGTGCTTCCTCGACGCCGACCTGGTCTCCTCGGAGGTCAACATCGCCGCCGAACTCCGCGCGGCGGCGGCCTCCAGCACCGCGGGCCACGTGGTGGGCGACTACGAGTACGATCACCCGGGCACGATCCTGAGCTCCACCTTCACCATCTACGAGCCGCTGACCGACAGGTTCTTCCCCGAGACGGGGTTCATGGGGGCGAACGCGCTGACCGGCTACCGGGCGGTGCGCCGGTCGCTGCTCACCGACCCGCTTCCGCCGGACTTCGGGGTGGAGTCCTTCCTCAACATCACGCTCGCGCTGGCGGGGGCGCGGGCGGAGGTCCGGCATCTGGGTGTCATCGGGAGCCGGTTCCGTCCGACGGGCGGGTCGATGGCCCGCGAGATCGGTACGGCGATCCTCGACCTGGCGATGGCGCACGGCCGGCTGGACAGCGGTGAGCGCGGGGCGTGGGAGGCGTGGCTGGAGGAAGGCGTCGCGGCCATCGCGCCACAGGCGGCCGACGGCGGCCGGTCGGCCACACTGTCCCGGCTGTTCGCCGCGGTCCGCCGGCCGATGCCGTCCACCCGATAGCGCCCCGCAGCCCGACCCTCCCCGCGCCACCGCCCCGCGGCGGGCACCCTCGCGGCCTCGAACCAGCGGGCGGCCGTGCCTGGCCGAGTCTGGCGCGGCGGCGATGGCGTCGGGGCCCGCGTGGGGGTCGAAGGCGGGGAGGGTGAAGCCGAGGCGTGGCGTGCTCACCTGATGTCCTCTCTGCTTTCCTGATGCCTCTCCCCGTCGGGTCGCGGCCGGCCCGTCCTTCGCGACAGCACCCAGGCGGCCACCAGGTACGGCACGCTGAACAGCACGAAGATCCCGCTGTGTGGCAGGACGAGGGACGCCGCGGCGTACAGGCCGAGGGCCGCGATGACGCAGATGTCGGTCAGCAGGCCCGCCAGCGAGGTGACGGTGGCCCGGCTGGGCCCGGTGATGCGCCGTTGCAGCCTGGCGTCGGCCAGCACGTCGCCGAGCTGGAACATCGCGAAGGCGACGGCGATGGCGACGAATCCGGCGAGGTGCCCGGACGCCGCACCGGCGGCCAGGGCGACGGCGCCGGTGGCGAGGAGGGCGGCCAGGCCGCGTGAGCGCAGACCGGCGGCCCGCTTGGCGAGCAGGCCGCCCGAGGTGGCGCCGAGCCACACCAGCAGCACCATCAGCGGAACGGTCTGCGCCGTCGCGCCGCTCTCCTGGGCCAGCAGCGGCACGTACTCCTCCAGCTCGCCCCACACGGCCGTGACCGCTGGAACCAGCAGCAGCGCGTGCCGTACCCGGGGGGAGCGGCGCGCCTCGGCCAGTCCTTCCTTGAGGGTGTCGAGGTAGCCGGTCGGGTCGTCGTCCTCCGGCTCGGCGCGGTGTTCGGGCAGGGTGGCGGCGATGGCGGCGCACAGCAGGCAGGCCAGGACGGTGGCCACTCCCACGCCCTGGTAGCCGGCGACCGCGAAGAGGGGACTGGCGGCGGCGGTGGCGAGCGCCGTGGCCACCAGGCTGATGGACCGGGCGCGGCCGGTGACCTCGGCATAGCGTGCGGCTGTACCGGTGTGGGCGAGGTTGTCGTGGACGAGCGCCTCGAACGCGCCCGACTCCAGGGCCTCGCGGGCGCCCCACAGCACGAAGCCGGCGGCGAAGGCCCAGTAGGAGGGCACGGCCGTCCACAGCGCGAAGCCGGCCGCGCCCAGTAGCGGGCCGGCGATCAGCAGCGCCTTGCGGGACAGCGTGTCGGCCAGCGCACCGGAGGGCACCTCGAGCACCAGCGCGGCCAGCACCCAGATGACCAGCAGGGAGGTGATCTCGGGGACGGTCAACCCGGTGTCGGTGAACAGCAGCGTGTAGACCGGGTAGAACAGGACGAAGTCACCGAGGAACGAGTAAACGTAGAGCTTTGGCAGCATGAGGTCTTTCCTGTCGGGGGCGGTGCGGACGTCGGGCGTGCTGCCGTGCCCGGGGGTCCGCGCTCACGCGCCCCGTGACCTCTGGTGCTGGATCAATGTCGCCAGGTCATGGTCGGATTCTAGCCAGAGGGGATCAGATGTGGGCGACATTTCCGACCTGGGGTCGGGAGGGAACGTCCGCAACCGTGGCTGTGTCATTACCGATTCTCGGGTAGGAGGGCCACATGCTCTACGGTAAGGAACACGTCCAGCGCTATCAGGAGACCGACGGCGCCGAGGGGCACGACTGGAACGGCACGACGACGCTGCTCCTGACGACGACCGGCCGTAGGTCCGGCAGGAAGCACACCACTCCGCTGATCTACCAGCCGTACGACGACAAGTTCCTGGTCGTCGCCTCCAAAGGGGGCGACCCGCGCCATCCCGAGTGGTACCTCAACCTGCAGGCCGATCCGGCGGTCGAGGTGCAGGTGAAGGACAGGAGGTTCAGGGCCCGCGCCCGTACGGCCGAGCCCGGCGAGAAGCCCGAGATGTGGGGGCTGATGACCAGGGCCTGGCCCGACTACGACGAGTACCAGACCAAGACCGACCGCCCGATCCCCGTGGTGGTCCTGGAGCCGATCAGCTGACGGGTCCCCTGAGCACCGCCCAGACGGTGGGACCGTCCGGCAGATGGATCTCCCGGGTGACCTGGAACCCGTGCTTCCCGTAGCAGGGCACGTCGCTCTCCTTGCTGCTCGCCGGACAGGCCGCTACGCCTTCGGCGTCGCACGTCTCGAGCCTGGCGCGCAGCAGCGCGCTGCCCGCCTCGCCGCCCTGGCCCTGCGCCGCGGGGTCGGTGCCGATCTGGGCGAGTTGGGGGACGGCGCCGATCCTGATGGCGTCCGCCTTCCTGTCCGCGGGACGAATGATCACCTCAGAACGTCACCAGTGGCTCTCCGAGGAAGTCGGCGACGAAGTTGACGAAGAAGAACCCGAAGAACAGGAAGTTCAGCACCAGCACCACGTAGTGCCACCAGTGCAGCCGCGCCGGGCGAGGCAGCCTGCTGTTGAGGTACATCAGCATGAACGGGTAGATCAGCGCGCCCAGGTTGGACATGTTGGCCGACCACTGCACCAGTTCGACGGGCACCGCAAGGTGCAGCACGATCGCGATGACCACCAGCAGCGCGCCCATGAACGGGTAGTAGAAGCGCCTGGGATCGCCCTCGATGAGGCCGCGCAGGCGCGGGCTGGTGGCGTGCGCCGCGTCGGTGGTGACGCGGACCATCGCCTCGAAGATGCCGAGCTGGGTGGAGAAGAGGATCAGCACGCCGATGATCAGCACGATGACGAACATCGGCCTGCCGTAGTCCTCGTAGAGGACGCTGGCCACGAACGTCGGCACATTGGCCGTGGTCGGCCGCTGGCCGGACAGCTGGACGGCGCGGGCCATCAGGATCGTGGGCAGCAGCATGCCCAGCATCGCGCCGATGAAGAAGACACCCCACATGTCGACCATCAGCAGCCGGTACCACCGCTTCCAGGTGGCGGCGTTCTCCACGTTGTCGGGGAAGGTCACGCCGCTGTCGAGCAGTTCGTTGCGGCCGCCGCGCAGGCCCGCGATGAAGCCGGTGCGGAAGCCCATGCCGTAGCCCTTGTCGCGGTAGTGGCCCATGACGTACCAGTTCAGGCCGGAGGCCAGGGCGGTGAAGCCGGCCAGGGCGCCGAGTTGGGTGGCGGTGATGCCGGAAGGCGGGGCGGCGGGTGTCACGAAGCCGCGGATGGCCTCCCACCACTGCGCGAAGGGAACCACGAACAGGTCGATGAGCAGGAGCGCCACGAGGATCGCGCCGACCATCCCCCAGTTGGCCAGCTCCAGCGCCCTGCTGATGCGGCGCGCGGCGGCGGTGATGAGGAAGACCAGCACCAGCAGGGCGATGGCCCACAGTCTGGGCTCCTCGGCCCCGGCCGGGGGGACCGTCCCGTGGACCAGCGCGTAGACGCCCTGGCCCGCCGAAGCGGCCCAGCCACCCGCGATGAAGGCGAAGATGACCACGAAGACAGACAGGGGCACCCAGAGCCTGTAGCCGGGCGGGACCCTGCCCCATCCGACGACGGGGGCCTCTCCCGTCGCCATCACGTAGCGCGCGCACTCGACGTTGTAGAAGGTCTGCAGGACTGCGGAGACGGTGATGACCCAGCCGACGCCGACGAAACCGTACTGACCCACGGCCTGCGGTCCGAGCAGCCATTCGCCGCTGCCGATGGAGATGCCCAGAGCGATCAGGCTCGGGCCCACCGCGTACATGAACAATTCCTTGACCCCGATGTGCCGGACACCGAAGACCTCCTCCGGCTGGGGCAGGTCGGTGACGGCGAGATCAGGGCGGCTGACTCCGAGAGCTTGGGACATGTCCTCACCCCCCTCTCACTTCCAGAGTGATCTGCGACAAAGCCCGAGGCAAGCCGCATGCTGGGAGTATGGACGTCACTTACGACCGCCGGGAACAGCTCCAGCAGGTCCAGAGCGGACTGCTGCCCGGGGAGCAGATCATCGCCGTCTACGACGCCATCGGCACCGGAACGGGATTCCTCGGTCTCACCGACCGGCGCGTGATCGTGCAGGACAAGTCGTTCGTCGGCAAGCGGCTCGCGATCACCAGCATCCCCTACTCACGGGTCTCCGCCGTCAGCGTCGTGAGCAACAAGTCGTTCGCCGGGTCGTTCTTCTCCTCGGGGGCGATCGCCATCCACGTCGGCACGCACACCTACGAGGTGGAGTTCCGCGGGGAGAACAAGGCCCAGCACGTGCACAACGTGATCATGCACTACATCTCCGGTCAGGGCGCCAGCCAGGCGTAGGCGGCGAAGCGGCCGGTCACGCGGTCGCGGCGGTAGGAGAACAGCTCGGGCGACTCGATCGTGCAGCGCTCGTCGTGCCGTACGTCCTGGACGCCCGCGGCCCGCAGCTGGGCGGCCACTCCCGCGCGGACGTCGAGCGCGGGAGTGCCGAGCCGGGTGGTGGAGCGCATCTCGGGCGGCGCGGACTCGCTCAGCTCGGGCGAGACCTCGTAGCACCGGCCGCAGGCGGACGGCCCGGCCAGCGCGACCATCCTGCCCGGCTGCGCCCCGTGCCCCGCCATGGCCTCGACCAGCGCCGGGACCACGCCCTTGAACGTGCCCTCGCGCCCGGAGTGGGCCACGCCGACCAGGCGCGCGACCGGATCGGCCACGACCACGGGCACGCAGTCGGCCACCAGCACGGCCAGGCCGACGCCCGGCAGGTCGGTGAAGACCGCGTCGAGCGCGGGCGGCTCGGCGCCGAACGGCTCGCTCACGTAGGCCACATCGGCGCTGTGGACCTGGCGCATGTAGACCACCCTGTCCGGGTCGAGCCCCAGCTCCGCGGCGGTGTCGCGGCGGTTGGTCAGCACGCTGCCGGGATCGTCGCCGACCGCGCCGCCGAGGTTCCTGCCGTCGTACGGCGGCGCGCTGGCGCCTCCCTCCCGGTCGGTGACGACAGCGTGCACTCCCTCGGCCAGCAGCACGGGCTCCCCTTCGATCGTCGGCTCCTGCAGCCTACGCCAGCCGCATCGCCACGGCCGCCGCCCAGAACCCCGGAAGGCCCGGCCCCGGCGCACCCGCCGACCGGCCCCAGCGGGCGGTGCGGAGCCGACGGGCGGTGCGGAGCCGACGGGCAGCGCGAAACCGACGGGCAGCGCGAAACCGGCGGGCAGTGCGGAGCCGGCGGGCGGTGCGGAGCCGGCGGTCAGCTCGTCAGTGAGCGGTAGAGGTCCATGGTGCGCTCGGCGATGCGCTCCCACGAGAAGTGCTCGATCGCGCGTGTCCGGCCGGCCGTGCCCATCTCCCTGGCCCGGTCGGGGTCGCCGAGCAGCGCGTTGATCCGCTCGGCGAGGTCGGCGGCGAACTTCTCCGGATCGTCCGGCGTGCCGTCGGCCCCCTGCTCGATGGGCACCAGCAGCCCGGTCGAGCCGTCGGCCACCACCTCGGGGATGCCGCCGGTCGCGGTGGCGACGACGGCCGTCCGGCAGGCCATCGCCTCCAGGTTCACGATCCCCATCGGCTCGTACACCGAGGGGCACACGAACACCGTCGCGTGCGTGAGCAGCTGGATGACCTCCGGCTTGGGCAGCATCTCGGAGATCCAGAACACCCCGTCGCGCTCCAGCCCCTCGACCAGGCCGCGCACCTCGGCGGCGATCTCGGGGGTGTCGGGGGCGCCGGCGCACAGCACGAGCTGCGCCCCCGCGTCGAGGTCGCGGGCCGCGCGCAGCAGGTGGACCAGCCCCTTCTGCCGGGTGATCCGGCCGACGAAGACGACGTACGGCCGGCCCAGGTCGATGCCGTGCTTGCGCAGCACCTCGAGCCCGTGGTCCGGCGCGTACTCGACGGTGTCGATCCCGTTGTGGATCACGGTCACCCGGTCGGGGGCGATCTCGGGGTAGGCGGTCAGCACGTCGCGCCGCATGCCCTCCGACACCGCGACGATCGCGTCGGCCGAGGCGAGCGCGGTGCGCTCGGCCCACGAGGACAGCGTGTAGCCGCCGCCCAGCTGCTCGGCCTTCCACGGCCTGAGCGGCTCGAGGCTGTGGGTGGTGACGACGTGCGGCGTGCCGTACAGCATCTTGGCCACATGCCCGGCGAAGTTGGCGTACCAGGTATGGCTGTGCACCAGGTCGGCGCCCTCGCACGCGGCGGCCATCTCCAGGTCGACGCCGAGGACCTGGAGAGCGGCGTTGGCGGTCTCCAGGCCACCGGGCACCCGGTAGGCCGAGACACCCGGCTCGTCCCTGGGGGCGCCGAAGCACCGGACCCGGACGTCGGCCAGGCGCCGGAGCTCCCTGGCGAGGTATTCGACATGCACTCCGGCACCGCCGTACACCTCGGGCGGGTATTCGCGACTCAGCAGATCCACGCGCACACTGCGACCCTAACGCACGCCGCCCTCCCGGCGACGCGGTAAAACACCCGGGTAAAAACGTTGCTGAGATATTCTTGGTGTACTTTCCTTCGCCGGCATGTGCACCATGCTGTCGAGGAGCCGGAAAAGGACCTTCCCGTTTTCCCGCCCCACCGCTCCTCGCCGTGCCCCTGCCCCAGCGAATTCGCACGTCACCCACCTGCCGGCGCCGGCCGAATGAATTGTCCCGCACCATGGATCCCGCGGCCTTTCCGAAATGTCCGCGGCGGCAATGGAAGGAGGACGAGAATGCACGGAAGGCAACGTGCGCTCCTCATCGGAATGGCGCTGGCCGCGCAACTGGCCGGGCAACTGGTCACGGCCCCGGCCGCGAGCGCCGGGGTCGCGGCGAGCCCGGCGGCCGGTCCGGCACCGGGCGCCGGGATCCTCGCGCGGACCCCGCCGCGGACCGACCGGCAGAAGCAGCTGTACAAGAAGGGTTACGACAAGGGCATCTACCGCGGACGGCTGGACTGCGAGCAGAGCAAGCCCTTCCACATCGATCCCACCGGGGTGAAGTGGTACGACCAGGGCTACCGGCACGGCTACTCCAAGGGCTTCACCACCTGCGAGCGTCCGATGACGCCGAAGCTGACGCCCACGCCGAGGCCACCCATCAGCCCGCCCGTCAGCCCACCGACCAGCCCGCGGCCGTCGTAGCGACGGCTCCGCGGGGCCTTCCAGGGCGGCGAACGTGTCCCCATGGTCGCGATCATGGCGGTCCGCGACTCGCCGCCCGGATGACAGGCATGTGGACCTGCGTGGACTGCCCGTTTCGGGGTAGCGTCCAGCCATGACGTCGCCCAGGGTTCTCGCAGTCGTTCTCGCCGGTGGAGAAGGCAAGCGGTTGATGCCGCTGACAGCGGACCGCGCCAAACCCGCGGTGCCGTTCGGCGGGATCTACCGGCTGATCGACTTCGTGCTGTCGAACCTCGCCAACGGCCACTACCTCCAGATCGTGGTCCTGACGCAGTACAAGAACCACAGCCTCGACCGCCACGTCTCGCGGACCTGGCGCCTGTCGGCGATGCTGGGCAACTACGTCACGCCTGTCCCCGCGCAGCAGCGGCTGGGTCCGCGCTGGTTCTCCGGCTCGGCCGACGCGCTGTTCCAGAACCTCAACCTGATCTACGACGAGATGCCCGAGCACGTGATCGTGTTCGGCGCCGACCACATCTACCGGATGGACCCGCGGCAGATGGTGGCCCAGCACGTCGACTCGGGCTCCGACGTGACGGTGGCGGCGATCAGGCAGCCGCTGTCGCTGGCCGACCAGTTCGGCGTCATCGAGACCGATCCGTCCGGCCGCAGGATCGTCGCGTTCAGGGAGAAGCCGAAGGACGCGGTGGGCCTGCCCGACTCCCCGCACGAGATCTACGCCTCGATGGGCAACTACGTCTTCAAGACGCAGGCCATGATCGACGCGCTGCGCGAGGACGCGCTCGACCCGACCAGCAAGCACGACCTGGGCGGCAACATCATCCCGATGATGGTCAAGTCGGGTGGCGCCGACGTCTACGACTTCGCCAACAACCTCGTGCCCGGCTCGACCGAGCGCGACCGGGGCTACTGGCGCGACGTGGGGACGCTCGACGCCTACTACGAGGCGCACATGGACCTGATCTCCGCGCACCCGGTCTTCAACCTGTACAACGACCGGTGGCCGATCTTCACCGGGCACGATCCGCTGCCGCCCGCCAAGTTCGTCCACAACGAGGGCGACCGGGTGGGCCGCGCCATCGACTCGCTGGTCTCCCCCGGGGTGATCATCTCGGGCGGCGCCGCGCAGCGCTCGATCCTGTCGCCGCGCGTGGTCCTGCACTCGCACTCCCGCGTGGAGGACTCCGTGCTGATGGACAACGTCAAGGTCGGCAGGGGCGCCGTGGTCCGCAAGGCGATCATCGACAAGAACGTCGTCATCCCCGACGGCGCCAGGATCGGCTTCGACCTCGACTACGACCGCACCCGCTTCGCCGTCACCAGGGGCGGCGTCGTGGTGATCGGCAAGAACGAGATCGTGGATCGCTAGCCGGAGCGCGAGAAGGTCGCCCGCGCGCGGGTCACCGAGGAGGGTCACCGAGGCCCGTCGATGGCCGCTGAGAGGGGCCGGCCCGCATAACGAGTGGCGCAAGACGTGCCGGGTCACTCCGGCCATCGGACATCATGGTCAGTGTGACAAGTGAGGCACCTGACGCGGACGACCGGTTGAAAGTTTCCGGAAAGACCGCCGCAAGCGGCAAGGCCGACGATGACGCCATGCCAACCCCAGGCGCCACACCCACTCTGGCCGACCGGCTGCGCCGGGATCTGCGGAACCCCCTGTTCCTCCAGGCCTACACGCTCATGATCAACACCGGGATCACCGCCGTGCTCGGGCTCGGCTACTGGTTCCTGGCCACGAAACTCTACTCGCCCGCCGCCTTCGGCGAGGGGCAGACGATGATCAGCGCGATGCGCCTGTTCTCCTCGCTGACCGGCCTGGCGTTCGTGGGGGCGATGGCGCGGTTCATCCCCGTGGCGGGCCGCCGCACCTCGGAGTTCGTGCAGCGCGGCTACGCCGTGGCGGGCGCGACGGGTGTGGTGGCGGCGCTGGGCTTCCTGCTGACGCTCCCGCTGTGGGGCCCGGCCTACGCGAGCCTCGGCGGGCTCGGTCCCGGGCTGTTCTTCCTGGCCTCCGTGCTGGTCTGGACGATCTTCACGCTCCAGGACGTGACGCTGGCGGGCCTGCGCAAGGCGATCTGGGTGCCGGCCAACAGCCTGGCCTTCGGGCTGGTGAAGATGGCGATGCTGGCCGGTCTGGCCTTCGCCCTGCCCGAGGGCGGCCTGTTCGGCGGCATCTTCCTGTCGTGGATCATCCCGACCGCGATGGCGCTGATCCCGATCAACTGGTTCATCTTCAGGTACGCCGTCCCCCGTCACGTCAGAGAGAACGCCGGCGACCCGCCCCGGCTCCGCGAGATCGGCAGGTTCCTGGCCGGAGACTTCCCCGGCGCGCTGTCGCTGCTGCTGACCCTCTACCTGGTTCCGGTCCTGGTGGCCGCCTGGCTCAACAACGCCACGGTGTTCGGCTACTTCTCGGTCACCCACACGCTGGGCTGCATGATCGGCCTGCTGGCCGCCAACATGGCGGTCTCGCTCACCGTCGAGGGCGCGTTCAAGGCCGAGGAACTGGCCCGCAGCGTCCGCAACGCGCTGCGCCGTACCGTGGTGATCATCGTGCCGATCGTGGCGATCGCGGCGCTGGGCGCGCCGCTGATCCTGTCGGTCTTCAGCGCCGAGATGGCCGAGGCCGCCGCGCCGCTGCTGCGGCTGATGGCGCTGTCGGTGCTGCCGGGCATGCTGATCGAGATCCACCTCAGCACGCTCAGGGCCATGAGCCAGGCCAGACGGCTGGCGATCGTGCAGATCGGGCTCGCGGCGCTGACACTGGGCCTGATCGGCGTCCTCTTCCCCGTCGCGGGGATCACCGGCGTTGGTTGTGCGGTGCTCGCCGCCAATGCCGTCATCGCGCTTGCGGTGGTGCCGCATCTGCGCAGAGTTGCCGCTGTTTCCTAACAAGGATGGGTATGTTCCAGCTTGATATGAAACGCTCTACCTTCTCGGTCATCCGCCCGGCTGAGCTCGGTGAGAGCGAACTGACCGCCTGGCGTGGGATGCAGGCGGCCCAACCGCATCTGGCCAACCCCTTCCTGAGCCCTGAGTTCACGATCGCGATGGGTGAGGTGAGCAAGGCGGCGCGGGTCGGCGTCATCAGCGACGGCGAGGGCATCGCCGGATTCCTGCCGTTCGAGGTCGGCGCGGGCGGCGTGGGCGCCGCGATCGGCTCGTGGGTGTCGCTGTGCCAGGGCGTCATCCACCGGCCCGGCGCCGACTTCGCCGCCGACACGCTGCTGAAGGGGCTGGGCCTGCACGTCTGGGAGTTCGGCTGCCTGGTGGAGCGTCAGCCGTGGTTCCACCCCTACGAGACCCTCTCGCAGCAGAGCGTCGTGCTCGACCTGTCGGACGGCTACGCCGCCTACGCGGCCGGGCTGGCCAAGCGCTCGTCGAAGTTCTACAAGAGCACCCTGTACAAGGAGCGCAAGCTCGGCAGGGACTTCGGCGAGGTCACCTTCGACTTCGCCGCGCGCGGCGCCGACGACTTCCGCGTGCTGCGCGAGTGGAAGTCGGCGCAGTACCGGCGCATGGGGCGCGCCGACAGGTTCGGGCAGTCCTGGGTGGTGGAGCTGGCCGAGCGGCTGCACGCCATCGACTCGCCCACCTTCGCCGGCCCGCTGTCGATGATGTACGTCGACGGCCGTCCGGTCGCCGGGCATTTCGGGCTGCGCTCCGACACGGTGCTCATCGGCTGGTTCCCGGCCTACGATCCCGAGTTCGCCAAGTACTCCCCCGGCCTCATCCAGCATCTGCACATGGCCGAGGCCGCCGCCGAGATCGGCATCCGCTCCCTCGACCTGGGCATCGGCACCAACTCCGAGTACAAGGACGCGCTGCGCAGCACCGGCGCCCCCGTGGGCGAGGGGGTGGTGCGCCGCCGCACGATGGGCGCCGCGCTGCACCGCATGCGCCACGAGCCCGTCCGCCGGGTGCGCCGGCTGATCCTGGAGTCCCCCCGGATCTACGGCGCCGTCGACAAGGTGCTGCGCGCGTACGGCAGGCGCCGGTGATGCGCGACAGGGTCGGCCAGGACTGCATCCACGTGCCGTCGGGCCGGTTCGCCCTCTACCTGGCGCTGCGCCACTGGTTCAAGCCCGGCGACAAGGTGCTGCTCGCGCCCACCAACTGCGAGATCGTGCTGTTCATGGTGCTGGCGGCCGGCCTGACGCCGGTGCTGGCGCCGGTCTCCTGGCGCGACGGCAACATCGACGTGCCCGCCGTCGACTGGACGGGCGTGTCGGGCGTGCTCACCACCCACCTGTACGGCCAGCCCGACCGGATCGCCGAACTGCGACAGGCCTGCGCGCGCCACGGCGTCACGATCATCGACGACGCCGCCCACGCCATGCTGACCACGGTCGACGGGCGGCTGGCCGGCACGTTCGGGGCGGCGGGCGTCTACAGTCTGGCCAAGCACGGCCGCGCGATGTCCGGCGCCTATCTGACCTGCGCCGATCCGGCGGACCTGCGGACGCTGGCGCAGGCGAGGGACGACCTGCTCGTGCCGGGACGCCAGCTGGCCGCCGTCCTGCGGCCGGTGATCAGGGAGACGATCTACCGCACCGGGCTGGTGCGCCCGATCTGGCACGCGCTCAAGCGCCTGGGCCTGATGACCTGGACGGGGCACCGCCTGCCGTCCAGGGAGCCGGAGCTGCGGGCGGCGCTGGCCGCGCGCGGGACGGGCGCGGCCGCCGACGCCGCGCTGCTGTCCGCCCTCGACTACTGGCTGTCGATCGACCAGGCGGACTGGCGGATGCGCCACGGTCCGCTCGTGCGCCGCTACCAGGACTCCAGGTTCCGGGTGATCGACCGCGAGCGGGAGGCGCGCCTGGCGGGCGTCCGGCTGCTGCGCGACACGCCCTGGGCCGCCGAGGGGGTGCGCCACGCCGAGCCCCAGCCGCTGCTGCGGGTCCCGCTCGTGGTCGAGGACAGGGACGCCGTCGTCGCCCGGCTCGAACAGCGGGGCGTGGTGCCCGGGTTCATCTACGACCCGCCGCTCCACGACTATCTCGACCTGGTGCCGGCCGGGCCGAACCCGGAGGCCGCGCGCTGGTGGACGAGCCATGTGCTGCCCGTCGACCCGCTGCGCGCGCGCCGGATCGCGGGGCTGCTGGCCGAGCTGGAGGTCCGGCCCGCCGTACCGCCGCCCATGTGACCCCGGGCGTGGCTGGCGTGGGTCCATGCCCGGGGCGAATGGCGTTCACATCCATCCGGGGGGCGCCATTCCCGCCGGTCAGACCTGAGAAAGAAAAAGCCTGTCGGCTTGGACCGTCTTCTTTCTCGCGAACACCACAAAACTAAATGGCAATTCGCGTGTCCGCCACAGAATAAAATCTGGTCCGTGCGCAGATTATCCGCCGCCGAACGCCGCCTGTGGCGGGCCTTTCCCACGGGGGCGTGGGTGGACCTGCGCACGGGCGACAGGGAACTCGACGACCCGGCGCAGGCCGATCGGTGGGGCCGCGAGCGCGAGGTGCGGGCCGAGGTGATCGCGGCGCTGCTGCTCGGCGCGGTCGAGCGCACCCCCGGCCGGGTGGCGGGGGTACGGCTGGCGGGCGCCAGGGTGGTCGGCGCCCTCGACCTGTCCGGCGCGACCATCGACGCCACCCTCTACCTGCTCAACTGCCACCTGGCCGAGCCCGTCGACCTGTCCGACGCCACCGCCAGAGGTGTCCGGCTGCGCGGCTGCGAGCTGGCCAGGGTCAAGGGTTCGCGGATGAAGGTGGACGGCCTGTTCGAGCTGGACGGCTCGACGGTGCACGCGGGCGTGCGCCTGGACAACGCGCGGGTGGAGGGCCAGTGCCGCCTGTCCAGGACGACGATCATCGCGCCGCGGCCGCGCACCTCGACCTCGGAGTCGGCCCACGGCGACGTCCGCGAGCCCGAGGGCGGCGTCACTGACACGATGCACGAGTGGGCGCTGTGGGCGGGCGGCCTGTCGGTCGGCGGCGGCACCTTCCTGCGCGGGCTGCGCGCCCACGGCGGCCTGCGGCTGATCGGCGGTACCTTCCCCGGCGGCCTGTACCTGGAGGGCGCGCACGTCGGCGCGGTCAACGCCGACTTCATGACCGCGGGCACCGCCGAGCTCAGCGCCGGCTTCCGGGCGGACGGCACGATCAGGATGCGCGGCGCACGCGTCGACGGGGTGCTGTCCTTCCACCACGCAGAGCTTCGGGCGGAGGGCTGGGCGCTGCACCTCAGCCACATGCAGGCGGACGAGGTGATCATGCGGCCCGACGTGATCGAGGGCGAGGTCAACTTCGGCTACTCGCGCTTCGGGGTGCTGCTGGACTCCCCCGACGCCTATCCGGGCGCGGTGCGGCTCAACGGCCTGACCTACGAGTCGCTGCGCGGTCCCTGGTCACTGGCCGAACGGCTCGGCTGGCTGGGCCACGACCCCGGCGGGTACCGGCCGCAGCCGTACGAGCAGCTGGCCTCGTGGTACCGGCGCATCGGGCACGAGCCGGAGGCGCGGCGGGTGCTGCTGGCCAAGCAACGGCGGCGGCGCGGCACCCTGCGGCCGGCGGGCAGGGTGTGGGGGCGGCTGCTCGACGTCATGGTGGGCTACGGCTACCGCTCGTGGCTGGCGGGTCTGTGGGCGGCGATCCTGCTGACCGCGGGGACGGTCATCTTCACCCGCGTTCCGCCCGTCCAGGTCGACCCTGACCAGGTGCGCACGTTCAACGCGTTCGTCTACTCGCTCGACCTGCTGGTGCCGGTGAGCGTGTTCGAGGTGCGCGGCGCGTACGAGCCGGCCGGGTGGACGGCCTGGGTGGCGTGGACGCTGGTGGTCTCAGGCTGGGTGCTGGCCACCGCGCTGATCGCGGGCGCTACGCGGGTCCTTCGGCCAGCCTCCGGGGCCTGAGTCGGCGAAGGCGCCGTAGGAGGAGCTTTCCACCCGGAAGCGGGGCAGCGCGTGCGGGTGGTGGGCCTTCAGGTAGGCCACGAGGTGCTCGCGGGCGTCGGCCTTCAGGTCCCAGACCGAGGCCGAGTCGGCCGCGCTCATCAGTGCCCGCAGCTCCACCAGACCGTTGGGCAGGATGTCGGTGACCTGGAGGGTCCAGTCCTTCTGGTCCCACAGCGGGTGGTCCTTGATGAAGCGGTGCAGTTCCTCGCGCAGCTCAGGTACGGGCACCGACCAGTCGACGCGGAAGTAGACGTGGCCGATGACCCTGCTGCCGTGCCTGGTCCAGTTCTCGAACGGGTTCTGGGTGAAGTAGGAGACGGGGAAGACCAGACGCCGCTCGTCCCACGAGCGGACCACGACGTAGGTGAGCGTGAGCTCCTCGATCCTGCCCCACTCGCCGTTGACCACCACCACGTCGTCGAGCCGCAGCGCGTCGCTGAAGACGAGCTGCAGCCCGGCGAGCATGTTGCCGATCGTGGACTGCGCCGCGATGCCGACGATCGCGCCGGCGATGCCGGCCGAGGCGAGCAGTCCGGCGCCGAGCGCGCGCACCTCGGGGAAGGTGAACAGCGCGGCGCCGAAGGAGATCACGATGATCACCGCCGCGGCGGCCCTGCGGACCAGCGCGATCTGCGTTCTGGCCCGCCTGGCTCTGCGGTTGTTCTCCTCGACCTGTTCGAGCCGGTCGAGGACGACGTCGGTGACCGCGTAGGCGGCCTGGATGAGCAGCCAGGTGAACGCGGCGATGGTGAGAACGCCGGTGAGACGCTCGACGATGGGCAGCGCCGCGCTGCCGACCATGCTGGGGACGAACGCGGTGTTGAAGGCCACCACCGACGCCACGGCGAACGCCGGCCAGGTGCACCTGCGCACCAGATGCCCGACGAAGTCCCAGGTACGGGCGGCTCTCAGGAGGAGCCTGCGAACCAGCTCGACGCAGACGACCGCTCCGAGGACGGATGCGATCAGGATGAGCCAGTTCACCGGCGCCACGATCATGCCCCCTAATGTCTCAGAATGTCTCGTCGAAGGTCACATTGCCCTCGACCGCGACCTGGTATGCCGACACCCTGCGCTCGAAGAAGTTCGCCAGCTCCTGCACGTCCTGCAGCTCCATGAACGCGAAGGGGTTGGCGGTTCCGTACCTGACGGGCAGGCCGAGGCGGCGCAGCCGCTGGTCGGCCACGTACTCAAGGTACTCGCGCATCTGCTCGACGGTCATTCCCGACATGCCATCGCCGCACAGGTCACGGGCGAAGGCCAGCTCGGCCGCCACCGCCTCCTCGATCATCCTGGTGACCTGCTCGCCGAGCTTGTCGTCGAACAGGTCGGGCTCCTCGGCGCGCACGGTGTCGACGACGCTGAAGGCGAACTCCATGTGCATCGACTCGTCACGGAAGACCCAGTTGGTGCCGGTGGCCAGGCCACCGAGCAGGCCGCGGGAGCGGAACCAGTAGACGTAGGCGAAGGCGCCGTAGAAGAACAGGCCCTCGATGCAGGCGGCGAAGCAGATGAGGTTGAGCAGGAAGGCCCGGCGGTCCGCCCTGGTCTCCAGCCGCCGCAGGTCGGCCAGGGAGTCGATCCAGCGGAAGCAGAACTCGGCCTTGTCGCGGATGGAGGGGATGTTGTCGACGGCGGCGAAGGCCTTGACGCGCTCATCCGGGTCGGGCAGGTAGGTGTCGAGCAGCGTCAGGTAGAACTGCACGTGCACCGCCTCCTCGAACAGCTGCCTGGACAGGTACAGGCGGGCTTCGGGGGCGTTGACGTGCTGGTAGAGGTTGAGCACGAGGTTGTTGGCGACGATCGAGTCGCCGGTGGCGAAGAAGGCGACCAGCCGGTTGATGAGATGGCGTTCCTGGGGCGTCATCCTGGCCAGGTCGGCCAGGTCGCTGTGCAGGTCCACCTCCTCGACCGTCCAGGTGTTGCGGATGGCCGCCCGGTAGCGCTCGTAGAAGTCGGGGTAGCGCATCGGGCGCAGCGTCAGGTCCATGCCGGGGTCGAGCAGCACGTGGTTCTCCTTGCGGTGGGTCGTCGTCGGCGCGGCGGGCGAGGGCCTACTGGCAGGCTTCGCAGATCTCGGGGTTCTCCAGCGAGCAGGCGACGGCCTCGCTCACCGTGAAGGCGGGCTCGGGGGCGGGCTGAGCGGTCGCCTGCACGGTCGTCTGGGCGATCCTCGTCGCCGGGCGCGAGCGCAGGTAGTAGGTGGTCTTCAGCCCCTGCTTCCAGGCGTAGGCGTACATCGACGACAGCTTCCCGATCGTCGGCGTGGCCATGAACAGGTTCAGCGACTGCGACTGGTCGATGTACGGCGTCCGCGCCGCCGCCAGGTCGATGAGCGCCTTCTGCGGCAGCTCCCACGCGGTCCGGTACAGCGTCTTGAGCTCGGCCGGGATCCCGGGGATGTCCTGCACCGACCCGTCGGCCCGCTTGATCTCGTCGCGCATCTCCTGCGTCCACCGCCCGAGCCGCTGCAGGTCGGCGACCAGATACCGGTTGACCTGCAGGAACTCGCCGGACAGGGTCTCGCGCTTGAAGACGTTCGACACCTGGGGCTCGATGCACTCGTAGCATCCGGCGATCGAGGCGATCGTCGCGGTGGGCGCGATGGCGATCATGAGGGAGTTACGCAGGCCGGTCCGGTCGATCTTGGCGCGCAGGGCCGTCCACGCGGGCGAGTCGCCGGCGCCGAAGTGGTCGGGGTGCAGCACCCCCTGGGCCGCCCTCGTGTCGCCGTAGGAGGGGTGGCGCCCGCGCTCGACGGCCAGGTCGGCGGAGGTGTCGTAGGCGGCCAGCGCGATCTCCTCGGCGATGCGCGTGGACAGCGCCAGCGCCTCGGCCGAGTCGAACGGCAGGCGCAGCGAGAAGAACACGTCGGCCAGGCCCATCACGCCGAGCCCGATCGGCCGCCACCGCAGGTTGGCGGTCTCGGCCTCCGGCGTCGGGTAGAAGCCCAGGTCGATCGTCTTGTCCAGGAAGCGCACCGCGGTCCGCACGGTGGCACGCAGCCGGGCCCAGTCCATCGAGCCGCCGGCCAGGTGGGCGGCCAGGTTGATCGAGCCGAGGTTGCAGACGGCGGTCTCGCCGTCGCTGGTGACCTCGAGGATCTCGGTGCAGAGGTTGGACAGGTGGATGACGTTCTCCGGGCGCGCGGTCTGGTTGGAGGCGCGGTTGGCGGCGTCCTTGAAGGTCATCCAGCCGTTGCCGGTCTGCGCGAGCGTGCGCATCATCCGGCCGTAGAGGGTGCGGGCCGGGATCTGGCGGGTGTGCAGGCCGGCCGCCTCCGCGGCCCGGTAGGCGTCGTCGAACGCCTCGCCGTACAGGTCGGTGAGGTGCGGCACCTCCTTGGGGTCGAACAGCGACCACACCTGGTCGGCCTCGACGCGGCGCATGAACTCGTCCGGCACCCAGTTGGCGAGGTTGAGGTTGTGGGTGCGGCGGGCCTCCTCGCCGGTGTTGTCGCGCAGTTCGAGGAACTCCTCGATGTCGGCGTGCCAGGTCTCCAGGTAGACGCAGGCCGCGCCCTTGCGGCGGCCGCCCTGGTTGACTGCGGCGACACTGGAGTCGAGCGTGCGCAGCCAGGGGACGATGCCGTTGGAGTGGCCGTTCGTGCCGCGGATGAGCGAGCCCCGGGAGCGGACCCTGGTCCAGGCGATGCCGATGCCCCCGGCGTACTTCGAGAGCCTGGCGACCTGGCCGTAGCGCTCGTAGATACCCTCGAGGTCGTCGCGCGGCGAGTCGAGCAGGAAGCAGGACGACAGCTGCGCGCGGCGCGAACCCGAGTTGAACAGGGTGGGCGAGCTCGGCAGGTAGGACAGCGTGGACATCAGGGCGTACAGTTCGGCGGCCTCGGCGACCGAGGCGGAAAGGCCGCACGCCACGCGCAGCAGGAAGTGCTGCGGGCGCTCGAGCACGCCGCGCGTGTCGGGGTGGCGCAGCAGGTAGCGGTCGTAGACGGTGCGCAGCCCGAAGTACTCGAACCTGTCGTCGGCGCTCTCGTCCACCAGCGCGTCGAGGGCGGCGGCGTGGGCGGCCACGAAGGCGGCCAGCCCGTCCTGGAGCAGGCCGGCGGCGTGGGTGGCCGCGATCGACTCGGAGAAGGTCCGCACGCCGTGCGCGGCGGCCTCGTCGGCGATCTCCTCGGCCAGCAGCCTGGCGGCCACCTTGGAGTTCTCCGGATCGGCGATCACCCTGGCGGCGGCCTCCTCGATGGCCAGCCGGCGATCCACCTCTACGGTCTGCGTCACGCTCTCTCCTCGCGAGCTCGGCCTCGTGAGGGCAGGCGAGAGCGCGCGGGCATGCCGCGAGGCCCCCGGCCCTCCCTCGAGGCCATGGACAGGTCACACCGCTGGCAGGTCTTCGGACTCGCGGGCGTTCGTCAGCTTCCTACTGGCCGTCGCTTCCCAGGCCATGGGCCCAGTGCGTCGTGACGGCGGTCGTTCCCGCTCACCGCTGCGGGGCAGCGCCGGATTCGCACCGGCTTCCCTTTTTGCTCCGCCCTGATCGGGCGAACCAGCGACGAGCAGGATCCTACATCTAGTGGCCGCGGGCGCAACTACCCCAACATGTCGATGAGGCCGAGGTCCTTGAGCACCTCACGGGTCCGCTCGGTCTCCGACCCGAGCCACACGCCGAAGTCGCCGCCGCTGAGGGGAATCGGCTTCCACCCTCTCGTACGGCACGCATCCGCCCACTGCCGGGACCCGGTGATCTCCTCGAGGATCGCGACCGCCTGGGCGTGCTCGCGCTCGGTCATCTCCCCCGGCCCGAGCACCCCGCACCAGTCGGCGAAGTCGACCCGCACACCCGACTCCAGCAGCGTCGGCGCCTCGATGCCGTCGACCGGTTCGGCGGAGGAGACGGCCAGCACCCTGACTTGGCCCTTGTCGATGCGCTTGCGCCAGTCGCCGAGCGGCCCGGCGGCGACGGCGGCCCGGCCCACGAGCAGCGCCGCGGCGGCGTCGTGCGTGGTGGGATAGCCGGCGTAGTCGAGCACCCTGGCGTCGGCGCCGAGCCCGCGCGCGACCAGCCCGAACAGCAGGTGGTCGGTGCCCCCCTGCGGCCGGCCCGCCAGCACCGTGGCGCCGGGGTCGGCGAGCAGCCGCCCGGCGAAGTCGTCGAAGCCGCGCAGCAGCGAGGCGGCGGGCACGACCAGCACCTCGACGTCGCCCACCAGCCTGGCCAGCGGGGTGCCGGCCGCCTTGGAGCCGTTGCGCAGGGCGGTCGCGAGCGCGGGCAGGCCCGTCACGGTCAGCGAGGTCCCGCCGTCGGCGACGCCGCTGTATCTGAACTGGCCCGCCAGGACCTTCGCGACGGGGATCCACGCCTCTCCGCCCGGCACGACGGTGAAGCTGGCTCCCTGCCGGGGGACCGTGGCGCCGCACCCGGCCAGGCACGCCAGCGCGGCCACCGTCCCCGGCACGAACGCTGCCACGAACTCCCGACGGCGCATGCGCGCCCCTCCCCGTCGCCCCCAACCCTTGTACAGGATGTTATTGGATGATCACCTTGCGTCACACGTCGGGGGTGGCGGGCAGGTCGGCGGGAACGGCGAGCAGCCGGATGTGGAGGGGCCTGGCCTCCGGCGGGGCGTCGGCGGCCCGCCGGCCGTACTTCTTCAGCAGCAGGATGTACTCCTCGAAGAAGTCCTCCAGCTCGTCCAGCCGCATCCGGCCGAGCGCGCGCGACACCTTCACCCAGGCGGGGTCGGCCTGGTAGGCGGCGGGCAGCTGCTCCAGGAGGATCTGCTTGTCCTCCTCCAGCCCGATCCGGTGGAACTCGGCGAGGACCGGGCGGTCCCCAGGGGCGAGTTGGGCGGGCAGCGGCAGCCTGATGTCGCCCGTCTCCGCCCTGCGCCACCACCGCTCGCGCCCGGTGGACCGCTCGGGGATCTCCTCGATGAATCCGTACTTCTCCAGCTGGCGCAGGTGGTAGCTGGTCGTCCCGGTCTTGGCGTCGAGCAGCGAGCCGAGCGTCGTGGACGTGGCCGGGCCGTGCAGGCCGAGGTGGCGCAGCATGGCGCGGCGCATGGGATGGGCCAGGGCCTTCAGCTTGCCTGGATCGTCCAGAACCCAGGGCTCGTCATCCTTCATGACGATCACCCTAGTACTCCAGAAGGATTTCTGCAGACATCTCTTTGCCGAGAGTTCTCTGCAGACTATCTTCGGCAATATGACGCGATTCGCGAAGACAGTGATGCCGGCGGTGCTGGCGCTCTTAGCGGCACTCGGCCTGGCCGGGGCGGCTCAGGCCGCGCCCTCGGCCCCGCCCCCGGCCCCGCCCGCCGTACCCGTGCCCGGCGACCTGGCGGCGACGGAGGTGAGCTTCGCCGGCAGCGGGCTCACCCTGCACGGCACGGTCCTGGCCCCCAGGAACCGGCGCGGCGCGCTGCCGGGGATGGTGCTCGTGCACGGGGCCGGCGCCGGCACCCCCAGGACCAAGCTCATGACCGAGGCCGTGGAGTTCGCCAGGCGCGGCATGGCGGTGCTGGTCTACGACAAGCGGGCGGCGGGCTACTCGACCTTCCGGCGCTCCTACTCGCAACTGGCCGACGACGCGCTCGGCGCGGTGGCGGCGCTGCGCCGGCAGACCGGGGTGGACCCGGGCAAGGTCGGGCTCTGGGGGCTGAGCGAGGGCGGATGGGTGGTGCCGCTGGCCGCCTCCCGCTCCCGGGACGTGGCGTTCGTCGTGCTGGTCGGCGCCAACTCCCTCGAGCCGCTGCGCCAGCAGTCGTGGGCGGTCATGGCGGGCCTGCGCAAGGCGGGCGTGTCCGGGTCCCTGCCCGGCAGGGCGGTCCCCACGCTGTACCGGGCGATCTCCGCCGGCGGGCTGTTCCCCGAGCCGTGGCACGACCCGCTGTCCGTACTGCGCGCCGTCCGCCAGCCGGTCCTCGCCATCTGGGGCACCCACGACCTGCTCACCCCGCCGCGGGAGAGCCCGCCGCTGATGGCGCGGGCCCTGGCCGAGGGCGGCAACGAGCACGTGACGCTCCGGCTGTTCCCCGGCGCCGAGCACGCCGCCCACCTGACCTCCGACGGCGGCGTCACCCGGCGGCCCGAACTGGCCCCCGGCTACGCCGACCTGGTCGGCTCCTGGGTGTCGGACGTCGCCACGGGCCGGGCGCCGCGGACGAGCCCGCCGCCCGGCGCCCCCCGGGCGCACCAGGCCTCGGCGACCGTCGCGGTGCCGCCGCCCGCCTGGTGGGAGTCGGCGCCCGTGCAGACCGCGGCGCTGCTGCTGTTCCTGACCGCTTTCCTCGGCTACCCGCTCACCGCGGCCGCCCGACGGATCAGGGGCCTGGCCACGGCTTCGGGCGCACGGGGATCCCGCGAAGGGGCCTCCGGGCGTCCAGGCGCGGCGGCCTCCGGCACAGGGCGTCCGGGCGCGGCGGCCTCCGGCGCCGGAGGATCCGGGGCGGAGGAATCCGGCGCGAAGGGAGCCGGGGCGCGGTGGGCCGGGGCGGGCGGATCCGGCGCGAGGAGAGCCGGGGCGGCGCCGAGGGTGCTGGCGGCCTCCGGTCTGGTCGTGGTGATCGGCGGCTTCGCGTACCTGACCTACGTGATCATGACCGGTGGCAAGCTGGCCCAGCCCGGCCCCGTGCTGGCGGGACGGCCCGTGCTCTGGCTGGCGTTGCAGGCGCTGACGGTGACCGTCGCCGTCACCACCGTCCTGACCGCCCGCGCCTGGCGCGCGGCCGAGCGGCGCGCGGAGCGGGTACGGCTCGGCCTGCTCGTCACGGCGGGCGCCGTGATGATCCCCTGGGCCCTCTACTGGGGCCTGCTGCTGCCGTGAAAGCGGGCAGGCCGTCTGGAGGGCGGCCGTCCGGAGGGTGCAGGCCGTCCGGGGGATGCAGGCCGTGCGACTGTGCGGGCGCCCGGCCCGCACGGCCGCACGGCCGCTCCGCTACTCGACCGTGACGCTCTTGGCCAGGTTGCGCGGCTTGTCGACGTCGCGCTCCAGGGCGACCGCCGCGTGGTAGGCCAGCATCTGCAGCGGGATCGTGAGCAGGATCGGGTCGAGCTCGATCTCGTTCTTCGGGATCACGATCACGTCGTCGGCCAGCTTGGCCTCGGGCTCGCGATGGCCGACCATGAGCACCCGCCCGCCGCGTGCCCTGATCTCGCCGAGCGTGGTGAGGTTCTTGTCGAGCAGCTCGTCGTCGGGCACGATCGCCACCGTCGGCAGCTCGGGGCCGATCAGCGCGAGCGGCCCGTGCTTCAGCTCGCTGGCCGGGTAGGCCTCGGCGTGGATGTAGGAGATCTCCTTGAGCTTCTGCGCGCCCTCGCGGGCCACCGGGTAGCCGCGCACCCTGCCGACGAACATCATGCTCGGATGCCCCGCGTACTTCCTGGCCAGCTCGGCGATGCGGTCGCCCTGCTGGAGGATCTTCTCGATCTGCGCAGGCAGCTCGCGCAGCCCCTCGACGATGCGGCGGCCGTCGGCCGGCGACAGGTCGTGCACCCGGCCGAAGTGCAGGGCCAGCAGGGCGAAGGCGACCGCGGTCGAGGTGAAGGCCTTGGTGGAGGCCACCGACACCTCGGGGCCCGCGTGCAGGTAGATGCCGCCGTCCACCTCCCTGGCGATCGCGCTGCCCACGGCGTTGACGATGCCGATGACCCGCCCGCCCTTGCGCTTGAGCTCCTGGACGGCCGCCAGCGTGTCGTAGGTCTCGCCGGACTGGCTGATGGCGACGTAGAGGGTGTCGGGGTCGACGACCGGATTGCGGTAGCGGAACTCGCTGGCGGGCTCGGCGTCCGCGGGGATGCGGGCCAGCTCCTCGATGAGCTGCGCGCCGATCTGGCCGGAGTAGTAGGCGCTCCCGCAGCCGATGATCTTCACCCGGCGGAAGGAGCGGGTCTCGCGGGCGTCCATGTTGAGGCCGCCGAGGTGGGCGATGTGGAAGCGCTCGTCGAGGCGGCCGCGCAGGGTCCTGGCGATCGACTCGGGCTGCTCGGAGATCTCCTTGAGCAGGTAGTGCTCGTAGCCGCCGGTGTCGTAGTGGCCCGCGTCCCAGTCGACGGTCAGCGGCTCCTTGGCGGTCTCGCGCCCTCCGCTGGCGAAGGTGTGGAAGCCGTCGGCGGTCAGGACGGCCAGCTCGCCGTCCTCGAGGTGGACGACCTGGCGGGTGTAGCGGACGAGGGCGGCCACGTCGGAGGCGGCGAACATCTCCTTCTCGCCGAGGCCCAGGACGATCGGGCTGCCGTTGCGGGCGACCACGATCTCCTTGGGCCGCTCGGCGTCGACGACCGCGATGCCGTAGGTGCCGACGATGCTCTTGAGCGCCTTCCTGACCGCCGCCTCGAGCGTGTCGGTCTCGGTCACCGTACGGGCGATCAGGTGCGCGAGCACCTCGGTGTCGGTCTCTGAGGCGAAGGTCACGCCCTCGGCGACGAGCCTGGCTCGCAGCTCGTCGGCGTTCTCGATGATGCCGTTGTGGACGACCGCGATGCGCTCGTCGGACGACAGGTGGGGGTGGGCGTTCTCGTCGCTCGGCACGCCGTGGGTGGCCCAGCGGGTGTGCCCGATGCCGAGCGCGCCCTTGAACCTGGCGGGTACGGCCTTGGCCAGGTCGGCCACGCGGCCCTTGACCTTACGCAGCTTGAGGCCCTTGTTCGAGACCACCACCCCTGCCGAGTCGTAGCCGCGGTACTCCAGACGCTGAAGCCCCTCCAGCAGGATGGGCGCGGCATCCTTGCTGCCGACATAGGCGACGATTCCGCACATGGGCCAACCTTCCTATCCGTAGACGATCCTGCGCAGCTGGCGCAGCGACAGCTCGGGAGCCGCCACGCGCCGCACGGGTAGTTCCGCCGCGATCCTCGGGAAGATCTCGTCGTTGGTGAGGCCGCGAGACTTCAGCTCGCCGTGGCGGCGCCGTACGAACTCCTCGACCGGCTCGGAGAAGTAGGCCACCACGTCGGCCACCACGCGCGCCGCCTCACCGGGGTCGAGCTGGCTCGTCCTGGTCAGGTGCGCGATGAGGTCCTCGTAGGGATGCACAGGGCAGGACACTACGCATGGATCACACGACACGCCAACATCCTGCCCGAAATCGGGCAGGAATTCCCACGATCGGATACGACACGCCGAAAGGCGGGATGCCCGCAAGCCCCGTAGGCGCTGACAACGCGCGCAGAGATCGCCATACCCCTCGAAAACACGAGCCACATGCCCTTTACGCTACGTAATTGACTGGTCTCGCATCGCAGGGGGTTCTCATGCTCTTCTGGGCCGCCGCACTTCTCGTCGCGCTCGCCCCGGGAGGGGCGCAGGAGGATTTCCGGGCCGCGGCCAAGGAGTACGGCGTGCCGGAGAGCGTGCTGCTCGGGGTCTCCTACCTCGAGTCGCGCTGGGACTCCCACGACGGGCGGCCCAGCGTGTCGGGCGGTTACGGGCCGATGCACCTGGTGGACGCGGAGGCCGTACCGCAGGAGGGGCATGACCACACGGGAGACCCGCGCGGCGACGACGCGCGCCCCATGCGCATCGCCCCCGCGCACCCGCCCGCACACCCCGGCGCCCGCTCCCCCACCGCCGCCGGTGACGCCGCCGCCGGTGACGCCGCCGGTGGCTCCTCCTCCGGTGACTCTGCCGCGGGTGACACCGCCGCCGGTGACTCCGCCGCCGCCGATCAGGACGCGCCGACCCTGCAGCGGGCCGCGCTGCTGACCGGGCTGCCCGCCGAGACGCTGCGGCGCGACCGGGCGGCCAACATCCGGGGCGGCGCCGCGCTGCTGGCCGACCGGCAGCGCAGGCTCGGCGCCCCGCTCAGCGCCGAGCCCACCGCCTGGTACCAGGCCATCGCCGCCTACGCCGGCCCGTCCTTCGCCGGCGAGGTGTTCGAGGTGCTGCGCGAGGGCGCCGAGCGCCGCACCGACGACGGCTCGCTGGTCCGCCTGCCGGCCGCCCCCGTGCCGGTGTTCAGGACGACGTCCGCCGCAAACACCGAGTGCCCCGCCACCCTGGCCTGCGAGTGGATGCCCGCCGCCTACAAGCGCTTCGGCAAGGACGACTACGGCAACCACGACAGGATGCGGACCGAGCGGCCCATCGACTACATCGTGATCCACGACACCGAGGGCTCGTACGGCGGCATCCCCACGCTGGTCAAGGACCCCAAGTACGTCAGCTGGCACTACACGATCCGGTCCGGCGACGGGCACGTCGCCCAGCACGTGGCGACCAAGGACGTGGCGTGGCACGCGGGCAACTGGGACGTCAACACCCGCTCGATCGGCATCGAGCACGAGGGGTTCATGGCCAGGGGCGGCAGCTGGTACACCGAGGCGATGTACCGCTCCTCCGCCCGGCTGGTGCGCTACCTGGCCAACAAGTACGACGTGCCGCTCGACCGGGCGCACATCATCGGCCACGACAACGTCCCCGGCGCGAGCGCCTCGGCCATCCCCGGCATGCACAACGATCCCGGACCCTACTGGGACTGGGCGCGCTTCTTCGCCATGATGGAGGCCCCCCTCGGCGACGAGGCGGAGGACGGCAGGTCCGTGGTCATCAAGCCCGACTACGACGCCCACCGGCCCGACTTCGTCGGCTGCGTCCGCAAGCGTCCCGCCAAGCTGTGCGAGCCGCAGGGCGCCGCCAGCGTCTGGCTGCACACCGAGCCGCGCGACGACGCGCCCCTCGTCGACGACGTCGGCAAGCGGCAGAAGGGCGCCTCCACCTACAGCGTCTACGACCACAGCGCCCGCGCCAGCGCCGGCCAGCGCTACGCACTCGCCGACACCAGCGGCGACTGGACGGCCATCTGGTATCTCGGCCAGAAGGCCTGGTTCCGCAACCCGCCCGACCAGCCCACCGCCGTCCGCGCCGCCGGCCCGCTGGTCGCTCCCGTCCACGACAAGGTCAAGGTGTACGGCAGGGCCTATCCCGAGCGGTCGGCCTACCCGCCGGGCGTGCGCTTCCAGGAGCTCACGCCGCTGCCGTACCGGCTGGGCAGGGGGCAGCTCTACTCGCTCGGGCAGACGGTCAGGGGCACCTATCTGGCGGCGTCGCATTTCAACCCGGCCAAGCACGTCATGGTGCGCGGCAGGATCCGCTACCACCAGATCCAGCTCGGCCACCGGATGATGTTCGTCAAGGCCGACGACGTGCGGATCGTGTCATGAAAGTCGGGCCCCCCGCCCCTCGCTGCGCACGCGCACTCTCCAAAGGCGATATGGTTTTCCCGTGGCCGACGAGCACATCGCCGGATCTCACGCGGAAGTGGCTCAGTGGTAGAGCATCACCTTGCCAAGGTGAGGGTCGCGGGTTCGAATCCCGTCTTCCGCTCGGAGCACGATCTCCTGGTGGAGTGGCCGAGAGGCGAGGCAGCGGCCTGCAAAGCCGTCCACACGGGTTCAAATCCCGTCTCCACCTCGGGCGTCACGCGGAACCTCGCGGATCCGCTAAAGTAGGTAAAGCGCCATGCGGAAGTGGCTCAGTGGTAGAGCATCACCTTGCCAAGGTGAGGGTCGCGGGTTCGAATCCCGTCTTCCGCTCTGAGTGACAACTCGATACGGACGATTAGCTCAGCGGGAGAGCGCTTCCCTGACACGGAAGAGGTCACTGGTTCAATCCCAGTATCGTCCACCACGCTTCAGAGCTCCAGTTCGCGGCCAGTGCCGCGAGTCTGGGGCTTCTTGCTGTTCATGGACTTTCGTGGTTGCTGTCAGCACACGTGCTGACGTTGAGGGCCGCGCGCCGGATCGTGGCCAGGATGCCGGCAAGAAGCGGTCACAAGTCGCGCCAAGTGCGGCACCAGTGGGCGTCGGCATCATGTCTCCCTTCCTCCTTGAGAAAGGGACATCCATATGAGAAGGACAGCGATGCTGCTGAGCGGTTTGCTGCTCACCAGCCTGCTGGCCGCCAGTCCGGCGCTCGCCGCCCCCGCCGTGAAGACAGCCGCCCTCCCCGCGAAGACAGCCGCCGCCACCGTGAAGACAGCCGTGGCCAGTGTCAAGGCGAGCCCCGCGAAGTCGGGCGAGTGCCCCACCACGGTGGGCTTCTCCGCGGTGGTGGCGGCCAAGGGCACGGGAACCGTCCGCTACCGCTGGGTGCGTGGCGACGGAAGCAAGGGCGTCATCAGGAGCTTCCGCGTCAACGGCGCGCGCAGGGTGGTGGTGAAGGAGCGCCAGACGTTCGACCGGACCACCTCGGGATGGCAGGCCGTCGAGATCCTCGGCAGGCGCGGCCTGTCCGGCAAGGCCCGTTTCGACGTCACCTGTACGGGCCCCGGCACCGTGTGGGACGGTTCCCACCTGCTGCCCGCCCGGACGGACAGGCCGCTGGTCGCCGCCGCCCACGTCGACGGTCCGCCGGTCCACCACGGCCCCTGCCCCACGACCGTGACGTTCACCGCCACCATCCAGGTCTCGCGCACCCCTGCGACTGTCGACTACCAGTGGATCGACAGCGCCACAGGTGAGGGCCGGCCGGAGACGGTCTTCTTCGCCGCGGGCGGCCCCCGCGTCCGCCAGGTGACACTGCCGCTGGCCGTCGGCGACTCCACCAGCGGGTGGAAGGCCGTTCACATCCTCAACGCGAACGGCCACGACTCGGGGCGGGCCACCTACCAGGTGACCTGCAAGGGCACGCCGGCCACGCCCACACCCACGCCGACCTCCACACAACCGCCGGCGCACAAGCCGGAGGCAGAGATCTTCGACCTCTCTCCGGGTGACTACGCGGGTCGTTGCACTGAGCCGGTCGAGTACCAGGCCGTCGGCCGCGTCAAGCTGCCGGCGGGACCGGCGCAGAGGGTCACCTACTGGTGGAGGCTGGACGCCACCCAGTGGGAGTCCAAGGAACTCGACTTCCCCGCGAGCGAGCAGCCCCGGGCTCTGGCCGTCACCGCCACCTGGAAGCTCACCTCCAACGACGGAGGCTCCCACAAGCTGACTCTCAAGGCCGAAGGCGGCACCGCTCCGGCGGAGCGGGTGTTCACCTTCAGCTGCGCGGCCCAGCCCGACCCCGCCAGGCTGACCGTCCGGTACCTGCTGACGCCTCGGTTCAAGGGGACGTGCACCGGCAACCTGACCCTCCAGGCGTCCGGGGTGGTCACGACGGATCGCGCGACCACGATGCGGTACCGCTTCGTCGTGGACGGCGTGCCGGGCCCGACCAAGACGCAGGAGCTCGCACCCGGCACCAGCCGGGAGATCGCCGAGGTCTGGACCAACAGGGCGACGAGCAGCGGCACCGGCGTCGTGCGGCTCGAGGTCCTCAATCTGAACGAGCCGGTCAAGGAGGCGGCCTACGCCTGGACCTGCGTTCCGGAGGACACCTCGGGCGCGGTGCGCATCAGGGAGCTCTCGACCAGCGGCTACGACGGCGACTGTGTGGAGACGCCCCAGCTCGGGATCTACGCCGCACTCGTCGCGGCCGCGGGCACGGAGGTGACCTACCGCTGGGTCGTCGGCGGGGTGCCCATGGGCGCCGTGAAGACCACGACCCCGGCCAACGGCATCATCTCCATCGGGCAGGGTTGGCGCTGGGAGGACAGGCCGAACGGACCCGTCAGGTTCGAGGTCCTGAGCCACGACAAGCCGGCCGCTGAAATCACCGTCCCTGTGACCTGCCGGAAGTAGCGCACCGGGAACACGGCGCTGCCCACGGGTTCACCCGTGGGCAGCGCCGGCGGTGGGGGCGCGGGGGGCGGTGCCGGTGTGGGCGCGGGGCGGCCCGGGGGGTCAACGGCCGAG
>NZ_JBEXMT010000055.1:0-30152 GCF_040610675.1 Nonomuraea sp. NPDC003804
TTGATGCCGAAGTCGGCGACCTCCTGGGCGAGGGATTCGTTCAGGGCTTCCACGGCCCACTTGGAGACGTGGTAGGCGCCGCCGAGCGGCATCGCTAGGAGACCGGCGGCCGAGGACAGCTGGATGATGTGCCCCGCGCCCTGCTCGCGCAGGTAGGGCAGTGCGGCCTGGATGACCCACACCGCGCCGAACAGGTTGGTCTCCAGCTGGTCGCGCAGGTGCTGCTCGGTCAGCTCCTCGATCGCGCCCACCTGGGCGTAGCCGGCGTTGTTCACGATGACGTCGAGCCGGCCGAAGTGCTCCTTGGCCCGCTTGACGCTGTCGAAGACGGCGGCCTTGTCGGTCACGTCCAGCTCCAGCGGAAGCACCGCCTCGCCGTAGGCGGCGACCAGGTCATCGAAGCCCGCGGTGGTGCGGGCGGTCGCGGCCACCTGGTCGCCACGCGACAGGGCGGCCTCGACGAAGTCGCGGCCGAGGCCGCGAGACGAACCGGTGACGAACCAGACCTTGCTCATGATGTCCTACCGTTCTCTCTGCGGTGGCGGTCGCGCGGCGGTCACCACGCGACGGGGCCAAGGCGATCACTCGTGAAGTCGTGGTGCCGCGTGGATCGTTCGCGCGGCGTCCCGACGACCATGAGGCACCGGCGACCCGGACTTTGTGACAGCGCGGTCATGTGACGTATGCCACCGATCACGGGTGTCACACGGCGGTGAGGGCCGGTGTCTTGTGCGCGGAGCAAGGCGGAAAGCGAACAGGCAGGAGCCGGCAATGAACGAGCGCAGCGGGCCAACGGCGGGTCAGGTCGGGCCGCCCCCCGGTGACGGCCCGATGGACTCCGCCACCGAGGCCTTCGTCGCCCACCGCAACCTGCTGTTCACCGTCGCCTACGAGATGCTCGGCTCGGCGGCCGACGCCGAGGACATCCTGCAGGAGACCTGGCTGCGCTGGATCAAGGTCGACCTGGGACAGGTGTCCGACCAGCGCGCCTACCTCGTCCGGATCACCACCCGGCAGTCGCTCAACCGGCTGCGCACCATGAAACGCCGCAAGGAGACGTACGTCGGCCCCTGGCTGCCCGAGCCGCTGCTCACCACACCGGACGTGGCCGAGGACGCCGAGCTCGCCGAGAGCGTGTCGATGGCGCTGATGCTCGTCCTGGAGAGCCTCTCGCCGACCGAGCGTGCCGTCTTCGTGCTGCGCGAGGTCTTCGACGTCAGCTACGAGGAGATCGCGGCCGCCGTCGACAAGAGCCCCGTGGCCGTCCGGCAGATCGCGCACCGCGCCCGCCGGCACGTCGATGCCCGCCGCCCCCGCGAGGCGGTCTCCCCGAGCCAGGCTCGGGCGGCCCTGGAGTCATTTCAGGCCGCGCTCGAGACCAGGGATCTGCAGGCCCTCCTTGATGTGCTCGCCCCCGAGGTCGTCCTGGTGAGCGACGGCGGCGGCGTCAAGCAGGCCGCGCCGCGGCCGATCACCGGTGCCGGCAAGGTGGCCCGCTTCATCGTCGGCGGCCTCGGCAAGGCCCGGTTCACGCTCACCGGTGACTCCACCGTGGTCAACGGCAATCCGGCACTCATCATCCGCGTGGACGGCGAGCTCGACGGCGTCCTGGCGATGCGTGTCGAGGACGCCCGCATCACCGGCCTCTACTACGTCCGCAACCCGCAGAAGCTGACCCGCGTCGCCTCCGAGACCCCGCTCACCCTGCGATGAACAAACCGGACCACCGAAACACCACTCATCCACTGCCACCCGCCAGCAAAGGGACACCACGCACCATGACCGGACAGACGACGGCAGCGCACGGCGGCCGCACCTTCCTGAAGATCGCGGTCGCCGTGCAGACCGTGAGCATCTTCTTCCAGGCGGCCACCGCCGGAATGCTGTTCGCGTCCCACGACACCGAGCTGCACCACATCGGATCACCCGTGATGTACGGCACGACGCTGCTGTACGTGCTCGCCGCGGTCCTGGCCTGGCGCCCGGGCGGCGGCACACCCCGCCCCATCCTGTACGCCGCCGGCTTCCTCGTCCTCGCGTCGGCGCAGGTCGCGCTGGGCATCGCGGGCATGACCTCGCTCCATGTCCCCCTGGGCGTCCTGATGTTCGGCCTCAGCACCTTGACCCTTGGCCAGATGCTGTCCGCCGCCCGGCGAGGCCGCTCCAGCGTCCGGTCGTAGCCGCCGCCGACCCCCGGGTCGTGCCCCCGCACCCCTCGACCCCACCACCGGCCAACCGCTTCGAGTCCGCCGGCGCGCTCGCGGGTCTGGGGGGCGTCGTAGGGGATGGCGACCCAGCGGCCCTCGGCCTCCCCTCGGAAGTCCTCGGCCGCCTCGACGACATCTCGCGATCCGGCGGCCCCACGGCCGTCAACGGGATGAACACCCGGCGTGCCGCACCGCTCGATGTGCACTGATGAGGACGGGGCGTGAGCCTGTGATGAGGCGTGCCCCGTCCGGGCTGGTCGGGTGAGGTGTCAGGTCAGGCGCGGCGGGCGGTGAGCTGGAGCACGTAGCCGTCGGGGTCGGTGACGAAGGCGGTGGGCAGGCCGTTCTCGTCGGGGAACTGCATGAGCAGCGTGCCGCCGCAGTCGTGGATCTGGTCGATCAGCGTCTGGAGCGTCGCGGCGTCGGCGACGTCGAAGCCGATGTGGTCCACGCCCCCGGAGTCGCCCGCGGTCCGGGTCTTGCCGGTGGCGCGGTCGAGGTCACCGCCGGCCTGTTGCAGCGCCAACTGGTCACCGGTACCGGGAGTGGTGAGGAAGGTGATCTCCGGGGTGACGCCGCCGATCTCCATGCCGAGGCTGCCGGTGTAGAAGCGGACCGAGCGGTCGACGTCGGCGACGACCAGGTTGACGTGGTTGAGGCCCAGGGTGCGGACGCGGTCGCGCGTGGTGTTCGTCATGCGACGTATGCTGCAACTTCAAGTGCGCTTCAAGTCAAGGAGGATCATGGACGAGGGCCTGCTGGACATCGCCGAGGTCGCCAAGCGCTCGGGACTGGCGCCCTCGGCGCTGCGCTTCTATGAGCAGAAGGGCCTCATCAGCGCGACCGGCCGCAACGGGCTGCGCCGTACGTATGACCCGGCGACGGTGGACCGCCTGGCGCTGGTCACCTCCGCGCGCGACGCCGGGTTCACCCTCACGGAGATCGCCGAGCTCTTCGCCGCCAAGCCGACCGACAGCGCGCTGCGCGCACGCCTCCAGGCCAAGGCGGCCGACCTGGAGGAGCGCATCGCCCAGCTCGCGCTCATGCGCGACAGCCTTCTGCATGCCTCCGTCTGCCTGCACGACCCGCTGGTGGACTGCCCGGACTTCCAGCGCTTCGTCCGCTCCGCCCGACCGCAGCCGCCCGCTTGACTTCAAGCGCGCTTCAAGTCGCAGGGTGATCGGCATGACGAAGACCAACCTCGCACCCCGCCGCACCCCCGCGTGGCTGATGGCGCTGGAGATGCTGGTGCTCGGTGCCGGCATCGGCTGCGCGATCCAGCTCCTGGTCCTCATCATGCAGAACTCCGCCGAGCCGCAGTCCCTCGGCGTCGCCTCCGCGGCCGCGATGTTCTTCCGCTCCATGGGCGGCGCGCTCGGCACCGCTCTGTTCGGCACCATCCTGGTGCGCCGGCTGACCTACGAGCTGCAGCAACAGGCGCCTGCGCTTCCTGGATCAGCCGAGGAGATCGCGCGCCAGGCAATGTCCGAGGGGGCCGCGCTGTCGCCCGCCCTTCAGACGACCGTCTCCCAGGCCGTCGCCGACTCGATCCACGTCGTCTACCTGTGGGCCCTGCCCTTCGCCGGGCTGTTCCTGATCCTCGCGCTCGCGCTGCCCTCGGTGCCACTGTGGACGGTGGACTTCCTGCGCAAGGTCAGGCAGGACCACGAAGCACAGCTCGCCACCACCGCGCCCCGGGCCACGACCGACTGAGCATTCAGCATCACGGAAGAGGGGGCGTTGTCCTCGGCGATCACGGCCCGCACGGCACCTGGACGGCGAGCGTGGTGGGGCCGCCCGGCGGGCTGTCGAGGCGGACCGCGCCGTCCAGGGCGGCGACCCGCCGGCGTATCCCGGGGATCCCGGTGCCGCGCGCCTCGTCGGCGCCGCCCCTTCCGTCGTCGGTGACCTCGATGGACAGCACGTCGTCGGCGCGCTCGATCCGGAGGGCCGCCCGCGTGGCGGTGGCGTGCTTGGTCACGTTCGTCAGCGCCTCGGCGATCACGTAGTAGGCCACCGCCTCCACGGCCGCCGGGAGCGCGCCCAGATCGGCGAGCTCGACGTGGACCGGCACGCTCGACCGGGTGGCCAGCGCCGTCAGCGCCCCCTCGAGCCCGCGGTCGGCGAGGATCGGCGGGTAGATCGTCTGGAGCACCGTGCGGAGCTCGACCATCGCCTCCTCCGCCGTCTCGTGCGCCCGCTGGAGCAGCGCCGCGACCGTGTCCGGGTCGTCGGCGAGTGACTCCCTGGCCATGCCCAGCTGCATGGCGATGGCCACCAGGCGCGCCTGCGTCCCGTCGTGCAGATCGCGTTCGATCCGCTGGAGCTCCGCGCCGTGGGCGTCGACCACGCCGACCCGGCTCCTGGTCAGCACGTCGACCCGCTCGGTGAGCCGCTCGCGGGCCGACGGCGCGAGCACCGCCAGGCACAGCCGCGCGTGGAGGCGCGCCAGTGTCGGGAGCACCCACCAGGCCGCCGCACCGAGGACGGCGATCTGAACAGAGCCCCCGACCAGCGCGGTCTGCCAATCGCCCACCTGGACATCGAAGAACGACAACAGGGTGGGACGCGCGTCGGCGGGAAACGCCCACCACAATGTCGACGCCACCGCGGCGACCAGGATGTTGCCCAGGCATAGCAGGGCGGCCAGCCCGAGCGGGAACCCGACGGCGACGTGCACGAGCGCCCAGGCGAGATCCCGCCGCCCGCCCGGCCGTCCGTCGGCCGGAACGCCGAGCAGCCTGCCGGCCCGCTGACGGTGCCAGTCCGCCCAGCCCCGCGCCGCCGGCGGCGCGAGAAGCACCGGCGACGCGAGCGCCGTGACCACGGCCGTGGCCAACGTGCCCAGCAGGTAGAGCGAGCCGGAGAACGCACGGTCACGCATGCGCACCTCCTCACGACGCCGTACGGCGATCATTATCCGTCACCGGCCTCCGCCGGGCACTACAGCGGGCTGTACCAGCGCGCGTGCGGCCAGCGGTATCGTGCCGGACGCCCGGCCGAAATAGCGTCCCTGACCATGAAACCGACACGTGCGCGGACCCGCAGACGCCTGGTCCCGGTCCTCGCCCTGATCGCCCTGTCCGCCGCCGTCACGCCCCCGGCCAGAGCCGACGGCGGCCCGCTCCCACGGCCCGACTGGAAGCACTGCGCCCAGGGCGCCGACGACGCCGTCGGCAGGGAACTCGACCGGGCAGGCGCACGGTGCGCGGAGCTCACCGTCCCGCTCGACCACTCCAGGCCCGGCGGCCGCACCATCAAACTCGCGCTGTCCCGCCTCCCCGCCACCGACCGCGCCCATCGCATCGGCACCATGGTCCTCAACAGCGGCGGTCCCGGCGAGAGCACGCTGGGCATGCCCCTGCGGACGCGCGCGGCCATGAAGGACGTCGCCGCTCGTTACGACCTCGTCGGCCTGGACCCGCGGTTCGTCGGGCGCAGCACGCCGCTCGACTGCGGCTGGCCCGTCGGCCTGTGGCTACGCTCGGCCGGTCCGACCCGCGCCCGGTTCGATCAGCAGGTGGCGGTGCAGCACGACCTGGCCGAGCGTTGCGCCCGGCGCCATGCCGACGTGCTCCCGTACGCCAACACGCGCGACACGGCCCGCGACATCGACCTCGTACGCCGCGTCCTCGGGGAGCGCCGGATCTCCTTCCTCGGCTACTCCTACGGCAGCTACCTGGGCGCGGTCTACACCCAGATGTTCCCCGGCCGCACCGACCGTGTGGTCCTGGACAGCGCGGGCGACCCGAACACGTGGGGCCCCAGGGCGACGCAGGGCACCGAAGACGAGGCGGAACGCGCGCTGCGCGGCTGGGCGGCCTGGGCTGCCAAACGTCACGGCACCTATGGCCTCGGCGCCACCCCCGCCCGCGTGCTCGCCACCGTGAACGCTATCGTCGCCGCCGCGCAGGATCGCCCGCTGCGCGTCGGACCGTACGAGGTGGACGACCAGGCGGTCCCGTACATCCTCTCCATCGGCTCCGGCGACGACCGCCCCGCGGCCCGCGCGGAGTTCACCTCCACCGTTCGGACCCTGAACGAGGCCGCGCACGGCCGCCGGGCCGACCCCGGCTCCGAACTCGCCGGATTCCTCGCGTTCGTCCTGACCAGCGCCGGCTCCCCGCTCGCCGGCCCGGCCGCCGCGATCATCTGCGGAGACCGCGCCGCGCCGCGCGACCCCGACGTCTACTGGAACGACGTCCAGCGCAGCCGTGCGCGCCATCCCCTCTTCGGCCCCCTCAAGAACAACATCTGGCCCTGCGCCTTCTGGCCGAACCACCCGCGCGAGCGCCTCACCCACGTCGCCAACCCCACCCCCGCGCTGATCGTGTCCGCCACCGGCGACACCGCCACCACCTACGAGGGCAGCAAGGCCATGCACCGGGCGCTGACCGGCTCCCGCCTGCTCACCCTGCGCGGCACCACCGCCCACGGGATCTACGGCGAATACGGCAACGCCTGCGTGGACGCCAAGGTCAACGCCTACCTGGCCACCGGCACCCTCCCCGCCGCCGACCCGATCTGCCATCCCTGACCCGCCGCCCAGGCCGCGACACCCCCACGCGGCCTCACGCATTGAGGACGTCTTCACCGGAACGCCGACGCGGCACGCCCCAGCGACCTCCACCCGGTAGCGAGGACTTCGACGGGAATCCTCGCTAGCCGACGTGGACGTGAGGGCGCCGTTCGATGTCCGGCTCGGCCTTGCGCAGCACCTCGCGAGTCAGCGGAGGCACATCCCCGCCGCCGAAGACCAGGTAGCGCAGCATGCCCACGACCGGGTTGCCCTCGGCCCAGTGGAAGTAGATGTGCGGCACACCGCGGGTACGGTCACGCAGGTACAGCAGCAGCGCGGCCAGCGTGTTGGGCACGGCCGAGCTCTCGATCCGCAGGATCTGGTGGCCGTAGCGTTCCTCGCCCTTGACGTGCAGTTCGGTCTCGAACTCCGAGGCGTCGGGCACGGTGACCTCCACGAACAGGACCGGCTCCGAACTGCGCAGCCGGTGGTTCAGCCAGGTCTCGCGCAGCTTGTCGTTGTACTCTCTCTGGTCGCGTTCGTGGGGTTCGTTGGCGATCACGTGGATGTCACCGCAGGCCTCGTTGACGAACTGCTCGGCCAGCGGATCCAGGTGTACGTCGGTGACGCGCAGCTCGGTTGAGCGGGTGGCACGGGAGATCAGCGAGGTGATGATGATCGCGGCGATGAAGAACGAGGCGATCTTGACACCGTCGGGCCGTTCAAACACATTGTCGACCAGCGTGTAGGCGAGCACGCCTGTGATCAGCCCGAAACCCGCACGTGCCGACCGCTGGCCGAGATTGTGCGCCGACAGCGTCACCGCCGCCGCGGCCGACAGCATGAGCACCAGCACGCCGGTGGCGTACGCGCCGCCCTGAGCCTCCACACTGGCGTCGAAGATGATCGTGATGGCGAACGCGATCGCGGAGAAGATGAGGACGAGGGGGCGTACCGCGCCGGTCCACTCCGGCGCCATGCCGTACCTGGGAAGATAGCGCGGCACCAGGTTGATCAGCCCGGCCATCGCCGAGGCGCCGGCGAACCACAGGATGGCGATGGTGCTGATGTCGTAGGTGGTGCCGAACCAGTCGCCGAGGAAACCGTGGGCGAGATAGGCGAGCGCGCGTCCGTTGGCCTTGCCGCCCGGCTGGAACTCCGCGGCGGGGATCAGCACGGTGGTGACGAAGCTGCTCAGGATCAGGAAGACGCTCATGATCAACGCGGCCGTGGTGAGCAACCGTTTGGTGCCCTTGATCCGCTGCTGGATGTCGCCCTTGATTACGGGCATCACCGCGACGCCGGTCTCGAAGCCGGACATGCCCAGCGCGAGCTTCGGCATCACCAGCAGCGACAGGCCGATCATGGCCAGGGGGCTGCTGTAGCCGGCGTTCAGCAGGTTCTGCCAGCTCACCACGACGTCCGGGTTGTTCAGCACATGCAGGATCGCCACGGTCACGACGACCGCGTTGAGCCCTAGATAGACGAAGACCAGCAGGACGGCGATGCCGATCGCCTCGGTGAACCCCATGAGGAACACCCCGCCGAGCAGGGCCAGGAGGAAAAGCGTGACCGGCACACGCTGGCCCTCAAGCCAGTGCGGCGCGAAAGGGTTCTCCAGGATGTGCGCGGTCGCGTCGGCGGCTGACAGCGTCATCGTGATGACGAAGTCGGTGGCCGCGAAGCCGAGCAGGGCGAGTACGAACAGCTTGCCCCACCACTGGGGGGCGAGCTTTTCCAGCATCGCGATCGAGCCCTGCCCGTAGGGGCTCTCCTCGGCCACCCGCCGGTAGACCGGCAGTGCCCCCAGCAGCGTCAGGCCGACCAGGAACAGCGTGGCCAGCGGCGACAGCAGTCCGGCCGCCAGCGCGGCGATGCCGGGCTGGTAGCCCAGAGTGGAGAAATAGTCCACGCCGGTCAGGCACATCACCCGCCACCAGGGATGCTTGGCGTGCGGGCCGTGCTCGATCTGCTTGCGATCGGTCTGCAGACCCTCGAGCAGCCACGTCCGTAGCGGAGTTCCCGGTGCGGAGGCGGGTTGCCTCATCCTGACCATTTCGGGCACCCCATACATCGCTCTCAGCTGACGAACGCACACTACTTGCCACTTCGTGCCTGTCTGTCGCGTTGAGGTGTCAAGAACGCGTCAATGACCGAATTCGCATCGTCACGGAGGGTGACATTCGAGGGTCTTCGGTCAGGACCTTGGTCGAGCAGCCGACGGCGCCGGCAGTCGCACGTCAAGAAGACGTCAGGCCGCGAAGGTCTCGATCGGGACGCGGGTCGCCGGTCGACGCCGCGTCGGCCGTCTCCAGGAGGCGGCAGTATTGCCGGGAAACGGAAACGAAGGCTTCGCGAGCCTGCCGGAGTACTCACATGACGCCGGGCGCCGCGCACGGGACCATTCCGTCATGACTGCAGTGGTGGAGGCCGAAGGGCTGACCAAGTACTACGGCGAACGCCGCGGTCTCGAGGACCTGACGCTCGACATCCGGCCCGGCGAGGTCTTCGGCTACCTCGGGCCCAACGGCGCGGGCAAGACCACGACGATCAGGCTGCTGCTCGACGTGATCAGGCCGACCAGAGGGTCGGTGCGGGTGCTGGGCGCGGACTCCCGCGAGCACGGGGTCCGGAGCCGGATCGGCTATCTGCCCGGCGAGCTGGTGTTGGAGGGGCGGGAGAAGGCCCGTGACTACCTGCGCTTCCTGGGCAGGATCCGGGGCGGCGTGCCGAGCGCGCGCATCGAGGAGCTGGCCGAACGGCTGGACGCCGACCTGTCGGTCCAGATGCGCAAGCTCTCCAAGGGCAACAAGCAGAAGGTCGGGCTGGTCCAGGCGTTCATGCACGAACCGGAGTTCCTCATCCTGGACGAGCCGACCAGCGGGCTGGACCCGTTACTGCAGCGGGAGTTCCTGGCCATGGTGCGCGAGGTGCGCAGGTCCGGCCGGACCGTGCTGATGTCCTCCCACGTGCTGGCCGAGGTCGAGCAGGTCTCCGACCGGGTCGGCATCGTGCGCGAGGGCCGCCTGGTGGCCGTGGAGAACGTGGCCGCGCTGCGGGAGAAGGCGGTGCGGCGCGTGGAGTTCCACTTCGACGCGCCGGTGCCGCCCGAGGCGTTCGCTGCCCTGCCGGGCGTACGAGACCTGAAGGTCGAGGGCGCGGCGCTGTCGTGCACGATCGACGGCCGCCCCGACGCGCTGATCAAGGCGGCCGCCCGGTTCACCGTGGTGCACATGGTCAGCGCGGAGCCGGACCTCGAAGAGATCTTCCTGACCTACTACAGCGAGGTGTCGTGATCACCAAGACGCTCGGGGAGTACCGCCGGGCACTGATCGGCTGGACCGTCGGCATCAGCCTCTTCCTGACGATGTACATCAGCATCTACGGCAGCATGCGCGAAGATCCCGAGACCCTCAGCAAACAGGCGCTGGCCAAGGCCCCCGGAGCGCTCAGGGACATCCTGGGCGGAATGGAGGACATCGCCACCGCGACCGGCTACCTGCAGACGGTCGTCTACCAGCTGCTCGTCCCGCTCATGTTCATCGTCTGCGCGATGATCCTGGGCAACCGGGCGATCGCGCAGCCGGAGGAGTCCGGCACGCTGGAGCTGACCGTCACGCTGCCCATCGACCGCAAGCGGCTGGTGCTCGACCGCTTCGTCGGGCTGCTGATCGCCCTGCTCACGATCACCGCGATCACCTTCCTGGTCGTCGTCGGCGTCGCCAGGTCCATCGACCTCGGCGTAGGGGTCGACCGGATCCTCGCCGCGCACACCGGCGTGTTCCTCCTCGCCCTGTTCTTCGGCACGCTCACGTTGACCGTGGGCGCGATGACCGGACGCAAGGCGCTGGCCATGACGGTGGTCGGTGTGTGGGGAATCGCCGGCTACATGGTCATCACCGTCGGCAGGAACGTCGATGCCATCTCCTGGCTCAAGTGGGTCTCGCCGTTCCACTACTACGCCGAGGGCAGGCCGCTCTACCAGGGCTTCCCGCTGGGTGATTATCTTGTGCTGGCGGGAGCGGCGGCCGTACTGGCGCTCACCGCGGTTCTCGCCTTCGACAGGCGTGACGTAGGAGTCTGATGGAGGACCCGCTCCCACGGCTGCTCGCCGAGCACGCCGCGACGGGACGGCTGCCCGGCCGCGCGACGCTCGAGGAGTGTCGCGCGGCCGGCGAGCGCGCCGCCGAACAGGGCGTCCCGCTGCGGGTGCTGATCGACGAGGCGTTGCGTGCTGTTGAAGGCACGGCCGCGCTGCGCAGGGCGGTCGCGGCCCTGATGGAGGGGTACGAGGGCGCGCAGCTGGCCGCCTGGCGCAGCGAGGAGCTGGCCCGGCGGGAGTTCGTCGACGACCTGCTCCAGGGCAGGGCGGAACGGCTGGCCGAGCGGGCGGAGCGCTTCGGGCTCCGGCTGGCCGAGTCGTACACGGTGGCGGTCGCCCGCGGCATGTCGGACGGCGACCCGGATCGCATCGAGCGCGACCTGATCGCCAGGTTCGGTTCGCACAACGTGCTGGTGGCCGTGCGTGACGGGCTGTTGGTGTGCGTGGTCCCCGCGACGCTTCCCGCGGCGGTGGGAGAGTTCTCCCACCACGTGCGGGCCCGGTTCGCCGACGGCTGGCGGCTCGGGGTGGGCCGTCCGAAGCGTGGGCCCGGCGGGGTGGTCGCGTCCTTTCGCGAGGCGGCGGGAGCACTGGAACTGGCCGACAAGCTGGGCATCCGCGCGCAGGTGGTGAGGGCCGCCGACCTGCTCGTCTTCCCGGTGCTGCTACGCGACCGGGCGGCGATCGAGGATCTGGTGACCAGCGTGCTGAGCCCTCTGCTGCAGGCGCGCGGGGGCCATGAGCCGCTGCTGGAGACGTTGGAGGCGATCTTCGCCGCGCACGGCAACCAGGCGGCGGCCGCGCGCCGGCTGGGCGTCAGCACCAGGACCGTCACCTACCGGCTGGAACGCATCCGCCGCCTGACCGGCTTCTCACCTGACGAGCCCACCCAGCGCTTCACCCTGGAAACCGCCGTGCTCGGCGCCCGCCTCCTGGAATGGCCCTAAGGAGTGGCGCGGGCCGGCCTTCCGCTTCGACGACACTCCACGCGAAGCGATCTTGTGTAGCGCTAGCCGTGACGGGTGGGGTGTGCCGCCATGAAACCCCTGTGCAGGGCTGACAGGCCCGTCTCGAACCAGGTGTCGTAGTAGCCGGCGTCGGCCTGCTGGGGGGCTTCGCGCCGACCGGGCGGTGTGCCGACCTGGGCCAGGGCGTGCCCCAGGGTGAAGACGGCCACTGACTGGAAGGCGAGCTGGACGTCCTCGAGAGAGGTCTCACCCAGGTCGACGGTCGCGAGGATCTGGCCGAGCAACTGCGCGCCGACCTCGGGACTGACCGGGTGGGTGGCGAGCAGCGGAACCGCGGCGGGGTGCGCGAGCAGGACCTGCCGGTAGTGGTGTCCGAAGTCCAGCAGGGCATCGGTCCAGGCGGTGGCCGCGGGCAGGCGCACGGCGGCCTGGGCGGCCAGGTGGTCGACGACGGCGGCGAGCATCGCCGCCTTGTTGGGCACGTGCCGGTACAGGGACATCGCCTCGACGCCGAGCCGTTCGCCGACCTTGCGCATGGACAGCGCTTCGAGACCGTCCGCGTCGATCACGGCCAGCGCGGCTGCGATGATCTTCTCTCTGCTCAGTACGGCAGGCCGCCCGCCTCGCGATTGCCCAGGAGCGCTCATCAGGCCAGCGTAGTGAAGGTCACGCTCACCAGCATGATCAGGCACAGCACGCCCACCACCATGTGCTGCACGTCGATGACCACGTCGCGGCCCTCGGTGGGCAGGATCTTCCAGGTGCGGGCGTATTCCCGCCGGTAGGCCTCGCGCTGGGCGGCGAAGCTGAACCCGAAGTACGGAAGCCACCAGCTCGTGACGTGGCCGATCATCGTCAGCACGCTGAGGACCAGCGCGACGGTGCCCGCGTTCAGTGCCACCGCGACGGCGATCGCGATGAAGATCGGGTAGTTGATCGCGGCCATGGCGAGCCGCTCCTTCACCGTCTGGGACTGCAGGTCATTGAACGGGAACATCGGGACCCATTCGGTCACGACCAGGTAGGCGACCAGGACGAGCGGGGTGACAAGGGCAAGAGTGTGCATGGCTGTGCCTCCTGTTTGTTTAGAACGTAAGCTTACGCTCTAAACAAACCTGCGCAAGTCTCATTCGCTGCGCGTCAGGGCGGCGAGGGGTTCGGCGAAGAAGCTTGACGTCACCCGCGACTGGGTGAGCGCGCCGCACGGCCCGGGTGGCGGCACGACCAGGCGCCCGGCCTCCTTGTCCGGGAGCCGGGCACCTGGGAGATCGCGTCACCTGGTCCGTGCCGGTACGGCGGAAGTGGAACCGGCAACGTGTGCCGCCCGGACCGATCGCGTGGGCTCGCTCGAACCGAGAGTCGTTGGACGAACAGCGGCCAGGTCCGAGAGCGGCGCGGGCTCAAGCACAGGGCGGTGGGGGAGACTCGCCCCGTCCCGATCCACCCTGAGCTGTGCGCCCTGCTGCGGGAGCACATCAAGCAGCTCGGGACCGGTCCCGTACGGGCGCACCTTCATCGGCTCACTGATCGCGCCTACCTCAAGGTGTTCCACGAGGCGCGAGCGGATGGTCCTGCCGTCGCCAGCGAGCATTCGCTGCCGTCTGCAGAAGATCGGCATGACCCGCGCTCACGAGTCGGCCCGCCACCTGAGCATGGTGGCGGGCGCGATCGGCGGCGCCGCCGCACCCGACTGGCGGCGTTTCGCGTTGTCCGGAAGTTCGATCAAGACAACGGCCCCCCGGGACAATCGGGAGGGCCGTGATGTGTGCTTCCCAGCGCTCGTCCGGACCAGCGAACCGGCGCTGTGGATCGTCCTGACCGAGGCTGATGCCCTCCTCGGTGACCGGCGCGAGAAGCATCCCCCGTAACGGTGTTGTCCACTGCGGGAGCCGGGCCTTCTTGGCCACGGCCGCATCCGAAGCGCACGTCATCACGAGGGGCGCCGTCCCCAAGGGTGCTGATCTGGGACGACGCCTCACCGGAACGATCGACGCAATTGCCGGACTGTGGTAGCGGTGGCTGAACCGGTCAGCCCCGTGCACTACAGGTAAAGGCGCATGACTCAGACGTCAGGGCTGGAGGCACACGACGTGCAACGGATCAATTCAGCCGCAGTAGGCGTTTCCGACGCCCTCCAGCGGGTTGCTGGAGCCGACCTGGCCGTAGAACTCGATGCACTTGCCCCTGGCGTACACGCTGACGGGGCCCGCGTAGTACTTGTAGTACTGGGCGTCGGTCTTCGACGCGCCGCCCTCGACCCCGAGGGTCACTCGGATGTACTGCGAGACGCCGGGCGTGTTGGTGTAGGTCATCGCGCAGTTGTAGCCGGTCGAGGAGTTGTAGTAGACGGCGATGTAGCCGCCCTTGATGGGCCAGTTGTCCAGGTGGGTGCCCGAGCAGGTGGCGGCCGACGCGGGGCTCGCCGTACCGACCAGAACGCCGGCGCCCAGGATGGCGGCGGCGGCGATGGTGCGCAGCTTCAAGGAGTCCTCCGAGATCGTTAAGTGATCGCGGAGGACTTTACCAAGGCTGTTCCTATCTGATCGATCCGGCTGTCAGTCCGCCCACCACCTTGCGCTCGACCAGCGCGAACAGGATGATCACCGGGATGGCGGCGATCAGCCGGCCGGGCGGCGCCGCCACCGGTCCCGCCCGTCAGCGGCGGCGACTTCACCGGCTCCGGCGGTACCGGCCAGGGCAGATCAACTTCCCGCAATCATGGGCCCGCTGGCCGCGCACGCTCGCCACGCTCCAGCCCAGGTCGGCCTCTGACGCCGACCCTGATTCGACATCCAGCTAATTTGACATCTCTCTAAGCAGTGTCGCACTATAGGCACTGCTTAGATGAACTTCTAAACAGGAGGTGCGCGATGCGCGCTCGGTTCCGCCGCTACCGCCAGGGTCCGACTTTCGTCTTCAACGAGGCCACCGGCGAGGTCTGCGACGCGGCGTGCCGCTCCAGGGCCGCCGTGGACCGTGTCCACATCGACATCCTGCTGTTCCGCTGAGCCGTACCGAGACCCAGGAGAAGCCATCATGAGCGCCAGTTGCTGCGGCACCACCGCCTCCCTCGAACTTGAGCAGAATGTGACCTCCGGCGCCGCCGGCGTGCTTCCGATCGTGGTGATCGGTGCGGGCCCGGTCGGACTGGCCGCCGCCGCGCATCTGACCGAGCGGGGTCAGGACTTCCTGGTCCTGGAGGCCGGGGGTCAGATCGCCGCGTCGGTCGCCCAGTGGGGCCACGTCCGTGTCTTCAGCCCGTGGAAGTACAACATCGACGCCGCCGCCCGCCGCCTGCTGGAGGCCGACGGCTGGACCGCGCCCGACGCCGACTGGCTGCCCACCGGCGCCGAGCTCGTCGACGACTATCTCGCGCCGCTGGCCAAGCTGTTCGGCGACAAGGTACGGCTGGGCGCCAAGGTGAGCGCGATCAGCCGTCTCGGCTATGACCGAGTCCGCACCAACGGCCGCGAAGACGCCCCGTTCCTCATCCGCCTGGAGGGTGGCGAGGAACTCCTGGCCCGCGCGATCGTGGACGCCTCGGGTAGCTACACCAGCCCGAACGTGCTGGGTGCGAGCGGCCTGCCCGCCCACGGCGAGGCCGAGGTCGGCGACCTGGTCGACCACGCCCTTCCCGACGTGCTCGGCGACGACCGTGACCGCTACGAGGGCAGGCACACGCTCGTCGTCGGCGCGGGCCACTCGGCGGCCACCACGCTGCTCGCCCTGGCCCAGCTGGAGAACACGCCGATCACGTGGGCGATCCGCGCGGCGGGCGCCAGCCGTACCTACGGAGGCGGCGAGGCCGACGCGCTTCCGGCTCGCGGCGCGCTCGGCACCCGCCTGCGCGCCCACGTCGAGTCGGGCCGCATCCGGCTGCTGACGGGCTTCTTCACTCACTCCGTCACCCGCAGCGGCGACCAGGCGATCGTGGTCAGCCGTGACCCGTCCGGCGCCGAGCAGTCGGTCACCGTGGACCGCATCGTGGTCGCGACCGGCTACCGCCCCGACCACTCCATCGCCTCCGAGCTGCGCCTGGACCTGGACCCGATTCTCGGCTCCACCCGGCGGCTCGCCCCGCTGATCGACCCCAACCAGCACTCCTGCGGCACCGTCCCCGCCCACGGCGTCGACGAGCTGTCCCACCCCGAGCCCGGCTACTACGCCGTCGGCGTCAAGAGCTACGGCCGCGCCCCGACGTTCCTGATGGCCACCGGCTACGAGCAGGTCCGCTCGGTTGTCGCGGCGATCGCGGGCGACTGGGAGGCGGCCCGTGACGTGCAGCTCGACCTGCCGGAGACCGGAGTGTGCTCCTCCAACCTGGCCGAAGCTCAGGAGCAGCGCGTCGGCCTGGCCACCGGCGTCAGCGGCGGCCTGCTGGCCACCCCGCTGCCGCTGGTCACCGTCGGCGCCTCCGACGGCGGCGGCTGCTGCGGCTGAAAGCAGGGATCACCATGTCAGACGGCTACCCGACCGCAGCTCAGAAGGAGGCCTTGCGCCTCATCTGCGACCACGGCTGGGAGCGGTCGCGCTCGCCCAAGCTGTCGGCTACATCTGGGTGATGGGCGCGGTCACCACCGCTTGCGTGATCGCCGCATTGGCCTTGGTCGCCTACCATCGCCTATAATTTCGATAGTTTTCGAAGTAAGGGGTGCCGGATGACCGCCGTGACGAGCCAGTGCTGCGCACCGATCGCGCGCGAGCCGCTGTCGGAGGACGCCGCGGCCGAGCTGGCGCTCCTGCTCAAGGCGGTCGCCGATCCGGTACGGCTGCGCCTGCTGTCGATGATCGGCTCCCACGCGGGCGGCGAGGCCTGCGTCTGTGACCTCACCGACGCCTTCGACCTGACCGCGCCCACCATCTCCCACCACCTGAAGGTGCTGCGCACCGCCGGCCTCATCGACGGCGAACGGCGCGGCACCTGGGTCTACTACCGGATCATCCCCGAGGTGGTGAACAAGCTCGGCGCGTTGTTCACCCCGCTCGCCCAGCCGGCCACCGCCGCCACCACCGCGTCCGGCGGTCCGGTCGACGTGGAACTCCTCACCGTATGACGGTGCGCCCTCGCGCCACCGATGTCCTGGTCATCGGCGGCGGTCAGGCCGGTCTGGCCGCCGGCTACTACCTGCGGCGAGCCAAGGCCGACTTCGTGATCCTCGACGCTCAGGAGCAGCCCGGCGGAGCGTGGCGGCACGTCTGGCCGTCGCTGCGCCTGTTCTCGCCCGCCCAGTACAGTTCGCTGCCCGGCCGCATGATGCCCATCCCGCCGGACGGCGGCTGTCCGAGCGCCGCCGGCACCGTCTCGTACCTCGCCGACTACGAGCGCCGCTACGACCTGCCGGTGCAGCGCCCGGTGACCGTGCAGGCGGTACGGCGGGCCGGCGAACGGCTCCTGGTGGAAACCGACCGCGGCACCTGGCCGGCGCGCGTGGTGATCAGCGCCACCGGCACCTGGTGGCGCCCCTTTCTCCCGCACTATCCGGGCACGCGCGACTTCCGCGGCGAGCAACTCCATGCCGCCGGCTACCGCGGCCCGGAGCCCTTCGCCGGCAAGCGCGTGGTGATCGTGGGCGGCGCCAACTCCGGCGCGCAGATCCTCGCCGAAGTCTCCGCCATCGCCGAGACCACCTGGGTCACTCTCCGCCCGCCCCGCCTGCTGCCCGACGAGCTCGACGGGCGCGCGCTGTTCGAGCACGCCACCCGCCGCCTGCACGGGGACGGCGCCAATCTGGGTGACATCGTCGCCGTGGCGCCGGTGCGCGAGGCGCGTGATCGGGGAGTGCTGAAGGCCGAGCCCATGTTCGCCTGCCTCACCGAGACCGGCGTCGCCTGGGCGGACGGCACCACCTGGGACTGCGATGCGATCATCTGGTGCACCGGCTTCCGCCCCGCCCTCGGCCATCTCTCACCCCTCAAGCTGCGCGGCCCCGACGGCCTCATCCCTGTCCACGGCACCCAGGCGATCGGCGAGCCACGCCTGCACCTGCTCGGATACGGCGACTGGACCGGCCCCGCCTCCGCCACCCTCATCGGCGCCGGCCGTACGGCACGCGACATGGTCACGGCCATCGCCGGCCAACTGCGGCTTAATTAGAAATCCTTCTATATTGATTTGCCTCTAAGTAGACGGCTAGACTCGCCCTTGCTTAGATGGCTATCGAATCTAGGAAGGGTTCCGTCATGGCAACCGAGACCTCCGGCGGCTTCATCGGCGATATGCAGGACGCTTTCACACCGCCCGCGGCGGGCGGCTGCTGCGGCGCCCCCGCCCCGGCGTCAGATGCGGCGTCCGCCGCGGCAGCGGCGACCATCTGTTGCGGGAGCGCGGCCGCCGCGACCGATGCAGCCGCTGCCGGCTGCTGCGGGCAGGCGCCGGCTGCTGCCACTCCTGCCCCGGGCGGCGATGCGGCCGGATGCTGCGGATGACCTCCTCCTCGCCCATCCAGGCGGCGGGGTCAGCCATCGCCCTTGAGCAGGTGTCGATCCAGCGGATGACCGCCACCGTGCGCGAGCTCGCCGGCGACCGCTTCGCCGGCCGCCGCGTGGGCACAGCCGGCGGGCGGTCCGCCGCAGAATGGCTCGCCACCCAGCTGCGGGATCTGGGCGGCGAGGTCGAACTGGTCTCCTTCCCGGTCACCGGCGTGCGCGAGCTGTATGCCACGCCGGTCCTGGAATGGAAGATCGACGAGCAGTCGCGAAGGCTGGAGCACCGGCGTGATTTCGTCGAGCACCTGGCCTCCGCGGAGCTTCCTCATCCGCTCACCGCGCCTCTGGTAGCAGACACGGACGACGCCGACGTCCGCGGCCGATGGATCCTGGCCGAACCCGGCGACTGGGCGAAAGCCTGCGGCAAGGCCGAGCAGGGCGGCGCGGCCGGTGTGCTGACCGCGCGCGGTACCGACGCCGAGGGCTGGATGCCCAAAATGATCGCCGGGCCGGGCGTCCGTGCGGCCCCCGTCGTCGCGCTGCGCATGGAACTACACCGCGAGCTGTCCGGCGCACTGGCCCGCGGGGCCGTCCAGGTGACGGCGTCGATGCCGCTGCGGCCGGTCACCGCCGAAGGCCGCAACGTGCACGCCCGCCTTGGCGACGGGCCTGCGCGCGTGCTGCTGACCGCCCACTACGACGGCGTCGGCGACGACCCGGAACGCCGGCTGCCGGCCGCGGCCGACAACGCCTCAGGCGTGGCCGCGATCCTGGAAGCCGCCCGCGTGCTCGCCGCGCATGCCGTACCGATCGACCTGGCGGTGGCCTTCCTGGACGCCGAGGAGGCCGGCGCCTGGGGCTCGGCCCACCACGCCCCGACCGTGCCGCCGGACACGATGGTGATCAATCTCGATGGAGCGGCTCAACTGCACCAAGCCGCCTCCGTGGAGGCGGGCGGCCCCGCGCACGCCCTCCTGGCCGCCATGGACCAAGCCGCCCGCGAAACAGGCGTGCCGCTGCGAGCAGGTGCCATGGCCTCCGACAACCGACGGTATGCCGCGGCAGGACTGGCCGCGCTCGGCATCGGGATGGGCATGCCGGGCTACCAGACGCCCGCCGAAACGCCGGACCGCGTCGACAGGGACACGCTCCTGGCCGCAGCCCGGTTGATCACCGCCACGGTGTGGCGGCTGGCTCACGCCGGGTCCTGAGCCAGCTCCTTCAGCAACGCCCGCACGCGGCGTTCGATCTCGTCGCGGATCGGGCGGACGGCCTCGATGCCCTGGCCTGCGGGGTCGTCGAGCTTCCAGTCCTCGTACCGCTTGCCGGGGAAGATCGGGCAGGCGTCGCCGCAGCCCATGGTGATGACCACGTCCGAGGCCTGGACGGCGTCCGTGGTGAGGATCTTGGGGTGCTGGTCGGTGATGTCGACGCCGACCTCGCGCATCGCCTCGACGGCCACCGGGTTGATCCGATCGGCGGGCGCCGATCCCGCGGAGCGGACCTCGACGCGGTCGCCCGCCAGGTGGGTGAGCCATCCGGCGGCCATCTGGGAGCGGCCTGCGTTGTGGACGCAGACGAACAGGACGCTGGGGGTGTCGCTCACGGGTGGATACCTTCCTTCGCTGGACTTGCTGATCACACTGGTCAGGCTGCGGGGATGCCGAGGTCGTCGAGCAGGCGACGGACCCGGCGTTCGATCTCGTCGCGGATGGGCCGTACGTCCTGGACGCTCTTGCCGGCCGGGTCGTCCAGTTCCCAGTCCTCGTACCGTTTGCCCGGGTAGACGGGGCAGGCATCGCCGCAGCCCATCGTGATGACGACGTCGGCGGCGCGGACGATCTCCTCGGTCCAGGGCTTGGGGAACTCGCCGGTGATGTCGATGCCCCGCTCGGCCATCGACGCCACGGCCGCGGGGTTGATCTCGCCGGCGAACTCCGAGCCGCCGGACCAGGCCAGCGCTCGGTCGGCGGCCAGCTGCTGGAAGAAGCCCAGTGCCATCTGGGAGCGTCCGGCGTTGTGGACGCAGAGGAACAGCACGACGGGCCGTCCGTCGCTGTGCCCTTCCACGCGGACCAGGGCGTGCAGGCGCTGGCGGGCGAAGCGTTCGGCCAGGAGCGGCAGATAGTTGGGGATCTTGCCGTGGATGGCGAACTGGTCGTAGCTGGTGTGCAGGAACCGTTCGACGGTCTCGGTGCCGAAGGTGCCGGTGAATTCCTCGGCCAGACGGCGAGCGGCCGTGAACAGGGCGTGCTGCTGGTCGACGGACAGGTCCGGGTGCCGGTAGGTCTGGGACATGGCTCACTCCTGTGGAGAGTGCACGGCGGGCGCCAGGCGCTGGACGCGGTCGGCGATGTCGGTGTAAGCCCGCTCGAACGCCTCGTCGCCGCCGGCGCGGACGGGGTCCGGGATGGACCAGTGCAGCCGGTCGATGTCGGCCAGCTGCTCGTGGGCGGCGTCGCAGACGGCCACGACGAGGTCGTCGGGGCGCAGTGTCTGATCCACGTGGCGGGTGGCGGCATGGTCGAGGTCGAGGCCGTGGTGGGCGGCCAGGGTGAGCGTGCGGGGGTGGACGCGCGGTGCGGGATGAGTGCCTGCCGACGTGGCAGGCACGGTGCTGGCGCGACTCCACAGGGCGGCGGCCAACTGGGAGCGGGCGGAGTTGTGGGTGCAGACGAAGACGATGCGAGGGGCGGGCCGGGCCGCGGCCGGCAGCAGACCGGACAGCGATTGCGGCACCAGACGCAGGTAGGTGCGCCTGCGGTCGCCTTCGGATCGACGGCGTTCGACGACGCCCGCTTCCTGCAGCAGCTTCACGTGGTGGGCGAGCAGGTTGGTGGGCAGGCCGAGCGCCTGGCCGAGCTCGCCCGGCGACGCGTCGCCCAGCAGCAGCCGGTCCACGATGGCCAACCGCCCCGCGTCGCCGAGCGCGGCGTGCACGCGCGCTCGGGCCTCCACCGAAGAACTCCAGTCAGCGTTCATTGAGTCAATAATTATTGAGTAAACATGGGAGCGCAAGCGGCGACCGGTCAGCGGGAGTCCGGATGCGGGACGACCGGCTCGGCCGTGCCCACTACGGGGCGGCCGAACAGTCCGTGGACCAGTAGCAGGCCGATGGCGCCGCCGACCAGTTGGGCGACGACGAAGCCTGGCACGGAGGCGGGGGCGATGCCGGCGAAGGTGTCGGAGAAGGCGCGGCCGACGGTGACGGCGGGGTTGGCGAAGCTGGTGGAGGAGGTGAACCAGTAGGCCGCGCCGATGTAGCCGCCCACAGCCAGCGGGGCGAAAGCCGTACCGCCCGACCGGGTCAGGCAGAAGATCACCAGCACCAGGCCCGCGGTGGCGACGACCTCTCCCAGCCACAGGTGCGCGCTCGCCCGCTCGGTGGTGGACCAGGTGATCACGGGCTTGTCGAACATCGCGTTGGCCAGCACCGCGCCGCCGATGCCGCCCAGCACCTGGGCGGCGACGTAGCCGCCGAGCTCGCCCGTCCGCAGCCCCCGGCCGGTCTGCCGTCCCTGCCACCAGTCGGCCAGCGACACCACCGGGTTGAAGTGGGCGCCGGAGACCGGGCCCAGCACGACGATGAGCACGGCCAGGCCGAAGACAGTGGCGGTGGAGTTCTCCAGCAGCTGCAGGCCCACATCGTCCGGGGAGAGAGTCTGGGCCATGATGCCCGACCCGACGACCACGGTCACCAGCAGCGCGGTGCCGAGGAACTCGGCCAGCAGCCTGCGCCTCATCGGGCCACCTCAGCCGGTACGGCGAGCAGCGCCGACAGTTCGGCGAGCCGGTCGGGCACGATCCGGTAGTACACCCAGGAGCCGCGCCGTTCGCTGGTGAGCAGGCCGACGTCCTTGAGCACCTTGAGGTGGTGGCTGATCGTCGGCTGGGCCAGGTCGAAGCTCGCGGTCAGGTCGCACACGCACGCCTCGCCGCCCTCATGGCCGGCCACGATCGAGACGATGCGCAGCCGTACCGGGTCTCCGAGCGCCTTGAACGCTCGCGCGAGCCCCGCCGCTCTCTCCTCGTCCAGCGGTTGACGCACCAGCGGCGCGCAGCAGTCCAAGACCGTCAGCTCATCCATGGGCGTCAATATTGACGCCCATGGATATCAGCACGGTCAAGGCGAAATGAACGTCAGATGGACGCGTCCTCCACGCCGGTGACCGAGCTCCGGCGCTCCATGAGAATCACGTCGCGCCAGACGCCGTGGTGCCGGCCGATGCGTTCGCGGGTGCCGACCACTCGAAAACCCAGCGCCTGGTGCAGGGAAAGGCTGGCGGTGTTCTCGGGGAAGACGCCGGACTGGATCGTCCAGATGCCCGCGTCCTCGCTGGCGGCGATGAAAGCGGTCAACAGCGCGCGGCCGATGCCGTGCGCCTGGCAGCCGGGATGGACGTAGACGCTGTGCTCCACCGCTCCGGCGTAGACGCACCGGCTGGACACCGGCGAGGCGGCGACCCAGCCCAGGACTTCGCCGCTGTCGGTGTCGGCGGCGACGTAGCGCAGCCCGGGCAGCTTGCCGTGGTCGAACGCCTCCCAACTGGGGGCGGTGGTCTCGAAGCCGGCATGGCCGGTGTCCAGCCCGGCCTGGTAGATGGCCAGCACCTGGCTCGCGTCGGCCTCGCGCATCGGGCGGATCTCCAGGCCGGGACCGATCGCGGGCTTGACCGCCTGGACGATGGCCGAGTGGACCCCGTCGCCGTGGTCAGCCGTAAGGGTCATCGAGGTGCCGACGAAGCCGGTCGAACGCAGCAGGTCGCGGTACTCGGCCACCTCCAGGGCGCCGGCGACGCAGCCCACCCGCTGCTCGGCGGCGGCGCGCCGTACCGGGTCGAGCGTGCCTTCGGTCACCATGTCGCTGATCCCCAGCCGCCCGCCCGGGCGTAGGACGCGGAAGGCCTCGGCGAGGACGGCCGCCTTGTCGTCTGACAGGTTGATCACGCAGTTGGAGATGACGACGTCCACCGAGTGGTCCGGTAGCGGGACGGCCTCGATGGTGCCGTGCAGGAACTCGACGTTGGCCGCGCCGGCCTCCGCCGCGTTGCGTCTGGCCAGCTCGATCATGTCGCCGCTGGCGTCCAGGCCGTAGGCCTTGCCGTATGGGCCGACCCGGCGGGCCGACAGCAGGACGTCGATGCCGCCGCCCGAGCCGAGGTCGAGCACGGTCTCGCCGGCGCGCAGTTCGGCGACGGCGACCGGGTTGCCGCAGCCGAGGCTGGCCCGGGTGGCGCCGCCGGGTAGCTCCGCGGTGTCGTCGTAGCCGGCGGTGCCGAAGCAGCCCTTGTCGAACTCGTCGGCCGAACAGTCGATGATCGTCTCGCCGGTCATGGCGGCGCGAGCGAGTCCGGAGTATCGCTTGACGACCTCGTCGTGGGCCATGGCTGCCTCCTTCAGTCGCAGATCGGAGTGGCGGGAACGGGCTTGCCCATCACCACGTCGGCGGCGGTGGGGAAGCAGCTCACGCAGTTCTCGTTGATCCGGTACAGGCTGCTGGTTCCCTGCCGTTCGACCAGGACGAAGCGCACCTCGGCCAGGATCTTCAGATGGTGCGACACGGTCGACTGGCCGACACCGGAGGCGGTCACGATCTCGCCCACGGTCATCGGCTCGCGGCGGCGTGCCAGCAGCGACACGATCTGGATGCGCGTGGCGTCGGCCAGCGCTTTGAACCAGCTCGCGTACTCCTCGGCCTCGGCCCGGTCCAGCGGCTTCGCATCGTTATTCATCGATTATCGACGATAGTCGATTATCTGGCCAAGGTCCAGCCGCTCAGGACTGATCACCTGCTTCAGGACGTTCACGTCGCCGGCTCGACATGGCTCCATACGGGGGTTTCCGCTCCACAGGGGTGCACAGCGTGGACGTTCTTCTGCGCGTCTACGCGAAGTGCATTCACGGACAGCAGGACGCGGCTATGAAGCGCATCTGGGACGCCACTCGTGACTAATCCCGTGGGAACGGAGTGGGAACGATCAACCGTGAATGGCCGTAGGAAGCCGTAATCAACCGGAGTGAACAGAAGAGGCCCGTCGCCGCGTTTCCGCTGGGGTCCTGTACCCGGCGAGAGCCGACGGGGTGGAAGTGTTCACCGCGCCTGCGGACTGGAAGCTGGACGCGCTACCGGTCTCCGCCGAGAACGTGCACGCGCTGTCCGGCGCCGACGACCGCGCCCAGGCCAACGCCACCACGCTGGCCCGCCCTACTTCGACCCGGCCAGCGGGCGCGTCGTCGCTCCCGCGACGCCGGCGGGCAGGGACACCGCGAGCCAGGTGCTGACCGGGACCGCGCTGGACAACGGCGACGCCGACGAGACCCTCTCGATCGGGTTCGAGAACGAGGATGCACCGGCTGCCAAGGCCGCCGCGGTGCCCGCTGCGGAAACTCCGTACTTGATCACTCCTCGGTATGCCGAGGTCGCCAACAGCTATCAGGCGCTGAACGCCATCACCGACCAGGTGCTCGATCTGAACGCGACGATCCCGGCGGGAACCGCGCTGTTCGCCACCCATATCTGGTCCGAGCGCAACCTGGTCGTGGTGCAGTCCACCGACGCCTCCACAGGGCTGCGTAAGGCATTGGCGGACCGGTACGGCACGTACAACGTCGCCATCTGGCTGCGGTCGGAGAGTGAGCGACCGCAACTGGACGTCGGCACGACGTCCTCCACCTCCACCTCCACCTCCGCCGTAGCGGACAGCCGACAGAATGACACGGGAAAGCTCAACGGCGGCTCAGCGTTCACTTCCTCCAAGCCCGACGGCACCCCATTCGGGGCGTGCACGACCGGATTCGCCATGGGGACGGCGGCCGACAACCTCATGGTGAGCGCCGGGCACTGCGTTGCGTCTGTCGGAATCACGAGCGCCGGTGTCGTCGAATGGACGAACTGGGTGGCCGGTCAAGGCACGATCAAACTGCCGAACCAGCCGACCTATTATGGCGACGTGTCCCTGATGCAGACGGTACTCGGCCGGGTCACCAGCCCCACCATCTTCATCTGTGGCAGGGACTCAACAGAAAAGCAATTCGGGGGCGGGCGATTCTCGGTCCCCGCGCGAGATACAGACCAGTACTGCGTCGGCGGCGCCAGCCCGGATCCGGATACCCTGTCCAACGGCCAGATCTGCCGCTTCAAGGTCGCCGACATCGGCTGGAAGCTCGAGACCCCGACGAGCACGACACGCTGGGTTCAGGTAGAAGAAATCCGGAAGGTGCACGATCGACGGTGACTCAGGCGCCCCGGTCTACACCTTCCGCAAGAGCGATGGATACGTGGTGGCCAAGGGCATTCACCACGGCAGCGAAAACGCCGACAACAGCCCTGTCCGGTCCACCTGCATCAATTACTTCACCGACATCCATGACGTGATGAAGGCCGTCGGCAAGGATATCTACAAGAAATGAACCCCCTGGGCCCGTCCTTCCTGTGGCGCATGTGCTGCCTCCTGGTGCTGGCCGTCGCCGTCTCCATGGTGGCTGGCATGCGGGAGTCCCGGCCGGTCGAACCGCCCTTTCCCGGGCGGATCGACACGGTCATGGTGGAAGGACGGGTCCTCATCCTGCAGGTCTTCGGCGGGGCGAGCGGCTCGGCATGTCTCCAGGCCGACAAAGTCGAAGCCGTCGAGTCTGAGGCGAGTGTTCGGCTTCGGATAGTGCTTCGCGACGCCTGCCCGCCCCCCGGACGCACGCTGCTGGAGATGTGGCGGGACGAGTTGTGGCCGCCTGCCGTGCTCGACATCCTCCGTGGCGTCGAAGTGCCCGTCCTGCTCGAGCGGCCCTTGGGACGCAGGAAGGTCGTCGACGAGACAGGCCGCGAGCTCCGAGTCTGCCCGATCACGGGCTCGCGACGGAAGACCATGCAACAGTGCCTGACGTAGGGTGCGGGCGCCGAATCTCCAGCCAAGCGCACGTCTGGAGTTGGCGGCACGATTCGTAGTGTCGCCAGCCCTACCTTTCTCGCTTTCGGGCGGCTCCTGACAGCGGGACCGCCTCAAGGGTGAGCATTTCGGCGGTAACGCAATCTGCCCCGCCGCCGCCACGGCTGGGCAGATTGCGTTACCGCTATCAGGCGGCGAAGCAGTACTCGAACCTGGGCAGCTTGATGCCGAGAATCGCCTCGATGATGGCGCAGGTCAGGACCTCGGCCATGGACGGCGGGACCGCGTTGCCGATGAGCTTGACCTTGTCGCGCGCGGTGTCGGCGACGAACTTGTAGTGGTCGGGGAACGACTGCGCCCGCCGGAACTCGGGAATCCTGAGCATCCGGAGCAGGATGGACGACACATCGATCTGGCCGTCTGCGGTAAGCAGCGCCCACCGATCGCGGGTGGGCACTGTCCCAACCGGCTCGTTCACGCCCTGCACGCGTCCGTTGCCGTAGTAGGCCATCAGCAGCGTCTCGGGCATGGGCAGGACGGACGGGGCGGTGACCAGCGACTGGTGCCCGGTCGTGGTGACCGTGCGCATGTGCTCGGTGGTCGGAGTGACGTGCTCGCGCCCGTCTCCCTTGCTGCCGTTGTTGCGCATAAGGAGCGAGGGCGGCGGCGTCCAGCCGGGATGGACGCCGAGCCCGTGATGGTAGCCGCCGGCCGTAACCGCGTGCGCGGGATCCTCGAACGCGGGCCTCGACCTGAACTCGTCACCACCGCCATGGAACGGGAACATCAGCGGCAGCATCCCGTCCTGGAAGTCCGGGTCGCTGGCCAGCGCGTGGTTGGAGCCGTCCGAGACAAGGGTCGCCAGCGGGTCCGTGGTCGGGTTCGTGTTCCGCGCCCGGTCCGACCGCATCAGCGACAGGAACGCCGGGAACGCCAAGCCAGCGGCAGCGTCCCGGCGGGCAAGCTGACTGACGGATGGAAGGTCCGCTGGCGCGCCCGCGCGGTCGCTGGCGAACGTGTGTCCAACTGGTCGGAATGGCAATTGCTCGCCGTGGACACCGTCAATCCAGGAGAGGAACCACTGGCCCAGACGGCAGGCCCGGTCATCCGCAGCGACCAGAGCTTCACCGTCGCCGCATGGCTGCGCTGGGCGGACAAGGACGGCAACTACAGCGTCGCTGAGCAGCGAGGTGTCCACCAAGCTCCCTTCCGCTTGGGTAACACCGCTGACCACGGCCTAGTGTTCACCCTGACCAGCGCGGACAGCGCGGCCGCCATCAACGAGGGGGTGCTGTCGGGCGTCGAACCACCCGTTGGCACCTGGTTCCACCTGGTGGGTGTCTACGATGCCGCGGCCAAAACCGCCACTCTGTACCTCGACGGGAAGCTGGTGAAGACCCAGTCGTTGAGCTTTGCCGGATGGCATGCCGAGCAAGCCATGACGCTGGGCAGCAGCATGCGGGGCGACCTGGATGAGCTGCGTACCTACCAGCGGCCACTCACCGCGGACGAGGTCGGCTCGCTGGCCGCAAGTTCAACCGCAGCGGCGGCCACACCACCGGCCACAGCCACAGCCACAGCTGAGGTGACCGAGTCGGCAACGCAGAACGAGCCCGACCCGTACGAGGTCAACTATCGGCACTTCTCCCTCGACACCTGCCGGGCGAAAGGCCCCAAGGAGGCCATCTGGGGAATCTGGACGGACGCCACCGTCTTCAGCGGCTGCTCCGTCAGATGGTTCGGGATCAGTGTGTGGGTCAACGACATTGACCCTGACACCGGCACAAGCAAGAAGGTCAGGCTGAAGCTCCCCGACGGCTCGCCGGGCCTAGACCTGATGATGCGGTCGACCACAGTGATCAACACGTACCTGGGGACACGTGACGGAAGCGGGATCCGCAATCCGGGAAGCGACGGCGTAACCGGCCCCCTGACCCCGCAGGAGTTCTCCATGTGGGTCGCATTCGACCAGGTCGACTTCCAATTGGAGACCGGCATCGGGAACTCGCGGCTTGAGCTGTCGGTGACGTCCAAGCCGGGCTCCAGCGGCTCGACATGCGCCAAGACGATAAATGGTGATCGGGAGGCTCCTGTCAAGGACTGGAACGGCACAATGCGATACTTCCGCTTCAAGTCCGAGAGCTCCGGCGAGGAGGTGCGTAGGTGCTCGGTGTTCCCCTGGGTGAAGATCAAGGACCTCGTCACCTCAGTGGGGCCGTCAAGTTTTCCGCTGTGGGGCAAACTCGACGACGACCGGCAGAACGGCATCTGGACTCCTCCGACCGTTCGCTGCGACGACCTTACCCTGGGCCCGGGCAGCCCGGGGTCGTGGCCGGAAGAAAAGCGCGTCCGCTACACGGGCGCCTGCATCTTCCCGGACGTGAGCCGCATTTACCGAACGGATGTGGACCACGTCAAGCGAGGGCCGGTCGCCGCACATATCTGGGCTGCCTACAACACTCCCGACGATACAGTGCCCAAGAAGGCGCAGGGGCAGAAGGTGGTCCCAGGAAACTGGGACGGGACGACTGCTCGTGCCCGGGCCCCGCTGACGCGGATCAACGAGAACGAACCGCGCCCCCTTGACCCGGACGGCCGAACGTGGGGAGCGGTCCAGGTATCGGAGAGAACTAAGGCATGCCGGGCGGCCCAGGTGGTCGGCGACTGTGACGAGTTCCCGTTCAACTCCGTCAAGGAAGGCCCTGGATGGGGCGACGGCAATTTCTCCGTTCGCGGAGTGCCGGTCAAAAACAACCGGAGCGACGGCTGGTATCTGACCGTGTTCTACTCGCGATACCGCGTGCTCATACCAGAGGGCACCACGCGGCCTAACGGTGACCGGTTCTGGGTGAGCGTCAAGGGCACACCGTAACCGGAACTCGAGTGTCGCCCGGCCCTGTGGGCCGGGCGGCAGCTTGCTAGATCATTCGAATTGGGAGGCTGAACGTGCCTGCGGACCATCTGTTTCACCTGCTTCGCTCCTACGATCCCAGCGATGTTTCGATGCAGCAGTTCTACGCCGTATGGTGCGAAGGCATCCCAGTCGAAGAAGCGGTCGTCCTCTTGAACGGCGATCCTGGCACCGCGGTGCCGGACAGCTTCGCCGGGTGGGGCTCCGGCTCTGACGGGAGCGGCGATGAGGCCGGCGGCCTGTTCGCGGGGACTCTCGGCGGCTGGACCGTGCTCATAGGTGACTACCGCGTCACCGAGAATGAAGCGTTGCTCGCCCTGTCGCGCGATGACAGGCGGGCGCTGGCAATCAGCTGGGATCTCCACGGCGAAAATACGCTGAAGTACGCCCAGGACGGTGAGCTAATCACCGTCCTGGATGTTATCGACACGAACTACCGGTCGGGCCGCGATCCGGACGCCCTCGACCCGTACCTGCACGGCCTGCGTTTCAACATCGACGAGCGCAAGCCCGGCGTGCCTGTCATCGATCCGCGCGAGAGCTTCACATCCGCGCTGGTCGCTATCGGCAGGATGGTCGGCCACGAGATCGACAAGGAATGGCTGGACGCCACGCATACCTCATACGTCGTATGGGCCGAAGGCCTTGACTGACAGACCTTGATCACGATCGCCCAGCCGGTGTCTCTCTCTGTTCGTTGGCCAGTCCGGCGGGACGACTTCCTTGATCGCTACATCGCTTCCCAAGGTTTCCTCCCAACCGTGGCCCATCCCGCCCTGGTCACCGAGCTCAACCAGTCAGTAACGGGTCATGCAGGCCCCCTGCAACGGACCGGTAAGCAGTTCAAGCTGGATGACGTGGCGGCGCAACTCCTCAGCGGCCAGTGGCCCGGTGGCACTGCGGACCAACACAAGGCAGCCCGCTACCACGACAACCGGGCCAGAGTCGCTGACCGACTCCATATCGCCCGGCACCGGTCGCTCGGAGGCCGAATCCGTGGGAACGGAGTGGGAACGATCAACCGTGAATGGCCGTAGGAAGCCGTAACCAACCGGAGTGAACAAGAGAGGCTCGCCACCGCGTTTCCGCTGGTGGCGAGCCGCATGGAGCGGGGTTGGCAGGTCCCGGGTGGGAAC
>NZ_JBEXMT010000056.1:0-24215 GCF_040610675.1 Nonomuraea sp. NPDC003804
GACAAGGCGATCAAGACGATGCGGGATACGGGTCGGGACATGTTGGACAAGTACAAGGAGACCTCACGCGGCGGTCTCGCCGTGAACGTCATCGAATGCTGACCCGCGGCCCGGCGGCGTCGGGGGGACGCGCCAGGCCGGTTGCCGGTCAGCCGAGCCCTGACGAGCCGGGGTGGTCCTGGTTGAGGGAGCTCTCCAGGTGGGCGAGGGCGCGGTCCAGTGATGCCGGGGCGTCCATGCCGGGGTCGTGGGCCCAGTCGAGCCAGGTCGACAGCAGGATGCCGAACACCGCGCCGCTGACGGCCCGCACGCGGTCGTCGTACGGCGGGCGGTCGAGCCTGGCCGCGACCAGGTCGGTGAGGGTCTGCTTGGTTCTGGTGATGTTGGCGAGGCTGGCCGCCCACAGGGAGGGGACGCTGAGCACCAGCGCCTGACGCTCCCGTTTCGCGGCGATGTCCGCGTCGGTCACGCCGGTGAGCACGGCGCGCAAGGCGTTGCGCAGGGCCGTGACGGGGCCGAGCTCCGCTGGCTGGGCCGCGTAGGCCGCGGCGATGAGGGTGTCGTAGTCGTCGAGGGTGACCAGCGCTTCCTTGGTCGGGAAGTAGCGGAACACGGTCCGGTGCGAGACGTCGGCGGCCTGGGCGATCTGCTCGATGCTGGTGGCGTCGTAGCCCTGCTCGCGGAACAGGCGCAGGGCGTGCCGCTGGATGGCGGCGCGGGTGTCGGCCTTCTTGCGTTCCCGCAGTCCGGGTGCTTCGGGTGACGTCATGCGGGATCCTTCAGCGGGATGACCGTCCGATACTTTCCGCCGGCGGACTGCTGCGGCGGCTCGTCAGCGCGTTCCAGGATGACATGCTTTAGACGGTGCTCGGCGAGCAGGCCGGCGATCCCTTCGCAAACGGCGCGCCACACCCTCTCCGGGTCCGCCTCCGGCGTGGCGCGCAGCCGTACGCGCAGGCCGGCCGGGCCGGTCTGGACGATCTGGTAGAGCTGGACCCCCGGCGTGCGGTCCACCAGTGTGTTGAGCATCAGCGGCGCGATGACGCCCTGGCCCCGCCCGGTGGTGAACGTGAGGAGATCGGCCACGCGTCCCTGGACGCGGAGGGCGGGCCGCGGGTCGCCGCACGGGCACGGGTCGGGCCGTCGCAGGACGCTGTCGCCGAGGTCGTAGCGCAGGATCGGCTGCACCCGGTTGGCCAGGTTGGTGATCAGGACCGTGTGGGACGGCTCGCCCGGCGGGGTGGGGGAGTGGTCGGCCTCCACGGGTTCGACCACGGCCCAGTCGCTGTTGACGTGGTACCAGCCGTGCGCGCAGCCCTCGGTCAGGAAGGGGCACTCGCTGGCGCCGTAGGTGTCGCGCACCTTGGCCCCGAACGCGCGGGCCATCCGCTCGTGGTCGCCGCCGGTCAGCGTCTCGCCGGCGGGCTCCACCAGCGCCGGAGCGATGCGCAGCCGCCCTGCCTCCTGCTCGGCGGCCAGCATGCCGAGGACGCTGCCGTAGCCGAGCAGGAGCGCGGGCCGGAACTCGTTGAGCGCCTCGACCAGCGCGTCGAGCGGGGCGTGCACCGGGAAGAGGCGGACGGTCCTGCGCCGCAGCCGGCTCGCGCGCATGCGGGCGGCGCCCGCCGAGACCAGGAAGTGCCCGTTGGCCGCGGCCACGATGGCCATCCGCCCGCCGCCGGCCACGATGCGGGGAACGTCGCCGGCGTCCAGCCAGGACACCATCATGCGCATGCCGAGGGCGTAGTTGACGGCGATGTCCCGGTCGTCCTTCACGAAGATCGCGGGGTTGCCGGTGGTGCCGGAGGTGGTGACCGCGAGATACCGGTCCAGGAAGCGACCGCCCACCAGCGCGGGGTCCGCGACGAACGCGCGGGCCCGCTCAAGCGTCACCTCCCGGTCGGTGGCCCACTGATCGTAGTGCGCCATCAGCGCCGCCTTGCCGGTGACGGGCAGCCGGGCGGGGTCGTCGAGGCCGGACGGCAGCCCCCGGTAGAGGTCGCGGTAGTAGGGGGAGTGGGTGCGGGCGTGCTCGACGAGGTCGGCGAGCCGCCGCCGCTGGACGGCCGCCCACGCGTGACGTCGTCTGGTACGGCGTGCGTCGCGCAGCACCAGGGGAATGCTCTCCTTCATGCGGAACATTCTGTCACAGCAATGACAAATGTCAGTCGAATGTCAGAACTCCGCCAGGAGGGTGTGGCCCTCGGGAGACAGGCCGGACGGCTGGACCTATGTAGAGTTCGAGCTATGCCGAAGATGACGATGACGTTCCAGCTGGTGCTCGGAACGTTCCTCGACGCTCCCGACCGGGAGTTCTACGGCCTGGAACTCATGAACGCCACCGGCCTGGCCAGCGGCACCGTCTATCCCATCCTCGGCCGGTTGGAAGGCCTGGGCTGGGTGGAGAGCCGGCACGAGGACCCCGGCGTCGGCATCCGCGAGAAGCGGCCGACCCGTCGCTACTACCGGCTCACCCCCGACGGCATCGAGAACGGCCGCGCCGCCATCGCACGGGCGCATCGCTCGCGCGGACAGCCCGCCCCCTGGTGGCTCGGCCGTACCGGGGAGGCGCTATGAGCATCCGGCCCATCCTCGACGCCCTCCCGAGGGTCTTACCTCCCGCGCAGCTCGACCTGGTCGAGCGGGCTCACGCGGTCGCCGCGTTCTGGCACCGTGGACAGCGACGGCGCAGCGGCGAGCCGTACATCGGGCATCCGGTGGCGGTGGCCGCCATCCTCGCCGAACTCGACGCGGGATACGAGATGCTCTGCGCGGCGCTCCTCCACGACGTTCTCGAGGACTCCGCGTGCACCGAGGAGGCGTTGCTGCGCGACTTCGGCGAGGGAATCGTCACGCTGGTCAGCAGCATGGGCACCCTCCACGACCCGGCCGACCTGGAAAGGTGCGCCGACGACCGCCTCCTCATGCTCAAGCTGGCCGACCGGCTGCACAACCAGCGGACGATGGAGTTCCTGCCGAGGGACAAGCAGCGCCGCAAGTCCCGGGAGACGCTGGAGGCGTTCGCGCCGGCCGCCGCACGGCTCGGCCTGGACGGGATCAGGGTGGAGCTGGAGGAGCTGGCCGACGCGGTGCTGTCGGCGCCCGCCGAGGTCCGCTTCTCCTTCCACGCGCTCGCGGTGGGCGCGCTCGTCCTTCCCGCCGAGGTCCGGGCGCGGTGGCTGGCCGAGTGGCTGGGCGAACTGCACGCGTTGCCCGGCAGGCGGGCACGGGCCCGCTTCGTGGCGCACCTGCTCTGGGGGCTGCCGCGGATGGCGGCGGCCGTACGCGGGCCGACGCTGACCGCCGGGAGCGTCCTGCGCCCGGCGACACGCTGCCTGCGGTGGCTCCTCAGATCGGACGCCCGCGTGTGGGCGCTGCTCGGGCCGCCGCTCGCGTGGCTGGTGCTCGACATGGCGGCCGACCGGCTCGGCGACGCCGTGGTCATCCTCATCACCGTCCCGCCGGTGCTGGCCGGCGGCGTGCGTGCCGTACGGGAGCGGCTGAAGGACTCCGACCCTACGTCGTGATCGCCAGGGTCGCCGCGCTGACCGCCGCGCCCGTCACGGCGCCTACCAGCACCTGGGCGGGCGTGTGGTGCGAGACCCGCACCCGCGCCCACCCGATCACGGCCACCACGACCGCACCCGCCAGCAGCACCGGCAGCGCCGGGAGCACCTGGGCCAGCACCACGACGGTGCCCGCCGACACCCCCGCGTGGAACGAGATCTTCCACGCGAGCGTGATCAGGCCCATGACCACCACCCAGCCCAGCATCACCGCCGCCGTCGCCACCACCATGTCCGGGGCGTCGAGCAGCACCAGTACGGCGAGCCCGGCCACCACCGCGACGAACCCGGCCAGCATCGGCCCCTTGCGGCTCCTGCGCTCGACCACATGGATCGAGTCCAGGCGGCCCCGCCGTACCCCGAGCGCGATCACGGCCGTCGGCACGCCCGCGCACAGCGCCGCGGCCAGCAGCCCCCACGCCAGGCCGGCCCAGCCGTCGGCGAGCAGCCCCACCACGGGCGGCATGGCGATCGCCACGTACTGCGGCGCGAACACCTCGGTCACGGCGGCGGCCACGGTCCCGCCGGTCCCCTTCCGGCCTTCCGCGCGCTGATCGGTCACGTCTCCTCCTGAGGTACCGGTCGCCCGGTGGTCGGTCATGCGGTCAGGAAGCGCCTGACCGCCGCCAGCCAGCCCTCGGGCTGGTCGATGTGCGCCATGTGTCCGGCCTCCGTAAGGATGACCGCCTCGGCGCACGGGGTCGCGGCGACCAGCGAGGAGGGGAAGCCGACCCGACCAGCTCGGCGAGGTCGTCCACCATCGCGTCGGGGGTCAGCGGCTCGGCCACGGGGGAGCGCCCGCACCCTCGCAGGTCGGGAAAGAGCAGGCGGTACTCGCCCGCCAGCCGGTCCAGCGGCTCCACCAGGTAACTGTGGTCCCAGTCGGGCCCGCCGTGGACGACCAGCAGCGTGCGGTCGGCGGGCCCCTCGAACTTTCTGACGTGCAGGCGCATCTACCCGGCGGCCTCGACGAGCGCGCGGAAGAGCGAGCCGTCCTCGCCGGCCTCGGGGTGCCACTGGACGCCCAGGGCGAAGCGGCGCCCCTGCAGCTCGACCGCCTCGATCGCGCCGTCGGCGGCGTGGGCGGTGGCGTTGAGGCCCGTGCCCAGGCGCCTGATCGACTGGTGGTGGTAGTGCGGGACCGTCACGGTCTCCTCGCCCAGGATCGCGGCCAGGTGGCTGCCCGGGGTGACGGAGACCGGCATGTGCCCGAACTCGCCCGGGGCCGGGGCGTGCCCCGAATGGCCGACGACGTCGGGAAGATGCTGGTGGAGGCTGCCGCCGAGGGTGATGTTCAGCACCTGGAGTCCTCGGCAGACGCCCAGGAAGGGCATGCCCGCCTTCAGCGCGGAGTCCGCTATCGCAAACTCCGCCGAGTCGCGAAATGTCCGGATAAATCCCGTGCGCTCGTGGGCCGTCTCCGCGTACCGCGACGGGTCGATGTCGCCCCCGCCCGCCAGGATCACCCCGTCCAGCCTGTCCACGATCGACGCCGGATCGCCGGCGGGCGGCACGATCACCGGCTGCCCGCCCGCCCGCACCACCTGCTCCACGTACATGTACGGCAGCAGCGCCGTCGTCATCTCCCACACCGTGAACCGCGCGGGCTCGACGTAACAGGTAATGCCGATCAAGGGTCTGGTCATCACAACTCCTGCAGGGGTCCTTCATGCGGGGAATGGCCCATCTCCACATTGGCCTTCAGCTAAGGTGCGGTGAGTGGCGAGGACCGTGAAGCGAGCCTACAAATATCGCTTCTATCCCACTCCCTCACAGGCAGACCTTCTGTCCCGCACCTTCGGATGCGTTCGCCTGGTCTACAACAAAGCACTTGATCTTCGCAGGGGTTCCCACGCCGCGCACGGCAAGGCTGTCTCCTACGGGGAGTCCTCGGCTGAGCTGACGCGATGGAAGCGGAGCGAGGAACTGGCGTTCCTGAACGAGGTGTCCAGCGTGCCGCTGCAGCAGGCGCTGCGTCACCTGCAGAGCGCTTTCGCCAACTTCTTCGCCGGACGAGCGAGGTATCCGTCATTCAAGTCCCGCAAGAGCTCGCGATCCAGCGCCGAATTCACCCGCTCGGCGTTCACCTATCGCGACGGCGTCCTGAAGCTCGCCAAGATGGACAGGCCGCTGGATGTTCGCTGGTCGCGTCCACTTCCCCTGGCCGCGAGGCCGTCCACCGTCACCGTCTCCCGTGACAGCGCCGACCGCTGGTACGTGTCCATCCTGGTCGAGGAGACGATCGCACCCCTGCCGCCTGTCGATCAGGCGGTGGGTGTGGACGCTGGACTGTCGGTGCTCCTGACGCTTTCCACCGCCGAGAAGATCATCGGTGCGAAGGCGGAGAGGAGAGATCGCAAACGCCTCGCGAGAGCCCAGCGCAACTTCGCGCGCAAGGCGAAGGGCTCGGCCAACCGAGAGAAAGCGCGGGTCAAGGTCGCCGGCGTCTACGGGCGAATCGTGGATCGGCGGCGAGACCACCTGCACAAGGTGACGACACGGCTTGTTCGCGAGAACCAAGTGATCGCCGTGGAGGATCTCGCCGTGCGCAACCTGATGAGGAACACGTCGCTCGCGCGTGCGGTCGCGGATGCGGCGTGGCGAAGCCTCCGGCACATGCTGGAGTACAAAGCGGCCTGGTACGGGCGGGAACTGGTGGTGATCGACCGCTGGTTTCCTTCCTCCACGACCTGCTCGTCCTGCGGTGCCGTGCGGGCGAGTATCCCGCTTGACGTTCGGTCGTGGACCTGCGCCTGTGGCGCGGTGCACGACCGGGACGTCAACGCCGCGAAGAACATCCTGGCCGCTGGGCTGGCGGACAGGTGAAACGCCTGTGGAGCTGATGGAAGACCTCAAGGAGAGCTCTCTCCGACGGGCGGTCGGCGACGAAGCAGGAAGCCTCCTGTGACGATCCGAGAGGATCTCTTCCGGGAGAGCAGGTCAAAGCGGTGTAACGTACGCCCCCGAGATGCCGCCGTCGACCAGGAACTCCGAGCCGGTGATGAAGGACGCGTCGTCGGAGGCGAGGAAGGCGACCGCGGCGGCGATCTCGCTTGCCTCGGCGAAGCGGCCGACGGGAATGTGGACCAGGCGGCGCTGGGCGCGCTCGGGGTCCTTGGCGAACAGCTCCTGCAGCAGCGGTGTGTTCACCGGGCCGGGGCACAGGGCGTTGACCCTGATGCCCTCGCGGGCGAACTGCACGCCGAGTTCCCTCGACATCGCCAGCACGCCGCCCTTGGAGGCGGTGTAGGAGATCTGGGAGGTGGCCGATCCCATCACCGCGACGAAGGAGGCGGTGTTGATGATCGAGCCCTTGCCCTGCCGCCGCATGTAGGGGATGGCGTGCTTGCAGCACAGGTAGACGCTCGTCAGGTTGACCTCCTGCACGCGGCGCCACGCCTCGATGCCGGTCTCCAGGATGGAGTCGTCGTCGGGCGGGGAGATGCCCGCGTTGTTGAAGGCGATGTCGACGCTGCCGTAGGTGTCGAAGGCGGTCTGGTACATCCTGACCACGTCGTCCTCGCTGGTGACGTCGGCCCGCACGAACAGGCCGCCCACCTCGTCGGCGGCTTTGGCGCCGGTCGGCTCGTCGAGGTCGACGCAGACGACCTTCGCGCCCTCGTCGGCGAACCGTCGTGCGGTGGCCAGGCCGATTCCGCTGCCGGCGCCGGTGATGACGGCGACGCGGTCCTGCAAGCGCTGCATATGTCCTTCTCTCGGTGGTTGCTCTGCTTCTCGCGCGGGCCCAGGAACCCGGGCGGGGGTCCCGGGCCTCATGACGGGGCCGGAGGGCCGTGACCCCGGTCAGTCGGTGGCGATGAAGACGTTCTTGGTCTCGGTGAAGGCGGCCAGGGCGTCGGGCCCCAGCTCCCGTCCGAGCCCCGACTCCTTGAAGCCGCCGAACGGCGTCCAGTACCGCACGCTGGAGTGGGAGTTGACGCTCAGGTTCCCGGCCTCGACCGCTCTGGCCGTCCGTAGCGCCCTGCCGACGTCGCGGGTCCAGATCGAGCCGCTCAGGCCGTAGCGGGTGTCGTTGGCGATCCGCACCGCCTCGGCCTCGTCCGCGAACGGGACCACCGACACCACCGGCCCGAAGATCTCCTCGGTGAAGGCGCGGTCGGTCACGGCGGAGGTGAGGACGGTCGGCGGGAACCAGAAGCCGGGGCCGTCGGGGCAGGACGTCTGCAGGTAGGGGTTGTCGGGGACGAAGCCGCGCACCCGCTCCAGGTGCTCGGCGCTGATGAGCGGCCCCATCTCGGTGCTCTCGTCGAGCGGGTCGCCGACCTTGACGTTCGTGACGGCCTGCGAGAGCCGTACCAGGAAGTCGTCGTAGACGGAGGCCTCGACGAGGATCCTGGAGCGGGCGCAGCAGTCCTGCCCCGCGTTGTCGAAGACGGCGTAGGGCGCGGTGGCGGCGGCCCTGTCGAGGTCGGAGTCGGCGAAGACGATGTTGGCGGACTTGCCGCCGAGCTCCAGGGTGAGCCGCTTGACCTGCCCGGCGCACGTGGCGGCGATCTGCTTGCCGACCTCGGTGGAGCCGGTGAACACGATCTTGGCGACGTCCGGGTGCTCGACCAGGCGGGCGCCGGCGACCTCGCCCGCGCCGGGCACGACCTGGAGCACCCCCTCGGGCAGTCCGGCCTCGAGGGCCAGCTCGGCCAGCCGGAGCGCGGTCAGGGGGGTCCACTCGGCGGGTTTGACGATCACCGTGTTGCCCGCGGCGAGCGCGGGGGCCACGCCCCACGTCATGATCACCATGGGGAAGTTCCACGGCACGATCACGCCCACCACGCCGAGCGGCTCGTGGAAGGTGACGTCGAGGCCGCCCGCCACGGGGATCTGCTTGCCGTGGTCGCGCTCGGGCGCGCCGGCGTAGAAGTGCAGCACGTCGCGGACGTTGCCCGCCTCCCAGCGGGCGTTGCCGATCGTGTGGCCGGCGTTGGCGATCTCCAGACGGGCCAGTTCCTCGGCGTGCGCGTCGACCTTCTCGGCGAAGCGCCGCAGCAGGCGGGCGCGGTCGCCGGGCGAGACCTGCCGCCAGGTCGGGAAGGCGGTCCTGGCGCGCTCCACCGCTCTGTCGATCTCCGCCGCGTCGGCGAGCTCGACCTCGGCGACCACGGCCTCGGTCGCCGGATTGATGATCTTCACAGTCTCTCGAATCCCCTGAACAGTTCCCAGTCGGTCACCGCCGCGTCGAAGGCGGCCAGCTCGACGCGGGCGTTGTTGGCGTAGTGGGCCACCACGTCCTCGCCGAAGTTCTCGCGGGCCAGCTTCGACCCCTCCCACAACGTGAGCGCGTCGCGCAGGGTGTGGGGCACGGTGTCGGCGCCGCTGGTGTAGGCGTTGCCGGTGAACGGCTCCTCCAGCGGCAGCTCGTTGTCGATGCCGTGCAGTCCGGCGGCGATGAGCGCGGCCACCGCGAGGTAGGGGTTCACGTCGCCGCCCGGCACGCGGTTCTCGACGCGCAGGGAGGGCCCGTGGCCCACCAGGCGCAGCGCGCACGTGCGGTTATCCACACCCCACTTGACGGCGGTAGGGGCGAAACTGCCCGGCACGTACCGCTTGTAGGAGTTGATGTTCGGGGCGTAGAGGAGGGTGAGTTCCCGCAGGCAGGCGAGCTGCCCGGCGATGAACCAGGCCCCCTGCTCCGACAGCCCGTACGGCCGGCTCCCTGCCATGACCGGCTCGTTGTCCACAGACCGCAGCGAGATGTGGATATGGCAGGAATTGCCCTCACGCTGGTTCGGCTTGGCCATGAAGGTGATCGACCTGCCCTCCTGGGCGGCGATCTCCTTGGCGCCGTTCTTGTAGATCGCGTGGTTGTCGCACGTGCGCAGGGCCTCGTCGTAGCGGAAGGCGATCTCGTGCTGGCCCAGGTTGCACTCGCCCTTGGCCGACTCGACGTACATGCCCGCGCCCTCCATCTCGCGCCTGATGCGGCGCAGGAGCGGCTCGATGCGGGCGGTGCCGAGCAGCGAGTAGTCGACGTTGTAGAGGTTGGCCGGTGTCAGGTCGCGGTAGGCCCGCTGCCACGCCTCCTCGTAGCTGTCGTCGTAGACCACGAACTCCAGCTCGGTGCCCACGTAGGCGGCCAGCCCGCGCTCCTCGAGCCTGGCGAGTTGCCGGCGCAGGATCTGCCGGGGCGAGGCGACGACGTCCGTGCCGTCCTCCCAGGTCAGATCGGCCATCAGCAGGACGGTGCCCTCCTGCCAGGGGATGCGCCGCAGCGTCGACATATCGGGTTTCATCATGAAATCGCCGTAACCGCGGTCCCATGACGACATCTCGTAGCCGCTGACGGTGTTCATGTCGACATCGACGGCCAGGAGGTAGTTGCACCCCTCGGAGCCGTGGTGTAGCACCTCGTCAAGGAAGTATCGGGCGGACAGGCGCTTGCCCTGCATCCGGCCCTGCATGTCGACCAGGGCCAGCAGGACGGTGTCGATCCGTCCCTCGGCCACCTCGTCGCGCAACTCGTCTAGTGAAAGGAAGCCACCCGGCACAGTCACCCTCCCTGCTATTGGGCTAGTGTTAGACCATTGGTAAGCCGCAGTCAAGACCTCTGCCGAGGGGGGCCATGAACCCGTTGACGGTGTTGCGCCCGGTCCGGGCGGGCAACGCCTTCGAGGAGACCGTGGAGCGGCTGCTCCAGGCGATCAAGCTGGGCATGGTCGCCCAGGGGGAGAAGCTTCCCCCCGAACGGGAGCTGGCCGTCCAGCTGGGAATCAGCAGGGTGACCCTGCGCGAGGCCATCCGCGCGCTGCAGGACGCGGGCTATCTCGACGTACGGCGGGGCAGGTACGGCGGCGCCTTCGTCATCTACGCCCCGCCCGCGCCCGGCAGCGGCGACCTGCGCCAGGCGGTGGCCGAGATGGGCTCCGACTCGATCGCCGACGCGCTCACCTTCCGGATGGCCGTCGAGTGCGGGGCCGCCCAGGTGCTGGCCGGCTCGTCGCTGTCGGAGGAGCAGCGCGAGGTGCTGCTCGGCCGCCTGGCCGACCTCAACGCCGCGGGCCCTGAGGAGTACCGCCGCCTCGACACGGCCTTCCACCTGTCGATCGCCGAGCTGACCGGCTCCCCGCTGCTGGCCGCGGCCTGCGCCGACGCGCGGCTGCGGGTGACCGACCTGCTCAACGCGATCCCCATGCTGCAGGTCAACATCGAGCACGCGGCGACGCAGCACGAGGCCATCGTCGCCGCCATCCTCGACGGCGACCCCGAGGCGGCCAGCCGGGCGGTCGCCGAACACCTGGAGGGCACCGCCGCCCTGCTGCGCGCCTTCCTCGGCTGAATGTCACGATCACGTCACCGAGCGTGCCTTCCGGCCGCGCCGGGTTCATCATGATCACATGCGTGGCACCCTCGTGGCGGTGTTATGGACGGCCCTGGTCACCGCGGCGATCGTGGCCGGTGTCGGGATGGTTTCGCGAGGTCCCGATCCGGCGACCACCACCTGTCCCGACGGCACGCGCGGCGACACCGTCCGCACGACGCGCCTCCACGTGGACAACACCGACGTCGACGCGCCCACCCTCACCGCCGTCACCGTGGTCACCGTTCCGCGCGCGCATCCCGTCGTGGCCGACCTGCTGGCCGAGCCGAGGGAGGGCGGCTACCAGGCGGCCATGAACTGCCTGCTGAACGGCGGTGACCCGGAGGTGAGGTGGAGGGAGAAGCGGGAGAGCCTGCCCCGGATCGAGATCGGGCAGGAGAGCGTCACGGTCACCGACACGGTCAGGGTGGGCATCGAACTGGTCGCCGACGGCCAGGGGCTCGGCGATCAGGACCTGTGCAGCGTTCCGGGCTACGGCTGGGTGCGGCACGTGGCCAGGGACGACGACGCGGAGTGGCGCTGCGTGCCCGACGCCGTCTTCGGGCCGTGGGAGTTCTACCAGGTCAACGATCGCCACTGGCACTTCGTGCTGCGCACCGAACCGGACCTGTGGCGGTTGCCCTGGCGGGAGATCGTGGTGGAACACCCCGACGGATGGCTGAGCTCTCCCAGCCCGCCGCCGGGCACGTGGGGCGAGAACACCGCCACCTGGCGGCAGCAGGCGGTCACCGCCAGGGTGTCGTTCACGCTGACCCCTGATCTGGACGGCTGGGGCGCCGCCGTGATGAGCGGTTATCCCGAGCGGATGACCCGCGATCTGCTCAGCGAGTTCTGGACGTTCCTCACGCTTTTCGCGGGGCTGCTGATCCACCTGCGGTGGGGCCGGCGGGACCGGGCGCTCGTGGCGGTGCCGGTCGTCCTCAGCGGCTTGCACCTGGTGCGCCTGCTCACCTACGACCTGCTGGGCCCGCCGGTGGCGGACGGGGCGGCTCGGATGGTGTTCTGGAGCGTGTCGAGCGGCGTCCTGGTCATCGCCGCCTCCGCCGTCCTGTGGGCCGGTGGCCTGCCCCGGTGGCAACTGGTCCTCGGCCTGTCCGCGGTGCTGGCGGGCACCCTCGGGGCGGGCCTGGCGGGGTGGCTGACGGCGGGCTTCCCCGACGACGAGCCTGGCGGGCTGCCCTGGACCCTGGCGGGCATCGCCGCGGCCGATCTCCTGCTGGTGGCGCTGCTGTCGGCGGCGTGGATCAACGGGATGCGACGCGCCTTCCTGCGCGAGCACGGCGGTGCCCTCCCGCGCTGGGTGTGGCTGGTCAGCTGGGGTCTTGCCGCGCTCACCACGGCATACGCGTGCTTCGCCCTGGCCAGGGACCGCCTGCGGGTCATGTGGCTGGCCGAGGACCAGGAGGTCATGGGTTCGGTCACCTCCGATCTGCTCTGGATGCCCTTCAACCTGGTCACCTGGTTCGCCGGCTACGTGCTGTGGCTGTGGCCGGTGACGGTCCTGGTCGTGGCGCTGCGCTTCAGGACGTTCACGCTGGCGCGGCAAGGCCCGGACGGCGGGGGCGCCCGTGCGCTCGTGGTGTGGGTCTTCGTCGCCAACGCCTTCGGCTACTCCCACTTCTACGGCGGCCTCTGGCTGCCGGTCGCCCTGGTGGCAGGAACGGTGACCCTCTGGGCGGTGCTCCAGGCGACACGCCCCTGGGTGCTGTCGGCCCGGCGGCTCGCCGACGGCCGGCCCCTCCACGCCGAACTGCGCACCGGCACGATCGAGCAGGTGCGGAAGGCGGCCGGGCGGTATCTGTGGGCCCGGCGGTCGGGCAGGGAGTGGGACGCCAAGCCGCTCGACTCCGCCGAAGGGCTCGACGACTGGCATGAGGGAGCGGACGCGCTGCGCGCCGAGTTCCGCTCGCTGCGCAGGGGGCCGCGTTCCGGCAGGGAGGTGCTGCCCGCCGACGTGACCCCGCTCGACCTGGCCCTGCTGGCCGGCCCCGACAGGTCACGGGGCGCCGGGAGCGTCACCTGGCGGGCGGGCCGTCAGGCCGACCTGGCCTGGCGGGCCGGGCTCTTCGCGCTCGCCCTCGGGTCGGTGCCGTCCGGGTACGTCGTCTGGCACGACATCGTGCTGACGGGTGGACCGGGACGGCTGGACTGGTTCGCCGGGCTCGCCCAGCCGGTGTTCGCCTTCGGGGAGGCGGCCTTCTGGTTCGTGCCCGGCTACCTGCTCGGCCTGTTCTGGGACCAGCTACCAGGACGGCGCGGCCCCATCAAGGCCCTGCCGTTCATCGTGACGTACCTGGTCTACACCCTGGTCAGGCTGGGGCTGGACCAGCTCTTCGACATGGGCGACCTGAACGGCCTCGTGGTACGCGCGGTGGTCCTGGCGGCCGTGCTGACCGCGACGGGACTGTACGTGGACGCCCGCACGATGAGGAACGTCCTGCCGCCCTGGAGCAGGGTCGGCAGGTACGTGCTGGACATCTACCGGCTGGAGACCCTGCCGTCACAGGCCACGTTCCTGCTCGCGCAGATCGCCGCGATCCTGGCGATCATCCAGTTCGTCGGCGGGGGCGGAGGGGAGCCGCCCGCGCCGGGAGTGGATCCGTTCCAGGTCCCCAGGACGCCGTAGCGAACTGGACGAGGGTGAGGCCCTCCTCGGTGCCGAGCTCGTGGGTGGTGCCGTCCGGCCAGGTGAGGGTGATCCTGCCGCCGGCCAGCCGGAACGCCGGTGGCGCCGAGGTGACGGGGGCCGCCGAGAGGGTGACGACGCACGCGAAGACGGCTCCCGGCTCGGGGACGGTGCCGTCCAGGGCGGGGACGACCGCGTCGGGGCCGAAGACCGTGCCGCCGGGGGCCTTCAGCTCGGTGGCCGCCGTGAACCCGTGCAGGGGCAGGAGGGCGCTGGTCAGCTCGCCGGCGCCGGTCGGCTCGCCCGCGCCGGTCACGGTCCGCGCGCCGGCGGCGGGCAGGGCCCAGCCCGTCTGACGGACGAGGGTGCCGGCCGGGGCGGTCACCCGGTGGACGCGGACCTCGTGCGGGCCGTGGACCACGCTCACGGACTCGATCAGCGTCGAGGGTGTCGGGCGGCAGGAGGAGGCGGCCCATCCCGGCCCGGCGCCGCGCGGGGTGATCGGGCCGCGCGGGGTGACCTCCCCGTCGAACACCAGGCCGACGTGGTTGTCGGCGGGCGCGTCCTCGGAGGATGCGGGCGCGTCCTGGGAGGAGGCGGGCGTGTCCTGGGGGGAGGCGGGCGCGTCCTGTGCCGCGGCGGGTACGGCGGGCGCGGGCGTGGTGGGACCGGTGCGGGTCGAGTAGGCCATGCGCTGGTAGAGCGGGTCGTCGGGGGCGCCGCCGGGCGGCTGCTTGTCGCTTCCGTGGTTGACCAGCCTGACCAGCCCGTCGGCGGCCGTCGAGTGGATCAGCAGCCCCGGCCCCGGCAGGCCGATCGCCTGGTCGGCGCGTTCGACGGGTCCTGGCTCCTCCACCGCGGTCCAGACGGGGTGGTCGGGCGGCAGCAGGAGCCCGAGGAACCCCTTGGCCGCCCAGTACGGCGAGGCCGACCCCGAGTACGCCTGCAGGGACGGCTCGTGCGGGCCGTACCAGCCGAGCGTGAGGAGTCCTTCGCGCGACAGCGCCCGGCCGCCGGTGAGGAAGTGGGCGGCCGCGCCGCTGGCCAGGCGCCGGGCGGTGCCGGGGGAGTAGGGCGAGACGCCGAGCAGCTCGCCTGCCCACACCGGCGCCGCGGCGGCGAAGCGGTAGATGACGGATCGGCCGTGGTAGACGGGCGAGCCGTTGGTGTCGAAGGCGGCGCCGTAGTTGGTCAGGAAGGCGCGCAGCCGCGAGGCGTACGGCTCGGCGGGCCCGCCGAGGTAGGCGTGGATCACCGGGTACAGGTGCATCGCCCAGCCGTTGTAGTGGTCGAAGTTGCGCCCGTCGCCGTCGCGGTACCAGCCGTCGCCCTCGTACCAGGCCTCGATCCTGGCCAGCCCGCGCTCGGTGGCGCCGCGGTCGTCGAGGCCGAGGTCGCCGAAGAGTCCGGCGACGGCGACGGGGAACAGGTGCCAGTTGTTGTCGACGTGTTCGCGGATCAGCGCGTCGCCCAGCCAGTCGAGGGCGCGCTCCTGGACGGCGGCGGGCAGACGGTCCCACAGGTGGGCGCGGGTCAGCCGCAGCCCGATGGCGATCGAGGCGGCCTCGACCATCGGCTGGCTGTGGTCGGCGATCGGCTGCCACGCGCCGCCGGGGCCCGCGGCCAGCCCTTCCGCGTACGGCTCCAGCACCGCCGGGTCGCCGCCGCCGGCGACGCGGAAGGCGGCCAGCAGGAACGTCCTGGCGTATCCCTCGAGCCCGTCGCACCGCGACCAGCTGGCCCGGCCCGGCAGGTCGACCAACGCGCGATCATGGGAGCGGTACGGTTCGACGGCCGCGAGCAGGCCGTCGGCCGCCGCCTCCCAGTGGGCGCGCGTCCATCCCGTGATGGGGCTGAGCGATCGGTCGGCATCAGGAAGGGTGAGCACGCGGCCTCCGGGAACTGATCGAACGAAACAATACGTTCACGAACGAAAGCTACCTCGCTAGGATCGGACCCGTCGAGTGTTAGGAGCCCCCCTTGTTCGTCGAGCAACGCCATGAGTTCATCCTTCGCGAGGTGCGCGAGCGCGGCTCGGTCCGGCTGGCCGACCTGGTCGAGCGGCTGCAGGTGTCCATGGTCACCCTGCGCAGGGACGTCGAGCACCTGGCGGGCCGGGGGCTGGTCACCAGGGTGCACGGCGGCATCACGCTGCCCCAGGAGCCGGCCAGGCCGGTCGCCGAGGGGACGCTCGCGGGAGCGCCGGCCTTCCGGCCGGTGAACGACCGGGCGCTCACGATCGGGATGCTGGTGCCGTCGGCCACGTACTACTACCCGAGCGTGATCAAGGCCGCCCGCGACCGGGCCCAGGACCTGGGCGCGCGGCTGGTGCTCGGCGTCTCCCGCTACGACGACGAGGAGGACCGCAAGCAGGTCGGCCAGCTGATCGGCGGCGGCGCGGAGGGCCTGCTGCTCACGCTGAGCAGGCAGCCTGACGCCTCGCACGTCGAGTGGCTCGCCGGGCTGGGCGTGCCCGCCGTCCTGGTGGAGAGGGTGGCGGAGCTGGGCGGCCCGGCCTCCTTCCTCGACGCGGCGGCCTCCCACCACGCCCACGGCGCTTTCGTGGGCGTGCGGCACCTGGCCGAGCTGGGACATCGCCGGGTGGCCATGGTCAGCCGCAGCAGCCCCACCGCGCCGAGGGTGCGCCAGGGGTTCCTGGCCGCGGTGCGCGACCTGGGCCTGGAGACGCCCGGCGAGTTCGGGGTCGAGCAGGAAGGGCCGTCGGAGGAGCAGGTCGCCCAGGTGGTGGCGGCGGTCCGCGCAGGGGTGACGGGGCTGCTCGTGCACAACGACGAGGACGCGCTGCTGCTGGTGCAGCATCTCAGGGTCGCGGGCGTGCGGATCCCGCACGACGTGTCGATCGTGGCCTACGACGACGAGGTGGCCGCGCTCAGCGACCCGCCGCTGACCGCCGTCGCCCCGCCCAAGTCCGCGGTCGGCCGTAACGCCGTCGACCTGCTGGTTCGCCGCATCGAGCACGGCGCGGACCTGCCGGGCCAGCACGTGGCGCTGCTGCCGGAACTCCGGGTGCGCGAATCGACCGCTCCGCGCGGTTGATGTTTCGCGTTCATTTCGTTACTGATCGATATCTAGACAAGTCTTCGTTTGTGAGCGAATGATGCTCTAGCGATCGGAAGCGATTAGGAGCAATCATGGAACGCAAGCGCGCCGCCGCCGGCATCGCCGGAATGCTGGCCGGTATGACCCTTCTCGCGGCCTGCGGTGGCGGCAGCGGCGAATCCGCGCCCGCGTCCGGCGAGGCGGGCAAGCCCACCCAGGTCACCTTCTGGGGCTGGGCCAAGGGCACGCAGCAGGTCGTCGACGCCTTCAACAAGTCGCACAAGGACATCCAGATCACGTTCGAGGAGATCCCCTCGGGCAACGCGGGCGGCTACGCCAAGTTCTCCAACGCGGTGAAGGCGGGCAACGCCCCCGACGTGATGTCCGTCGAATACCCGCAGCTTCCCGACTTCGTCAACCAGGGCGCGCTCCAGGACATCACCGCCGACGTCGCCGACCTCAAGGGCAAGTACCCGCCCAGCGTCTTCAGCCTCGTCGAGCTCGGCGGCAAGACCTGGTCGGTGCCCATGGACGCGGCCCCGCAGGTGTTCTTCTACCGCAAGGACCTGTTCGAGAAGAACAAGATCGAGGTCCCGAAGACCTGGGACGACTTCAGGGCCGCCGCCGAGAAGGTCAAGAAGGCCGACGGCAAGGCACGCATCGCCACCTTCTTCCCCGACGACCCGAGCGTCCTGGCCGCCCTGTCGTGGCAGGCGGGCGCCAAGTGGTTCGGCACCGAGGGCGACGCGTGGAAGGTCTCCATCAACGACGAGGCCACCAAGAAGGTCGCCGGCTACTGGCAGGGCCTGGTCAAGGACGAGCTCGTCAAGGTGCAGCCGTCCTTCAGCCAGGAGTGGAACGCCGCCTTCGAGGACGACAGCCTGTGGGGCTACGTCGGCGCCAACTGGGGCGCCGGCGTCATGAAGGGCAACCACGCCGGGCAGTCCGGCAAGTGGGCCATCGCGCCCGTCCCGCACTGGGGCACGCCCGCCAGCGGCATGCTCGGCGGCACCACCTTCGCCGTCGCCAAGAACAGCGCGAACACCAAGGCCGCCGTCGAGGTCATCAAGTGGCTGACCGGCTCGCCCGAGGCGTGGACGGCCCGCCTGTCCTCCGGCACCTCCAGCGGCTTCCCCGCGATCGCCGACCTGGTGCCGGTGGCGGCCAAGAGCTTCGACGCCTCCTTCTACGGCGGGCAGGACATCTACGCGCTGTTCACCGAGGCCTACGGCACCATCCAGCCCGGCTGGACGTGGGGGCCGAGCATGGTGCAGACGCTGACCTCCTTCAAGGACGCGCTCGGCAAGGTGAGCACCGGCGAGACGACGATCCCCGACGTGCTGGAGAGCGTCCAGACCGCGACCGTCACGGAGATCAAGGGCCGCGGCCTCAACGTCGCCGCCCAGCAGTAACCCGTACGGCACGCCTGCCTGGCTCCGGTCCGCCGGGTGGCCGCCCCCGGCACCCACCCGGCGGAACCCGCCCCCCTTCAAGGAACCCTCGCGCGCGGGCGGCCAGGGGCCATGAGCGGCGGCCGGTCCAGGCGGCGTGGGAGCGGCGGACGGCCATGCCGTACCAGACAGCGAAGAAGAGGTGGAGATGACGACCGGCACACCAGAGACACCGGCGCGCGGCCCGGGTGAGGCGTGGCGCAGGCGGGGGGCGATCCTGCTCTTCGTCGGCCCGTTCTTCGCGCTGTTCGCCGCGGTCATCGTGGCCCCGCTGGCGTACGCGGTCTACCTGAGCCTGTTCAGCGAGAAGTCGTCCGGCCTCGGCTTCGGCGGCGCCGAGACGGTCTTCGTCGGGCTCGGCAACTACCTCGACACGCTCAGGGACCAGGCCTTCACCGACGGCTTCCTGGTGATCCTCGGCTACTGCGTCCTGTACATCCCGCTGATGATCGGCGGCGCGCTCGCCCTCGCGCTGCTGCTCGACTCCGGCCTGGCCAGGGCGAAGAAGTTCTTCCAGCTCGCCCTGTTCATGCCGCACATCGTGCCGGGGGTGATCGCGGGCCTCATCTGGCTCTACCTCTACCTGCCCGGCATCAGCCCCATCGTGGACCTGCTCGGCGGGGTCAACTTCCTCGGCGGCGACCAGGTGCTCGGCTCGGTGGTCAACATCGCGCTGTGGGAGTGGGTCGGCTACAACATGATCATCTATTTCGCCGCGCTCCAGGCCATCCCCGCCGAGGTGCTCGAGGCGGCCAGGATGGACGGCGCGGGCGCGGTCAGGACCGCCCTGTCGGTGAAGGTGCCGCTGATCCGCGGCGCCGTCATCACCACGGTGCTGTTCACGATCATCGGCTCGCTGCAGCTGTTCACCGAGCCCATGGTGCTCGACAACGTCAGCGACGGCATCGTCAGCACCTGGACCCCGAACATGTACGCCTACAACGAGGCCTTCGGCAACAACGACTACGGCCAGGCGGGCGCCGCCTCGATCATCCTCGCGCTGCTGGCCGCCGTGCTCTCCTACGTCGTCACCAGGTGGGGTAACCGTCGATGAAGTGGATGTCCCGCGCGACGGTCAACGTCCTGCTGATCGTCGCCACGCTCTACACGCTGCTGCCGCTGACCTGGCTGCTGTTCGCCTCGACCAAGTCGCTGTCGGACCTGTACTCGACGCCGGGCTTCGCCTTCGGCGACTTCAACCTGATCGCCAACATCCGCGCGGTCAGCGAGGAGAACGGCGGCATCTTCTTCCGCTGGTACCTCAACAGCGTCCTGTACGCGGGCGTCGGCGCGGCGGTGAGCTCCTTCATCACCGTCATGTGCGGCTACGCCTTCGACAAGTACTCGTGGTTCGGCAAGGAGAAGCTGTTCGGCCTGGTGCTGCTCGGCGTGCTGGTGCCCACCACGGCGACGGCGCTGCCGCTGTACCTGCTGGCCTCCCAGGTGGGCCTGGTCAACACCTTCTGGGCGGTGTTCATCCCGGTGCTGGTGCACCCGTTCGGCGTCTACCTGGCGCGCGTGCTGTCGTCGGGCTACGTGCCGGGCGAGGTGCTCGAGGCGGCCAGGTCGGACGGCGCCGGTGAGATCAGGACCTTCACCAGGGTGGCGCTGCCGATGCTGATGCCGGCCTACGTGACGATCTTCCTGTTCCAGTTCACCGCCATCTGGAACAACTTCTTCCTGCCGCTGGTGATGCTCAACGACCAGAACCTCTACCCGCTCAGCCTGGGGCTGTTCAGCTGGGAGAAGCAAGGCAACGCCTTCCCCGAGTTCCACAGCCTGGTGATCACCGGATCGCTGCTGTCGGTGGTCCCGCTGCTGCTGGTGTTCATGTCGCTGCAGCGCTTCTGGAAGGCCGGGATGACGGCGGGCAGCGTCAAGTGAACGACTTCTCGGGGGAGAACGTGAAAAGGCCGAAGACTCTCGTCGCCATGAGCGCCCACGTCGCCGAACGGCTCGTCAGGGGCCCGGTCAGGAGCCGCCTGGCGATGCTCGCCGACGTCGACGTGGACCTGGTCGTCCAGGACTTCGCGCGGGCCGACCTGTCGCAGGTGGAGGTCCTGTACACCTCCTGGGGCTGCCCGCCGGTCACCGCCGAGGTGCTGGCGCGCGCCCCCAGGCTGGGCGCCGTCGTGCACGCCGCCGGATCGGTCAAGCACCACGTCACCGACGCGGTCTGGCAGCGCGGCATCGCCGTCTCCTCGGCCGCGGCGGCCAACGCCGAGCCCGTCGCGGAGTTCACGCTCGCCGCGATCCTGTTCGCCAACAAGCGGGTCATCGACATCGCCCGCCGTTACCGCAAGGACCGGAGCCACGACGACTGGGACGCCCGCTACCCCGGCTTCGGCAACTACCGCAGGACCGTCGGCGTCATCGGCGCCTCCAGGATCGGCCGCAGGGTGATCGAGCTGCTGCGTCCCTTCGACCTGGAGGTGCTGGTCAGCGACCCCTACCTGACCGAGGACCTGGGCGTCGCGCACGTCGGCCTGGACGAGCTGGTCAGCCGCAGCGACGTGGTCAGCGTGCACGCGCCCGACCTGCCGGAGACCCGCCACATGATCGACAAGGCCCGGCTGGCGCGGATGCGCGACGGCGCGACCCTGATCAACACCGCCAGGGCGGCGCTCGTCGACCAGGACGCGCTGACCGCCGAGCTGCTGTCCGGGCGGCTCCACGCCGTCCTCGACCACACCGAACCGGAGTTCCTGCCCGAGTCCTCGCCCCTCTACGACCTGGACAACGTTCTCGTCACCCCGCACATCGCCGGTTCGCTCGGCGGGGAGCTGGCCCGCATGGCCGACCTCGCGCTCGACGAGCTGGCCCGATACGCCCGCGGCCTGCCCTTCCAGTACGCGGTGGAGCCCGCGAGCCTGTCCCGCTCCGCCTGAACCCCTTCCCGGGAGGCACCCCCCATGCTCCGACGTGCCCTGCCGGCGACCCTGCTGGTCGCCACCGTCACCTCCTCCCTCACGCTGTCCGCCGCCCCCTCCCTCGCCGACCCGTTACCCGCTCCGGCCCCCACCGGGAGCGCCGCCCCCCTGCCCGCGCCAGCGGACACCAGGAGCGCCGACCCCCTGCCCGCACCCGCCGACACCGGAAGCGCCGACCTCGCGCCCGCACCCGCCGACACCGGGACCCCCGCCCCACTGCCCGCGCCAGCGGACACCGGAAGCCCCGACCCGTCACCGGCGCCCGCGGGCACCGGGAGCGCCGACCCCGCGGCGGCGCCCGCCGCTGACGACTTCGGGGCGCCCGTCCAGCGCTGGCGCGACCTGGTCACCGGCGGAGCGGCCGTCACCCCCGCCGACCCCGTCTACGCCAAACCGCTGGCCGCCCTGGACGACAAGGCCGCGGCCAACCTGGCCACCCTCGCCGACGGCCGCTGGCCCGACGCCACCAGCACCGACGGCGCCACCGTCGGCACGGCCGCCGCCAGAATCAAGGACATCGCGCTCGCCTACGCCACCGCGGGATCGCGGTACCACGGCGACCGGGCCGCCGCGGACGCGGCCGTCGCGGCCCTGCGCTGGCTGCACGACAACCGCTACCGGCCCGGCGCGCAGGAGCTGGGCAACTGGTGGTTCTGGGAGATCGGCGGCCCCAACCACCTGCTCGACTCGCTCCTGCTGCTCGGCGACGCCGTACCGGAGGACCTGCGGGCGGGGGTGCTGGCGACGGTCGCGCACTTCGTGCCCGACCCGGCCAGGCGCAAGATCTCGGGAGTGCCCGAGGTCGGCGCCAACCTGGTGGACAAGGTCTCGATCACGGTACGGCGCGGCCTGCTGGCCCGCGACCCGGCCGTCCTGTCGATGGCCCGCGACAAGCTCAGCCCGGTCTTCGACCTGACGGCGAGCGGTGACGGCTGGTACCCCGACGGCTCGCTCATCCAGCACTTCTACTTCGCCTACACCGGCGGCTACGGCACCGTCCTGCTCGACGGCGTCGCCAGGGTCCTCACCCTGCTGGCCGGCACGCCGTGGCAGGTCACCGACCCCGACAGCGGCAACGTCACCACCTGGGTGTTCGACGGCTTCGAGCCGGTGCTGTTCCGCGGCCAGATGTTCGCCAACGTGCGAGGGCGCGGCATCTCCCGCCCGGCGAGCGACGACTTCGCCGAGGGCCGGGCGGTCGTGGCCGCGATGGCGATGCTCGCCCACGGCGCCCCGGCGGAGGTGCGGCAGCGCATCGCCGGCGTCGTCGCCGAGCACGTGAGCGCCGCCCCCTTCTACGACCACGCGACCGTCGCGCAGGTCTCCCTCGTCCGCGGCCTGGTCGAGGGCGTCGCACCCCGGGGCGACCTGACGCTCACCAAGGTGTTCGCCGGCATGGACCGCCTCGTCCACCACCGGCCGGGTCACGCCTTCTCCGTCTCGGCGCGCGGCAGCAGGGTCGGCGCCTACGAGGCGGGCAACGGGGAGAACCTCAAGGGCTGGTACACCGGCGACGGCATGACGTCGATCTACAACGACCGCCCGCAGTACAGCGACGGCTTCTGGCCGACCGTCGACCCCTACCGCCTGCCGGGCGTCACCAACGCCACCGCCGAGACCTACCCGCGCACCGCCAGGGACACCAACTGGTACGGCTTCCGCCAGAGCGACCCGCACACCGGCGGCGTGGCCATGGGCGACCTGTCGGCCTTCGGGATGCGCCTCATCGCCGAGCGCGACTACCACAGCAAGCAGCCCATCGACCTGAAGGCCCGCAAGTCGTGGTTCACCGTCGGCGACACCATCGTGGCGCTCGGCTCCGACATCACCGCGGCGGGCGTCGCCGCGCAGACGACGGTCGAGAACCGGATGGGCGCGGGGCGGCTCACCCAGGGCGAGAACTGGATGCACCTGGAGGGCGTCGGCGGCTACCTGTTCCCGGACGGCCTGCCGAAGACGCTGCGCGAGAGCCGGACGGGCGCGTGGTCCGACATCGGCACCGGCGGGCGCGAACCGCTCACCCGCGACTACACCACCCTCTGGTTCGACCACGGGAGCGACCCGCGCGCGGCCTCCTACGCCTACTACCTGCTGCCGGGCAGGAGCGCGGCCGAGACCGCCGAGGCGGCCAGGCGGATGAACGTCCGCATCGGCGACAACACCGCCGCGGTGCAGTCGGTGGTCACGGCCGACGGCGTCAACACGCGGCTGGCGGCCACCTTCTGGAGCTGCGCCACCACCCAGGACACCGTCCGCGCGTACGGCCCGGCCGCCGTCACCCTGCACCAGGAGGGCGCCACGCTCGACCTGGCGGTCGCCGATCCGACGTGGAAGCAGGGCCGGATGCTGTTCGAGGTGGCCCGCGAGGGCCGCGAGGTGCTCGCCGCCGACCCGCGCGTCACCGTGCTGACCACCTCGCCGACGATCAGGTTCACCGTCGACGCGGCCGGCGCGCTCGGCGCCGGCGTCAAGCTGAAGGTCAAGGTCAGGCCGACCGCCAGACCGGCGCTGACCGGGCCCTCCTGCGAGCAGGCCAGGCAGGTCGCCGCCGCCGACACCTACGTGCGCGGCGGCGTCCACGCGGGCACCTCCTTCAACGGCAAGGGCCTCGTGGTCAAGACCGTGCCGGCGGACCCTGGCTACACCAGGATCAGCTACCTGCGCTTCGACCCGCCGCCCGCCGCGACGGGGCCGGCCACCCTCTGGATCCGCGCCGCCGTCCAGGACGCCGACGGCGACTCCACCACGCTCACCCTCTACGAGGCTCCCGCTTCGGGCTGGGACGAGGCGACGCTGACCTGGAACGACAGGCCCGCCCTCGGCCGGCCGATCGGCACCGTGACCGTCACGGGCAAGACCCCCGCCTGGTACTCCGTCGACGTCACGGGCCACCTCGGCGGCGGCTACGCGCTGTCCGCCCCGGACAGGACCCTCGCGGTCGGGATCGGCGACAGGGAGACCCCCGGTGCCGCCCCCTTCCTCCAGCTGTACTGACCCCGCGAGAACCCTCCAGGACCGACCCTTCGAGACCCCCCGAGAACCCCCAGAGAACCCCCCCGAGAACCCCCCCGAGAACCCCTCGAGAACCCCCCGAGAACCCCTCGAGACCCCCCGAGAAAGGACCCGCATGCGCCTGTCCCTCAGATGGGCCGCGGGGCCGGGGGGCGCCCGGGCCGCGGCCCGGCAGGCCGCCCCCCCCGCGGCGGCCGCGCCCGCCCCCCCACTCCTCCTGGGCCGTGAGGGCCCCCA
>NZ_JBEXMT010000057.1:0-20528 GCF_040610675.1 Nonomuraea sp. NPDC003804
CTGGCCGGGGCGGTGGCGGCCCGCTCCTGGGGTGAGCGGGAGCAGGCGCTGTGCTCGGCCTACGAGCGGCTGGCCGCCGTGCACAACAGGATCGCGTTGACGGCGCCGCTCGATCCGGCGGTGCGGCGTTTTCACGCGCGGCCGTTCCGGGTGATCGGCGGGGACCGGTTCGCGGCGGCGTTGCTGGAGTCGATCCGTGATCCGGAGGTGCGGGCGCTGCCGCCGGCGGGCAGCATCGACCAGTTGTGCGACAACGTGGACGTTCTGACCGAGCCGGCGCTGGCCAGGGCGTTGACGTCGGCGGCGCTGGCCCCGTCGCGGGCGGCGGCCTGACCGTCGCGGGCCGTCGCCGGGCGGCGGCGGCGCGTCCGCCGGGGCCGTCCACCTGACCCGGATCGGGCCTTCGGGGAGGATCGGTCAGGGCCGCCGGGGTGGCGTTCAGCGTGGGATCGCCCAGTCCGGCGCCCAGGTCCCGGCGGCGCCGGGACCGGCCGCTGCGGCCGCAGTGGACGCTGTGGCGGCGAGGTGGGCGCGGAGGGTGGCCAGCGCGGGGTGGGGGTTGTCGCGGCGCCACAGGAGCGAGTGCGGGTAGACGGGTATGGGGTCGGTCACCGGGATGCGGCGCAGGCCGTGGCCGGCGGGCCAGACCAGGCGGGTCTGCCCGCCCATGAAGGTGGCCAGGGCCGGGGTGTCGGCGATGGTGTCGAGGAGCGCGTCGGAGCCGAAGTTGGGGCCGGTCGCCTCGATGGTGAGGCCGAACTCGGCGACGAGGTCGTCGTAGTAGGCGGCCCACTCGGTCCCGGGGACGATGCCGGGCATCCAGATCCGGTGCCCGGCGAGCTGAGCGATGGTCACCGACCGGGCGCCGGCCAGCGCGTGGGCGGGGCCGGTGAGGAGCTGGAGCGGTTCGTCGAGCACCCGGACGGATTCGATGTCCTCGGGAAGGGGCCGGCCGGGCATGGCGACGGCGCGGAAGGACGCGTCGATCGCGCCGGAGCGAATGGCGGCGACGGCCCGCTCGATATCGAACAGCATCACCACGTCGAGGTCGATCTCGCGGCCCGAGCGCCGGCAGGCCGCGCGCATGCGGGCCGGGGACCTGCTCGACGGCTGGCGGTACATCCTCGCCGACGCGAGGCTGCGTCCGCTGTTGTTCAACACCGCCTTGTTCAACGGCCTGGTGATGGCCACCGACGCGCTGCTGGCCGTTGTGATGCTCGGCCAACTCGGGTTCGCGCCGTGGCAGTACGGCCTTCGCCGCGCCCGCGATCGGCGGGCTGCTCGGTTCGCGGCTGGCCCGGCCGCTCGTCACCCGGTTCGGGCGGCACCGGGTCCTGGTCGCGGCCGGGACGCTGCGCGCGATCTGGCCCGTCGGGTTGGCCTTCCTGGGGCCGGGGACAGGGGGGCTGCTGCTGGTGATGGGCGTCGAGCTCGGGCTGATCTTCTGCTGCGGGGTCTTCAACCCCGTCTACGCCACCTACCGCCTCGAGCGCACCGCGGCCGAGCGGGTCACCCGCACGCTGTCGGCCTGGTCGGTGACCACCAAGGTCTCGACCGCGCTCCTGACGGCCGTCTGGGGCGTGCTGGGCGGCCTGCTCGGCCCGCGCACGGCCATCGGCCTGGCCGGCGTGCTCCTGCTGGCGACGCCGCTGCTGCTTCCCCGACGCGCCGCGGCGCCCCTCGCCGAGCCGGAGCCGGCACCCAGCCGCACCTGACGGGCCGCGCCTGACGGGCCGCCCCGACGGCCGCAACGGCCGTCACCGCGATCGGGTCGCGCCGCCCTGCCGGAGCGGTTCGCCCCCCGCGCGCAGAGCTCGCAGATGGGCGCGACAGGCTTCGCCGTGGCCGGTGGGGTCGCGGCGCGGCACATCGCGGCACATCGCGGCTCACGCGCCCCATATGCAGTCCGGCCCTGGCGTGCGATCCCGCCTGTCAGGGCGCCCTCATCACCCAAGGAGACAACATGACCGTCACGACCCCGGCGCTGGACCCCCGGACGGCCGCACTGCTCGTCATGGATTACCAGCAGCACATCCTGGCCTCGCTCCCGAGCCCGGCGACATCACCGTCCGCAAGACCCGCTACGGCGCGCTGTCGACGACAGACCTGGACCGGCAACTGCGGGATCGCGGAATCACCACCCTGGTCATCGCCGGCATCAGCACCAGCGGCGCCGTCCTGTCCACCGTCACCGACGCCGCCGACCGCGACTACCAGCTCTACGTCCTGTCCGACGGCGTCACCGACCCGGACCCGCAAGCCCACCAGACCCTGATGGCCGGCGTCTTCCCCAGATTGGCCCACATCATCGACACCGCCGAACTGCGCTCGCTCCTGCACGCGAGCCGTCCTGATCGGGCAAACACCGGCCGGGCATGACCGTTCGGTCTGCGGCACAAGGGCCCCACCTGGCTCAACGTCGTCAACGACCGGGTGACTCGTCGTGCCCGGCTGTTCGTCCTGGACGCCATCCACGCCCGCGACGGCGGTCCGGAGCCAGAAACCGTCATCACCGACACCGCGTCGTACGTCGACATCGTTTTCGGGCTGTTCGCGATCTGCGGCTACCAGTTCTCGCCTCGGATCGCCGACATCTCCGACGCACGGCTGCGGTCCCGCTGTCTCACTGGCGGGCGTGGCTTGCAGCCTTCGTGGATGGCCCATTGGCAGCGCCGCCGGCACTGGAGGCACTGATGGTGGCTTGGATGCCGTCGAGGAGCCAGGTAAGGCCGAAGGTGAAGCTGGTTTCCCAGTCGCTGTCCTCGGCGAGGGGACCATGGGTGGCCAGGACGGGGTACCGGTCACGGTTGGCGCGAAAGTAATCCTGAGCGGCAGCTCGCGTGGCCTGCTCCTCTCCGGCCGTCCAGGTTGCCTGCATGAGTGCGGAACCGATGACGTAGTTGGACAAGCTGTACGCGGCGGCGGTCAAGTGCGGCTCGGTGGCCCCGGCATCCAGGAGGGTGGCGTACAGGAACTCGCTGCGGGCAAGTACATGGGGGCCCAGCATCGGACGGCCGAGCAGCGCTGCCGACCAGGGATGTTCCAGCAGGACGGCACGCCACCCGCTGATCAGCGCGGTGATGCCGGCACGCCAGTCCTGGCTGTCTGCGCGCGGGATCTCAACCGCTGCGAAGATCGCGTCGAGGGTGAGGTCAAGGACATCGTTCTTGGTTTTCACGTGCCAGTACAGCGTCGTGGAGCCGGTCCCCAGGCGCTCGGCGAGCCGCCGCATGGTCAGCCGGTCGGCGCCTTCCTCATCGAGGAGGGCTATGGCCTCATCCACGATTCGGTCGCGGCTCAGCGGCGGCGCTTCACGCGCCGCCCGCGCCGGCGGCCGCAGCCACACGTCCCCTGGCGATCCTGAGTGTTTCGTTCCCAATGCGTCCCTCCTCTTTGCGAAGGCAAGTCTAGTATGGTGTTCGAGCACTGGATCAATGATCCGGTTGCCAGAACGACGGTCCGATCCTGGTCCGAAGTGCGACCGGCAGGGAGGAACACGGTGGCGGGACACGTCGAGGTGGACCGGCTCACATACGTGCTGCCGGACGGCCGGCTGCTCCTTCACGAGGTGTCGTTCCGCATCGGCGAGGGCGCCAAGGCCGGTCTGGTGGGACCGAACGGCGCGGGCAAGACCACCCTGCTGCGACTGATCGCCGGGGATCTGCAACCGGACGACGGCCGGGTGGCCTGCTCGGGTGGGCTGGGGGTGATGCGGCAGTTCATCGGCAGCGTCCGCGACGACCGGACCCTGCATGATCTGCTGCTGTCAGTGGCCTCCGACCGGGTCCGCGCCACCGCCGCCGACCTGGAACGGGCGCAGTCAGCGGTGGCGGAACGCGACGACGAGACGACGCAGCTGGCCTATGCGCAGGCGATCAGCGACTACGCCGACGCCGGCGGCTACGACATGGAGGTGGTGTGGGACACTTGCGCGACCGCGGCCTTGGGCCTGCCCTACGACGCGGTCCGGGAACGCCCCGTGAGTACCCTGTCGGGCGGCGAGCAAAAGCGCATCGTCCTGGAGGCGCTGCTGCGCGGGCCGGATCAGGTCCTGCTGCTGGACGAGCCGGACAACTACCTCGACGTGCCCGCCAAGCTATGGCTGGAAGATCAGCTGCGCGCCACATCCAAGACCGTGCTACTGGTCTCCCACGACCGGCAGTTGCTGGCTAACGCCACGGACCGCATCGTGACCGTGGAAGCGCGCGGCGTCTGGGTCCACGGCGCGGGCTTCGCCACCTACGCTCAGGGCCGCCAGCACCGCATCGACCGGCTGGAGGAACGCCGCCGCCGCTGGGACGAGGAGCACGCCAAGCTCAAGCGCCTGGTGCAGACCCTCCGGCAGACAGCGGCCAACAACGACGCGCTGTCGTCCGCCTACCGGGCCGCCCGCACGCGACTGGCGCGCTTCGAGGAGGCAGGCCCGCCCGAGCGCCCGCCCAAGCGGCAGAACGTGCGGATGCGACTGCGCGGCGGCCGGACCGGCAAACGCGCCGTCGTCTGCGACGCCCTGGAACTCACCGGACTGATGCGGCCGTTCGACGCCGAGATCTGGTACGGCGAACGCGTGGGCGTCCTCGGCTCCAACGGCTCGGGCAAATCTCATTTCCTGCGATTGCTGGCCGAAGCGGCGGACGGCGCGGTCCCCTCCGTACGTCACAGCGGTTCTGTACGGCTGGGCGCCCAGGTGGTGCCCGGCCACTTCGTGCAGACCCACGCCAGGCCCGACCTGCACGGCCACACCCCCGCCGAACTGGTCACAGCAGGGCATGCCCTCCCGCTGAACGAAGCCATGGCCGCGCTCGCCCGCTACGAACTCGCACCAGCCGCCAATCAGCGGTTCGAGACCCTGTCCGGCGGGCAGCAGGCCCGGCTGCAGATCCTGCTGTTGGAACTGTCGGGTGCGACGTTGCTGCTGCTCGACGAACCCACCGACAACCTCGACCTGGCCAGCGCCGAGGCCCTGCAACAGGGCCTCGCGTCCTTCGCCGGCACCGTGTTGGCGGTGACCCATGACCGCTGGTTCGCCGCCGACTTCGACCGCTTCCTCATCTTCGGCGCCGACGGAACCGTCTACGAGAGCAGCGAACCGGTCTGGGACGAAGCTCGGGTTGAGCGTGCCCGCTGAAGCCCCTGCCACCAGTGCCCTCACCGAAGCGGGCTGTATCCGGATCTTCGCCGACGAGAAGTCCGGCAAGCACGCGGAGCGCCAGGGGTCGGCCGCAGCGCCCCGCCTCCTACGGCCGGCGGCGCGGTCGTGCACGCCGGTGGCGAACATGATCGCCGCGGCGGCGGCCGTCCAGCTAGGTTGCCCGGCATGCTGAGTTACGAAGAGGCGGGCCACGGGCCCGCGGTGATCCTGATCCATGGCGCCATCGCCGATCGCCGCATGTGGGACCACCAGTTCGCCGCGCTGGCCGCCGGCCACCGGGTGATCCGTTACGACTGGCGCGGATACGGCCGCTCCGGCGACACCGACGGCCAGGTGTGCCACCACGAGGACCTGCTGGCGCTGATGGACAGGCTGCAGGTCGAGCGGGCGGCCCTGGTGGGCTGCTCGATGGGCGGCGCCTACGCGGTCGAGGCCGCGCTGGCCGCCCCCGCCCGGGTCAGCGGCCTGGCGCTGATCGCCTCCGGGCTGGCCGGGCACACCTGGCCGCCGGAGATGCTGGAGCAGGCCCGCGAGCGGGTGAACAGCGCGGTGCCGGCCGAGCGGCTGGCCCGCTACCGGCAGGGCGGCGCCGAGGTCGAGCCGGGCGACGCGCTGGCGATGGCGCGGGCGCAGGTGCTGTGGCAGGTCGCCGGTCCTTCGCGGGGGCGGGCCGACCTGACCGACCAGGTGTGGGAGCGGGCGGTGACGATGTGCCGCACGGTGTTCGAGCGGCTGTGGAGCGGCCCGCCGACCGTCCAGAGGTTCCTGGCCCCCGCGGCCGCCGAACGGCTGGGCGAGGTGCGGGTGCCGACGCTGGTCGTCAACGGGCTGTGTGACGTGCCGGGCATCCAGCAGGTGTCGGACCTGCTGACGGCCGGGATCGCCGGGGCGCGGCGCGTCGACCTGCCCGGGACCGGCCATCTGCCGCCGCTGGAGCGGCCCGAGCAGGTCACCGCGCTGCTGACCGGCTTCACCGCGGAACTGGCGAGCTGAGCGGCCGGGCCCGGCGGCCCCTGGGAGGCGGCCGAACCCGGCCGACGGAACCCCGGCCGACGCCCTGGCTTCCTCGCGCCGGCCGCGCAGGGCACCCCGGGTGACGGCGCCGGGGACGCTCCGGTATCGTGGCGATCTCCAGCACGGCAGCGACCAAGGAGGTGAGACCCATTTCGCCACGTCAGGCTGGGTGCTCCCACCGCACAGCCGCCCGGGCCGCCACACGCGCGTGACCCGCGGGGAGCGCCCACAGGATCTTTTTCCCGAAAGGCGCCCATGCCGGCTCCATCGCTGTCCCTCATCGTCACCACCCTGCGCTCGGCGGGCTGCGTCTTCGCCGAGGACGAAGCCGAACTGCTCATCGCCACGGCCGCCACACCCGACCAGCTGACCTTCATGGTCGAACGGCGCGCCGCCGGCCTGCCGCTGGAACACGTCCTGGGCTGGGCGCGGTTCTGCGGCCTGCGCGTGGCGGTCGATCCCGGGGTGTTCGTCCCGCGCCGCCGTACCGAGGTCCTCGCCCGGCAGGCCATCGAGCTGGCCCGCCGGGCCGGCGCCCCCGACCGGCCCGCCGTTGTGGTCGACCTGTGCTGCGGGTCGGGCGCCCTGGGCGCCGCGGTCGCCACCGCCGTGCCCGGGCTCGAGCTGCACGCCGCCGACATCGAGACGGCCGCGGTGGACTGCGCCCGCCGCAACCTCGATGGGCTCGGCGGTCACGTCCACCACGGCGACCTGCTGGCGGCGCTGCCCGAGCGGCTGCGCGGCCGGGTCGACGTCCTGATCGCCAACGTCCCCTACGTGCCCAGCCGGGAGGTCGACCTGCTGCCCGCCGAGGCCCGCGTGCACGAGCCGCGGGTGGCGCTCGACGGCGGAGCCGACGGGCTGCAGGTCATGCGCCGGGTGACGGACGCCGCCTCGGTGTGGCTGGCGCCCGGCGCGAGCCTGCTGGTGGAGACCAGCCGCCGGCAGGCGCCGCAGGCCGTCGAGACGTTCACCAGCAGCGGGTTGCGCGCCCGCGTGGTCACCTGCGAGGAGATGGAGGCCACCGTCGTCATCGGCACCCCCGGCCCTTAGCCGCTGCCCGGCGGCCTTCGACGGTCCGCTGACGGCCGGCCCGCCCGGCCGTACCGCCCGCCTGCTCACGCGTCCCGCAGGCGGGCGGTGTTGGCCCGGATGGCTTCACCCAGGTAGGCGGCAAGGCCCGGCGCCTGCGCCTCGAACGTCGCGGTGAACCGCGGGTCGTTCACATACAGCTCGCCCAGGCCCCGGTGGACGTCGGGCGAGCACGGGTAGAACCAGCGGCTGATGTGCAGGCGGTGCCGCTCGGCCAGTTCCATCACCTGCCCGCTGCCGGCGGGCAGCCCGGCTTGCAACGCCTCCACCAGGTCGGCGGTGATCGCCTCGGCCTCGCCGCGCTGCCGCACCCAGTCGGCCTTGGTGTAGGAGGCGACGCGGCGGCGGCTTTCGGCGTAGAGGGGGCTGTCGCCCCAGCGCCGCTGCGCCTCCGCCGCGTAGGCTTCGGGCCGGAAGTCGCCGAAGACCTCCAGGCGTTCCTCGGGCGTCAGCGTGATGTTCATGGTGTGCGCCTCCATCGCGACCTCCACGGCCGCCACCATCTGGCGCAGCCGGTCGATGCGCGCGGTGAGCAGCTCGTGCTGGCGGCGCAGGTGCGTCATCTCGTCGCTGCCGGGTTCGTCGAGGATGCCGGTGATCTCCTCCAGGCCGAAGCCGAGCTCCCGGTAGAACAGCACCTGCTGCAGCCGTTCGAGGTCGGAATCGTCGTAGCGGCGGTAGACCGCCTGGCTGCGCCGGCTCGGCGACAGCAGCCCGATCTCGTCGTAGTGGTGCAGGGTCCGCACCGTCACCCCCGCCAGGCGCGAGACCTGCCCCACGGACAAACTCATGCCCCCAGCATGGACCCTCCCGCTACGTGAGGGTCAACGTCGGCTGGACTCTCCCTCGGTGGGAGAGTCCATGCTTGAGCCATGGATCTTCTGCCGATCGGGCAGTTCGCCCGCCTCAGCAGGCTCAGCGTCAAGCAACTGCGCCACTACGCCGAGCTCGGCCTGCTGCGGCCCGCCCACATCGACGACGACAGCGGCTACCGCTACTATCACCCGTCCCAGGCCCGCCAGGCGCTGTCGATCGGGTTGTTGCGTTCGCTGGACGTCCCGCTGGCGGTCATCGGCCAGGTCCTGTCAGGAACCGAAGGCGCGCTCGGCCGGGTCCGCGACGACCTGGAGGCCGAGCTTCAAAGGCGGCAGCGCACGCTGGCCGCCCTCGAAAGGGTCATGAGCGAAGGGCTGCCGGCCGCGCAGGTGGTCGAGGTGGAGGAGCCGTCACGGCTGGTGGCGGTGACGGGGGAGCAGGCCGCGGGCGACCTGGACATCGCCCGCGCCACCTCCGCCTGTGTGGCCCGCCTCCTGGCGGCAGCCGGTACGGCCGTGCGGGAGCCGCAGCTGATCGGGTTGTTCCCCGTCGAGCTGACCGAACCGTGCACGGTCGAGGTGGCGCTGGTGACCGGCGAGCCGATCGCCGGGACCAGGCCGCGCGTGCTGCCTGGCGGCAGGTTCGCCCAGGCCACCCACGTCGGCCCCTACGACCAGGTCACGCTGACCGCCCACGCCCTGCTGGCCTGGTGCGCCGAGCGCGGCCAGGCCGCAGGTGGCCCGATCCGCGAGGTGTATGTCTCCGACCCCGCCCGGACCCCTCCTGACCAGCTCGTCACCCATCTGCAGATTCCTTTGGAGGATTGATCATGAAGACCAGCTATGGGCCCGTCACCGCGCTGACCGTCACCGGTCTGGGCGAGCCGGGCGGCCCGGAGTACGGCGCGGCGCTCGCCGCCCTCTACACCGTGGCCGGCGCCATGAACGCCGCCGTCGGCCCGCTGGAGGGCCGCTGGTGGGTGGAGGACAGCCGCCCGCCGCTGACCGTGCCGCGCACCGAGTGGCGCTGGCACCTGCACCTGCCGCTGCCGCAGGCGCCCGAGCCCGGCGCGATGGAGGCGGCCAGGGAGGCCGCCCGTCCCTCCGGCGCGGCGGTCGACCGGGTGCAGGTGGTCACCTTCACCGAGGGCGAGTGTGTGGAGTTGCTGCACGAGGGGCCCTTCAGTGAGGAGCCTCTGACGCTGGCGGCGATGGAGGAGTACATGAAGGAGCACGGCCTGGTCCACAACGGGCCGCATCACGAGGTGTACCTGTCGGACCCGCAGGAGCAGGACCCGGCCAAGCTGCGCACCCTGCTGCGCCAGCCGGTCAGGAGCGCCGCCACCACGGGCTGACAGGACGGGCTCCTGGTAGCTGAGGTGTTGTCTACGCATCTCGGCCTGCCAGGAGCCCCGTGTGCGCCTGCCTACACGACAGCTCGCCGGACGGCCGCGCGGCGGCAGGGGGCGAGTTCGGGATTCGATTCCGCGCCCACCGTTCGCTTAATCGCTGGCGAACGCGGCGGCCCACCGGGTTGACTGCACGGGTGACCGCTCCGCCCGTGCCCGCCGACCTGACCCACCTGGTGTCCGGAAATTGGGTGCTCGACGGCGACGTGGTGCCGAGAGGGTTGCCGCAGCCCTCCGTCGACCTGCTGGTCATGCCTGATGGGGCGTGCTGGTTGGCCGGGCCGGAGACGCGCGCTCGGCAGGGGGCGCTGCCCGAGGGCGGATCCCTGGTGGGGGTGCGGCTGCGACCGGGGACGGTGACCGGGCTGTTCGGGGTCGCGGCCGACGAGGTGCCGCTGGCCGGGGCGCCCATCGAGGTCGGGCGACTGGACGGGCCGGTGATCGAGCGGCTGGCAGGAGCGCTGGCACTGGTGCGGGCACGGGCTGGGCAATGCCGGGTCGACGAGCGGGTGCGCATCGTGCTGGCGGCCATGCACGCGGCGCCAGGTGCGCCGGTCGACCGGCATGCCGCCCAGGCTGGGTTGTCCGAGCGGCAACTTCGGCGGCGGTTCATGGTGGCGGTCGGGCTGCGGCCCAAGTCCTACGCGCGCGTGGTGCGCCTGCACCACGCGCTCGCCGCCGCGCACGCCGCGGTGGCCAAGGGCGAGCGCCCGAACTGGGCGGCCATCGCCGTGCGCAGCGGCTGCTACGACCAGTCACACCTGCTCACCGAGTTCCGGCACGCGGTGGGGGCGCCGCCGACCACGTTGCTGCCGGATGTCCGTTTTCTCCAAGCCTCGACCGGCCGGGGCTAACACACTCGACGCATGGCTGATGACGTTGTCATGGAGATCCTCGACTGGCACCGGGAGACCGCACGGGACGGTCTCGCCGGGGACGGGGTGCGTTTCGTTGAACCGTTCGGTGCCTGGGTGGTGCACGGCTACACCGAGGTGAACCAGGTGCTCACCGACTACTCGATGTTCTCCTCCGACGAGCTGCGCTACAGCTCGCAACCCGTGCCGCACCGGGACAACCCGGTTCTCGGCGGTCTGTCGGCGATGGACCCGCCCCGGCACCACCTGCTGCGCCGACTGGTCAGCCGGGCCTTCACACTTCTGCACGCTGCTGCTCATCAACGGCCACGAGACGACCAAGACCCTGCTGGTCAACACCGTGCTGTGCCTGGCGGCTCACCCGGACGCACTGGCCCGGCTGCGGGCTGACCCTGGACTGGTACCGGATGCCATCGAGGAGGTGCTGCGGTTCCTGCCCCCGATCGGTGGCGCCGACCGGTTCACCACCGGCCCGGCCGGCATCGCCGGGCACGCCATCGGGACCGGCCAGCGGGTGATCGCCATGGTGCTGTCGGCCAACCGGGACCCCCGGGTGTTCGCCGAGCCGGAGGAGTTCCGTCCCGACCGAACGCCCAACGAGCACCTTTCCTTCGGCCACGGCGTGCACTTCTGCCTCGGCGCGCATCTGGCCAGGTACGAGCTCGCGGTCGCGGTTCACGCACTGCTGCGCCGGTTCCCCGGCCCGTGGTCGGTGGGCCGGATCGCGACCGAGCGCACCCCGGTCGGCATCGAGCTGCTCGATCTAGCGCTGGTCAGCCCGTAGCTGGGGCTGATCCCCGGGCCGAGCTGGTGGCGCGGCGCGCCCGCCCGGCTCACCGGCCGGACGCGGCACCGGGGGCGCAGAGACGCAGCCGCACGTCCCCGGTCAGGGACACACGGGGACGGGCGCCAGGCACGAGACGCGGGGGAGAGGCGCCCGGGCAGCGCGGCGGGAGCGGAGGGACAGGCGTCATCGGTGAGGCCCGCCATCCGCACCACCGCGCCCGCCATGCAGGTCATGCGGGTGCAGGCCACGCACATCGCCCAGGTCGCGCACACCCCAGGTCGTGCTCGCACGCGCCACCGGCGCTACTGCGGCGACAAGGCCAGCCGCACCCCGAAACCCACCAGCACCGCCCCGGTCACCCCGTCGACGACCCTGCGCGCCCACGCCCGTTCCAGCCACGACCGTGCCACCTGCGCCCCCGCGATCAGCACCGCGAACCACACCATGCCCTCGAGGTTGTGCACCAACGCCAGCAGCAGCCCGCCCACCAGCGGCGGCGCCTCCGGCGGCAGGAACTGCGGCAGCAACGCCACGTAGAAGACGCCGATCTTCGGATTGAGCAGGTTCGTCAGCGCGCCCCGCGCCCACGCCGCCAGCACACCACCGCCGGCCCCGGCTGGCGCGGGCGCGGACGCTGCCAGACCCTCCCGCCACGACTTGACGATCAACGACACGCCGAACCACACCATGTAGGCCGCGCCCGCGTACCGCACCACCGTGAAGGCCACCTGCGAAGCGGCCAGCAGCGCCGACAGGCCCGCCGCGGCCGCCGCCCCCCACACCAGCACACCGGTGTTGATCCCCAGGGCGGTCGCGAACGCCTGCCGCCTGCCCTGCGTCAACGCCGAACGCAGCACCAGCGCCGTGTCAAGGCCAGGGACGATCGTGAGGAAACCCGCGACAACCGCGAACGACAGCACAGCCGACATCATGCCTCCATCATGGCCGCCCGTCGGCCGCCCCGGCCACGCGCCCCCGAGCAGGCGCATCCCTGACGTCATGAAGGAGCGGGGCGTCCGCTCCCGTGACGACCGCGGGCCCTGGACGGACAGCGGCCGGCCACCGCCTGCCGTACCCGACGATCACCCACGCCCGTCGGGCGGCGGCTTCAGCAGCGGATGGACGCGCATCGCCACCTCCAGCTCACCCGGCAGCTCGTCACGGTAGCGGCCCAGCGTCGACAGGTCACTGTGACCCAGCACCCTGCGCACCGCGTCCATGTCGACCGCGTCAGCCAGCAGATGCGTCGCCGTCGTGTGCCGCAGCCCGTGCGGCGTCACCGAACGCCGCTGCGCCGGATCCACCCCCTGCTGCACCCTGTCGATCACCGCCTGCACGTCACCACGCGCCAGCCGCCGCCCCCGCCACGACAGCAGCAACGCCTTGTCGGCCGACTCGGCCCGCCCGCCTGCCAGGTACGCCTCCAGCGCCTCGGCCACCACCGCGGGCAACGGCACGTCCCGCGTCCTGCCGCCCTTACCGAAGATCCGCCAGTAGCGCACCCCGTCGTTGGTGTAGAAATCCTCCACGTTGGCCCGCACCAGCTCCGACACCCGCGGCCCCAGCGTCGACAGCAGCAGCACGATCAACCCGTCACGCAGCTCCATCCGCTGGTCGCCGCGCCTGCGCCGCCCCCCGGCCGCCGGCTCGGCCGGCCGCAGCTCCCGCGCCGCCCCGATCAACCCCTGCGCCTGCTCACGCGTCAACGCCCGCCGCTCGGGCCGCAACCCGCCGCGCTCCCTGGCCGTCACCGTCGCCGCCGCCATCGGATTGATCTGCACCCAGCCGGCCAGCGTCGCGTGCTTGAACAACGCCGAGATCGACCGCCGGAAACGCGCCTGCGACGAAGCGCTCTGCAACCCCCCGCCCGCACCGGAGCGCCGCCCGTCCGGCTTGCGCGCGAACGCCAGCAAGATCGCATCCACGTCCTCGCCGGTCAGATCGTCCAGCACGGTCTGCTCACCGGCCAGCGCCACCAGCGTCGCCGCGTCACGCGCGTACACCTCGGCCGTCGAGGCCGACAGCGCCCCCGTCACCGTCCTGGCGCGTACCAGCTCCACATAGCGGTCGACCGCCTGCGCCACCGTCAGCCTGTTGAGCTCCGCCGGCCGCATGCCCCTCCTCGCCTAGAAGATCCGCGGCACGACCGTATCGAGCGGCACCGACAAAAGCACAGCCGGAGCACAGCCGGTCCGGGGCCGGCCGGCTCGTCCGCCGGCCCCGGACCCGCACCCTAGATGTCGCGGAAGATCTCGATCCGCGCGCCCAGCGCCGTCAACCGCTCGGCCAGATCCTCATACCCCCGGTTGATGACGTAGACGTTGCGCAGCACCGAGGTGCCCTCGGCCGCCATCATCGCCAGCAGCACCACCACCGCCGGACGCAGCGCCGGAGGGCACATCATCTCCGCCGAACGCCACCGCGTCGGCCCCTCCACCAGCACCCGGTGCGGATCCAGCAGCTTCACCGACGCCCCCAGCCGCGTCAGCTCCGTCAGGTAGATCGCCCGGTTGTCGTAGACCCAGTCGTGGATGAGCGTCGAGCCCTGCGCCGTGGCCGCGATCGCCGCGAAGAACGGCACGTTGTCGATGTTGAGCCCGGGAAACGGCATCGGATGGATCTTGTCGGTGGGGGAGACCAGCCGCGAGGGCCGCACCGTCAGATCCACCAGCCGCGTACGGCCGTTGGCCGCCCGGTACTCCGCCCCCCGGTCATGGTCGAGGCCCATCTCCTCCAGCACCGCCAGCTCGATCTCCAGGAACTCGATCGGCACCCGGCAGATCGTCAGCTCCGAGGAGGTCACCACGGCGGCCGCCAGCAGGCTCATCGCCTCCACCGGATCCTCGGAGGGGGAGTAGTCCACATCCACTTCGATGTGCGGCACCCCGTGCACCGTCAGCGTCGTGGTGCCGACCCCCTCCACCTTCACACCCAGCTCCTCCAGGAAGAAGCACAGGTCCTGCACCATGTAGTTGGAGGAGGCGTTGCGGATCACCGACACCCCGTCGTGACGCGCCGCGGCCAGCAGCGCGTTCTCCGTCACCGTGTCGCCCCGCTCGGTCAGCACGATCGGCCGGCTGGGGGAGACCGAGGCGTCCACCTTGGCGTGGTACATCCCGCCCGTGGCCGTCACCTCGAGCCCGAAGTGCCGCAGCGCGCTCATGTGCGGCTGCACCGTCCGCGTCCCCAGGTCGCACCCGCCGGCGTACGGGATGTCGAACTGGTCGGTGCGGTGCATCAACGGCCCCAGGAACATGATCACACTCCTGGTACGGCGGGCCGCCTCGGTGTCCATCGAGGCCAGGTCCAGCCGGGCCGGCGGCACGATCTCCAGATCGCCGCCGCCGTTGATCCACCGCGCCCGCACCCCGATGGAGGCCAGCACCTCCAGGATCCGGTAGACCTCCTCGATCCGCGCCACCTTGCGCAGGATCGTCCGGCCGGAGTTCAGCAGCGACGCGCACAGCAACGCCACGCAGGCGTTCTTGCTGGTCTTCACCTCGATGCTGCCCGACAGCCGCCGGCCGCCCACCACCCGCAGGTGCATCGGACCGGCATAGCCCAGGGACACGATCTCGCTGTCGAGCGCCTCACCGATACGGGCGATCATCTCAAGACTGATGTTCTGGTTGCCCTTTTCGATGCGGTTGACCGCGCTCTGGCTGGTGCCCAGCGCCTCCGCGAGCTGCTGCTGCGTCCACCCGCGGTGCTGGCGCGCGTCCCTGATCAGCTTACCGATCCGTACAAGATAGTCATCTGCCACAAGAGGCAACATATCTCACATATGAGATCTTGCAGCGACAGGCGTGACCTCAGAGACCAGACACACCACGATGAGACGCAAGATGCTCAGGCGTCACCACCGCCTTAACCTTCCCCACAAAATCCCGCCGCGCCGCAGCGAACCCCCGCCGATCATCGAACATGTCCCGGCTCATCTCCGCCAACTCCTCGATCCGATACGCGTCCAACGGCTTACGCCGCTCATCCTCCTCCCGCCGCGCCAGCTTCCTCCGCACCAGATCCCCATGGTCATCACGCCCCGCCAACCGCTCGGCGTACTCCAGAACCTCCTGCTCGAACTCCTCCCGCGACCCCTTCACCACCCGATCGGCCAACCCCATCGACACCGCCTGCTGCGCCCCCACCGGCAACGCCGCACCCGTCAACTCCTGCGCCCGCTCCGCACCCACCCGCGCCGGCAACACATACGTCCAATACTCCGAACCGAACAACCCCATCGTCCGATAGTGCGGGTTCAACACCCGCCCCTCCCGCACCAGCACCCGATCGGCCCCCAGCGCCATCATCACCCCACCGGCACCCGCATTACCGCCCACCGACGCCACCACCAACTGCCCCGTACACCCGATGATCTCCCGGCACACCCCGTTGATGGCATTGATGTTCATCCACGCCTCCATCTCCGGATGGCGCGCCGACTCGATCACATTGAGATGGATCCCGTTGGAGAACACCTCACCACCCCGCACCACCAGCACCCGCGTGTCCTGTGCCACCGCGTACTGCAGCGCCTCCACCAACCGCCGGCACTGGTTGGTGGCCATCGCCCCGTTGTAGAAGTCGAAACTCACCACCCCCACCCGGCCGGCCCGCTGATACGTGATCTCCGAGAACCCCGGCTGAGAAGCCGGAGCCCGCCCCAGCCGCCGCCGCAGCACCGACACCGCCGGCAGCTTCACCCCACCACGATCCTCACGCCGCAACTGGCCAACCCACACCGTCCCGTCCCCGGTGTGCACCAGCACCGCCCCACCCCGGCGCGCCGCCACCGAACCCGGCTGACCCAGAAGCTGCGGCCCCAGCCGCGCGTCGAACACCCGCACGTCCATCCCGCACAACACCGCCGCCGCCCCCGGCGCCCCGTCAGCGGCCCTGATCCGCCGCACCACCCGATCCGACGACTCCGCCCACGAGAACTCCCGATCCGCCCGCCGCATCGCCGGCCGCAACCGGCCCCACACCTCGGGCCGCCCGTAGTCCAGCGGCGCCGGCACGAACGACGGGTCCTCCGCCTTGCTCGCCACCTCCAGCGCCAGCTCCGTGGCGGCATCGGTGACCAGGCCGTTGTACAGGCTGCTCTTGCGCATCGGATCCTCCGGCAGGGCGAACTCCCGCCACCCCCAGATCGGCCCCGCGTCCATCTCCTCGGCCGCCTGCAAGGCCGTCACACCCCAGCGCCGCTCGCCGTCCAGGATCGCCCAGTCCAGCGACGACGGTCCCCGGTCGCCGCGCGGGCCGGGGTGAATGATGATCACCCGGTGCTCGCGCCAGAGCCGCTCGGGCACCCGGTCCTTCAGGAAGGGGCAGATGATCAGGTCCGGCTTGGCCAGGGACACCGCCTCGAGCATGACCTCCTCGGAGATCGCGAGTTCGACGGTCACCTCGTGACCGGCTTCGCGCAACTCGATCCACGCGCGCTGGGTCAGGCCGTTGAACGCCGAGACAAGAAGCAGAATCCGCACTTTGGAGCATCCTTCAGAGCTGAACCTTCGACTAGGCAAGTGATGCTGACACGCCCAAGCAAACCCGAGTGACAGAACAGCGCAAATTCCCGATTTTTCCGGCGCCGAGATCTGGGCGAAAGGGGATAAAGCGGGCATTTCGCATGGGTTTGTGGCGTGAGCGAAAGAGGGCCGCGCCGGGGGAGAGGGCGTCACGCGACCCGATGTGCTCGCATGATCCGCGACGAGGCGGCGGGGGAGCGGCGCCGCGCCCGCTTTGCGGGGCCGGCTGCGGGAGCCGGCTGGGCGCGTGAGTCGTCGAGGGCAGGCCGGAGGTCCGGTTCGCCCCGTTTTCTAAACCAAACAGAATTCACCTTCTGTCCGGTTTAGCGTCGATTCACAGCTTCCGTACGAATCGGGTGGCGGCGCGGTGACTCATGCCCGTTTCACCGCGCACCAGGAAGACCGCGTCCTGGAACTGGCCCGTCGCCTTCAGCTCACGCGCCTGGTCGGTGATGTCCAGGCTGGGCAGGAGCCGGTTGCGCGGATGCCGCGTCAGCCGTACGGCCAGGACGATCAGCGAGATGATCACGGCGGTCACGAGAACGGTCAGCAGGACGAGGGAGCCCATGCTCGTCATGATGCGATCGTAAGGGATCACAGGGTCCGGACGAAGGTCTCGGCGTCGCCCAGGCTCATGCCCGTCTCGCCGATCACCAGGTGCACGGCCTGCTCGGTACGGCCGGCGGCCTTGAGCTCGCGGACCCTGGTGGCCAGGTCGGGCCTGGCCAGAGCGGGTGCGGGCGGTCGCAGGCGGGCCAGCGCGGGGTGGTCGCGGCCCGCGGCCATGGCCTCGACGGCGTCCTTGGCGGATTTGAGGCCGAGGCCGGTGTGCTGGCGCAAAAGCTTGATGGCGTGGATCTGCTTGCCGTCGGCGATCAGTGTGCGCAGGGCGCTTTCCAGGTCGTGTGGCGGCAGCGGGCCGCTGGTGGTCATGTGGGTGACGGAGGTGCGGCCTGCGCGCGCGGCGGCTGTCACGACGAGGACGACGGCGATGGCGATGACGGCCAGGACGGCGACGAGGATGCCTATCTCGGGCACTCCGATGTTGGGCATGGCGTGATCGTACGCGATCAACGTTTGCTCGATAATGAACATTATGTCAAGTAGCGCTTTCGCCGCGCTCTCCTGACGGAGGCTTTGACGGTTCGTGGGAAAGGCTGACCCGGGATGGGGGCGTCGCATAGTGTGGGTAGTCCGTACGTCGGATAAGGGAGCACACGTGGGGAACGACGCGGTCTTGTGCCAGGTGTGCCAGGGGGTTCTGCCCGCTTCGGGGCGTGAGTCGTACACGGCGACTCGTGCTCGGCTGATCGTCACCAACGGTTACTGCGAGGGCGGGTGTGTCGAGCGGGTCGCCGCGCGGCAGCAGCCGCAGGTTCACCAGCAGCCGGTGGAGGTCGTACGGCAGGCGCCCGTGGCGGTGCCGCAGTCTCCTGGTGTGCGCGTGTTGACGTCCTAGGTTCTTCAACCGGTCGTGATGGCCTGCGGGGTACGGCCCCGCGGGCCTTTCGGTGTTCGGACGCGCTCCTCTCCCCCGCTGCCGGGTTCGGGTGCTTCGGCCGCTCCGCCGGGGCCGCGCACGACGCGCACGGTGATGGTCAGGAGCGGTTCGGTAGGCGCAGACCGTTCATGAGTGCGCGCGGAAGGTTCTTCCGTGGCGGCGCGGTGAGGATGGCGTCGGCCGTCTCGACGGCGTCGAGGCGTCTTCTGGTGAGCACCTGGCGGGCGGGCGGAGTCGGCCGACAAGGCGTTGCTTCTGTCGTGGCGGGCTGATCTCAAGGGTTCAGCAGGGTGCCGAGCGTGTCGGTGGTGGCGACGGTCCCGCCCTGGTGGGCGGTCGCGGGGTGCCGGAGGGTGCCCCACTTCTCCGCCATCGTCTCGGTGCGCTCCCCCGCGGCGATGAGCTCTCGTGCCGCGATGGGCATCCTCGTCGCCGTCCTGGCCGTCATCGCCCTCGCCGTGGTTCTCGTCGTGGCGGTCGCCGCCCATGGTCACGCCGCCCATGGTCGGCCCCTGCCCGCACACCCGCCTGCCCCCGTCCACCTGCCTTCCCCTGTCCTGCGCCGGCCTTCCTGGCGTACGGCGGGAGCAGGGGGTGTTTCTCTCCTGGCGTGCGGGGGCTGATCCCCCGTGGCGGCTGGGGAAGGTCCGGGTCGCCGCTTGCGGGTGGCATTGGCCGGGGCTGTCCGTACCTCGCCCGCAGGCCCGGGACTGTCGCCGGGCGAACGTAGTGTTGGCCGATGACCGCAGACGCCCCGTCATCCGAGACGCCCGACCGCCTGCGCGCCGACATGGTCGCGGCGCTGACCGAGCGGGGGTCGATCCGCTCCCCCGAGATCGCGACGGCCTTCGCGAGGGTCCCGCGCGAGAGGTTCGCGCCGGAGGCGCCGCTCGAGGCCGCCTACTCCGTGCAGGACGTGGTCGTCACCAAGCGCGATGACGTGGGCAGGGCGACGAGCTCGATCAGCGCGCCCTGGCTGCAGGCGGAGATGCTGGAGGCCGCCGGGCTCTTTCCGGGGGCGAAGGTGCTGGAGATCGGGTCGGGCGGGTACAATGCGGCGCTGATCGCCGAGGTGGTCGGCCCGGCGGGTCTGGTGGTCACCGTGGACATCGACCCGTTCATCACCGAGCGGGCGGGCCGTTTCCTGGCCGAGACCGGCTATCCGCAGGTGACGGTGGTCCTGGGGGACGCCGAGGACGCGGCCGACGGGTACGTGCCGGTCGAGGGCTTCGACGCCATCCTGGTCACGGTCGGGGCGTGGGACTGCCCGTGGGGGCGCCTGCTGGCCGTGGGCGGCCGGATGGTGGTTCCGCTGGTGTTCGGGACGATCACCAGGTCGATCACGTTCGTGCGTGAGGGCGACGGGTTCGTCGGGCTGGATCCGACCGTGTGCGGGTTCGTCGCGATGCAGGGCGCGGGGGTGCATCCGCATCAGGAGGCGGTTGTCGCGGATGGTGGTGTGCGGCTGACGATCGAGGGTGGGCCTGAACTCGACGTCGGCGCGCTCGACCGGGCGCTGACGTCGAGCCGGGTCGAGGCGTGGACTGGGGTGACCGTGCGGCGCGGCGAGTCGTTCGACTCGCTGAACCTGTGGATCGTGACCATGGATGAGTCTTTCGGCATGATCTGGCGGGACTGGGAGCGCGACGGCGGCCGGGTCGTGGAGCCCGCCACGCGCTGGTACTGCCCGGCCCTGATCACGCCGGACAGTTTCGCCTATCTCACGCTGCGCGAGGCTCCGGTGGACGGTGGGGCCGGGGAACGCGGGTGGGAGCTCGGGTGGGAGCTCGGTGTGCACGGGCACGGGCCCGGCGGCGCAGAGCTCATGCGGCGGCTTCATGGCCATGTGCGGACGTGGGATCGTGACTGGAGGGGGCATCCCGGTCCGGATTTCGCGCTCTATCCCGCTGAGGTCGCGGTGCCGGTTCCGGCTGTCGGCCGCGTGTTCGCCAAGCGTCACACCCGGCTGGTCATGGCCTGGGCGTGAGGCCGGTCGGCTGTACCGTGGCCGGATCCATCACGTGGTGATCCGAGTTGCCGCAGTCATGCAGACCGGTTGTCGGAGACCGGGGTCAAGCGGAGAACCGGGTTCGGTGTCGCCGGGACACGGGGCCCTGGGACACCTGGGTCCTGAGTCACGGGGTCATGCGGGGGGCCATGCGTCGCGGGGGTCATGCGGTTGCGTGAGGCGTGCGGCCGGGGCGACCGTCCAGCTCCCCCGGTCTGCGCTGGTGTTGCCGGTCCGGGTGGGAGGTGCCACTACCCCGCTGCCGGGCGGCGTCGGGCGGTACGCGCCCGATGGCGGCGAGTTGGTGGGCTGGCGAGCCGGCCATGGCCCTGCGCTGGAGGTGCGGG
>NZ_JBEXMT010000058.1:0-20407 GCF_040610675.1 Nonomuraea sp. NPDC003804
TCCCGGCCACTGACAGTTCAGGCCCTCCTTTCCGGTCACCCTTCCGGCCACGCGGACGTACGGTCGGCTCCAGTGGAAGGCGGCGACGGAAACGTGTGTCGGGCAGCAGAGGCGACGGTGCTGCCCGATATCCGTTTCCATCGGTTCAAGTGGATCAAGCAGGGTATAGTCAAGCCCAGGTCAAACAATTGACGTGGAGCCGCCATGCCCCATTCGTTTGAGCAGACCTCTCTTTGGCGAAGGTCATTGGCGCCTCGCGACAACGATCCGCATGGGGACGAGCGAGCACGGCTGCGGGCCGCCTATCTTCAGCTCCGGGAAACCGTCGAACCGCTGGCCACGTCGATCGCCCACTCGCTGCCGATGTTCACCGAGCACGGAATGGCGCACGCGGAAGCACTGTGGGAGATGGCCTCCCTCATTTGCGGCGAAGACATCTCCATCAACCCGGCCGAAGCGTTCGTCCTGGGCGGCGCATTCCTGCTGCACGACCTCGGAATGGGGTTGGCCTCGTATTCCGCGGCCGGAATCGACCTGAAAGCGGATCCCAAATACGATGACCTGCTGGCCGGGGCGAAGAATCGGCTGCGCAACTCCGAGGCGGCCGCCGGCAGTGAGCTCCTCGACAGGGCGGCGCACGAGGAGGTCGTCGTCGAGCTGCTCCGCCTGCGCCATGCCAGGCAGGCGGAGCGGCTGGTCGGCCAGGTCTTCCACACCTCCTCCGGCGAACCGTTCCACCTTCTGCAGGACGTGGAGCTCCGGCAGTTCTTCGGACCGCAGATCGGCCGGATCGCACACAGCCACTGGTGGGGGGTGTCCGAGCTGCAGCGGCTGGCCCAGCGGCAGGGGTCGTGCCCGCTGCACCCGCCGACGTGGGACGTGGATCCGCTGAAGCTGGCCTGCATGCTGCGCCTGGCGGACGCCGCGCACATCGACTACCGCAGGGCTCCGATGCTCCTGCACGCCTTCAGACGGCCGTCCGGGACCTCGCGCAATCACTGGTTCTTCCAGGAGCGCCTGTTCCGACCGCGCGTGGTGGACGATCGGCTGGAGTACACCGCTTCGGCACCGTTCAGCCGGGACGAGACCGAGGCCTGGTGGCTCGCCTTCGAGACCATTCAGCTCATCAACGACGAGCTCCGGCACGTAGACGCCCTCCTGGCGGACAGCGGCAGGCAGCGTTTCAGAGTCCGGTCGGTGGTGGGCGCCGACTCCCCCGAGCGGCTGGCCAGGTCCATTCCCACGGACGGCTGGAGACCCCTCGACGCGCGTCTTCGCGTCACCGACACGGTGCAGGTGATCTCGAACATCGGCGGCCGCGACATGTACGGCAACCGCCCGGACATCGCCCTCAGGGAGCTGATCGCGAATGCCGGCGACGCCGTCAAGGCCCGCGCCGCCTTCGAGGGGTCGATCCGGATGTCGCCTGTGACGATCACCCTGGAGCAGTGCGGTGACGACTGGTGGCTGGAAGTGGCCGACCAGGGGATCGGCATGCGTCCCGAGACCATGGTGGCCGCACTCACCGACTTCGGGCACTCGCACTGGCGCTCGGCCGCGACCGTCGAGGAGTTCCCCGGGCTCCAGGCCAAGGGCTTCACGCCCACGGGCAAGTTCGGCATCGGCTTCTTCGCGATCTTCATGGTCGCCGACGAGGTGCAGGTCCGCAGCCTGGCATTGGGAGAGGCCGCGCGCTCGACCCACGTGCTCGAGTTCAGGCGCGGGCTGTCGGGTGGTCGCCCGCTGTTGCGGGAGGCGGAGTTCGAGGAGTGCCTCAGGAAACCGGGCACCGTGGTGAGAGCCCGGCTGCGGGAGGACCCCCGCAACATCAAGGGAATCTTCCGCACGAACAGCAAACGCGTCGGCCACACGGAGCTGCTGCACGAGCTGATCAACCGGATGTGCGCGCTGTCCGAGGTCGACGTCTCCGTGAAGGGCCCGGACGATCCCGCGCCGAGACACGTCATCGCGGCCGGCGACTGGTTGGACATCCCGGCCGCGGAACTCTTTCAGCGTCTCTACCGGCGCTCCGACATGGATTACATGCAGCGCATGCTCTACGAGCAGCATGAGAAGCTTTTCATCGACCACGAGACCCGCGTCCTGGACGACGACGGAAACACCATCGGCCGGGCGATGCTGCTTTCCGGGAGGGAAGCGTCGGAGACGCAGGACCTCTGGTGGCACGGCAACTATCGGGGCATGGTCTACGTCGGCGGCCTGCAGTCGTCTGCTTTCCTCTACACCATGGGAGCTTTCCAGGGCTTCCCCATGACCGCCGACCGGCTCACGTCCTTTCCCCTCGGCCGGCCGGAAAACCTCCAGGACTGGGCACGGTCGCAGGTGGACGTCGCACGGTCGAGTCCGTGGGCCACTCCCGGACACCAATGGATGATCGCCGATTTCGTCGGCGGTCTCGGCGTTTCACCCGAGACCCTGCCGTGCGCGCACTCGGCGGACGGCGCCCTGGACAGGGACGACCTGGTCGCGTGGGCCAGCGGCAAGTCGGAGGTGCTGCTGATCTCGTACGGCGACCTCATGGCGTTCGACACGCTGTTCGATCCGCCGAACTATCGCCGCTCCTTCTTCACGTATGACGGCCGCGGGGTCCGCCTCCCGGCACACGGGCTGATCGTCGAGCTCTATCCGATGTGGGTCTTTCCTGAGGAGATCGTGCCCAGTCCTCGCGACGAGCGGTTCACCGAGGCCGCGGAGAACGGCGAGGAGTGGAGCGCCTGCGCCTGGTGGTGCGAGCACGGCAACTACGGGGCGGCGGGCGTGGTCGTCAGAACCATCGCCGAGGCGTGGAAGGCGGACGTGGACGACGTGGTCAGGTGCATGGAGTCGCTCTATATCGACCGGGAGAGGGACAACCGCCTCGAACTCACCACGTTCACGACCGATTCTCCCGCTCGCGTGACAGCCTTCCGGGTCCGTCGCCCCCGGGCGGAGACGACGCTCGTATGAGGCTCAGCGCCAGGCGGCCGAAGGAGGTGCCCGCCGCTCTGCCCGCGGACACGCCCGAGATCGCCGTCGAGCGCTACAAGTACATCCTCCAGCAGATCCACACCATCAACGAGAACGTCTACCGCTTCCTGGCCGTCTACCAGACGTTGGCCGTCGCGATAGCCAGCGCCGGCCTCGCGCTCTTCGTCGGCCACCGCGGCTGGCGGATCGACCCGGCAGTCGCCAGATCGGGCCTGGTCGCGCTGATGTGGCTCGAGACGGTGGTCGCCGCGTTCACCGTCATGATGATCGTCATCGGAGTCGTCTCCTGGCTCGACTACCGCCGGGAGGAGTGCGAACTGGCAGACGAGTTCGTCCGCCCTGGCTTTCGCAAGCCGCCGCGCAAGGCCGCCTTCATCCGGTGGTACGAGACCTACATCGTGCTCTTCATCATCGGCTCCACGATCTTCATGTGGATCAGCACTCTCACCATCCTGCTTCCGGGGGTCACGTGACCGCCCCAGGCCGTGAGGGCCGCGACACCGCGACGCCGCGGGACGAGGGGCAGGTCGGCGGCCATGCGACGTCACCGCAGGGTCCCGACCGCCGTCCTTGCGGAAATGCTGGTACTTGCCCTGCCGTCCGCTGACCTGGGCGGGGGTAATCAGACGTCGTGAGAGAACACGGTTCGGGCCCAGGCACCTCGGTGCGGGCTGTCCGGCCGCTGCAGGACCTCGGGCGCCTTGGAGTGCCACGGCGACTGCATTGACTCCACTCGGCAACGAATTCGAAGCGGACCTTTCAAGATCGCATTAGCCCCAAGGCGTTCCATTTAATCGCGATTACGGGGATTGTCCGGCTCTACTCGTGATACAGGAGTTTCGCATGCGCATACGCGCGTATCGGAGCATGCTGGCCGCCGTCACCGCGGTCTCGGCCATGGCACTCCCCCTCGTCTCGGCCGCCCCGGCCGGCGCGGACCCCGACCCCGCGGCGTTCGGCATGAGCATCACCGCACCCCGGGTGAAGCGGCACCTGGAGAAACTGCAGCAGATCGCCGAGGCCAACGGCGGCACCCGCGCCTCGGGCACCCCCGGCTTCGACCAGTCGGTGGACTACGTCGCCGGCAGGCTCCGCAAGGCGGGCTACCAGGTCACGCTCCAGGAGTTCGAGTTCCCGTTCTTCCGCGAACTGGAGAAGGCGACCCTCGCCAGGACCGCCCCCACTCCCAAGACCTACGTCCTGGCGACGGACTTCGCGACCATGACGTACTCCGGCTCGGGCGACGTCACGGGCACCGTACAGGCGGTGGACCTGGTCCTCCCGCCGGCCCCCGCGCCGAGCTCCACCTCCGGCTGCGAGCCGAGTGACTTCGCCGGGTTCACCCCGGGCAACATCGCCCTCCTCCAGCGCGGCACCTGCACCTTCCAGGCCAAGGTGGCGAACGCACAGGCCGCCGGCGCCAGCGCGGTGATCGTCTTCAACGAGGGCCAGCCCGGCCGCGAGGGCCTGCTGAACGGCACCGTCGGCGTCCCCGCCACCATCCCGGTCGTGGGCACGACCTTCGCCACAGGCAACGAGCTCGCCGCGGCGGGAACCGTCGTCCAGGTCAAGACGATGACCGAGAGCGACCCCCACCGCAAGACCCGCAACGTCATCGCCGAGAACCGCTTCGGCGACCCCGACAAGGTCGTCGCCCTCGGCGCGCACCTCGACAGCGTGGTCGCCGGTCCCGGGATCAACGACAACGGCTCCGGCAGCGCGGCGGTCCTGGAGACCGCGCTGAGACTGGCCCCGCTGCCGACCAAGAACCGGCTCCGGTTCCACTTCTGGGGCGCCGAGGAGCTCGGACTGCTCGGCTCGAAGCACTACGTGGCCGGCCTGTCCGCCGAGGAGAAGGCCAAGATCAAGCTTTACCTGAACTTCGACATGATCGCCTCGCCGAACTACGTCTTCGGCATCTACGACGGCGACAACTCCGACGGTGTCGGCGCCCCGGCTGGCCCGCCCGGTTCCGGCGAGATCGAGAAGCTCTTCGAGCAGTACTTCACGGCCGCCGGCAGGCCGTTCGTCGGCACCGACTTCACCGGCCGCTCCGACTACGGCCCCTTCATCGAGGCCGGCATCCCGGCCGGTGGCCTGTTCACCGGCGCCGAGGGCGTCAAGACCGAGGCCGAGGCCACCAGGTTCGGCGGCGAGGCGGGGGTGGCCTACGACAAGTGCTACCACCAGGAGTGCGACACCGTCACCAACATCAACGACGAGGCCCTGGCGATCAACTCCGGCGCCGTCGCCACCGCCGCGGCCGTCTACGCCTACAGCAAGGACCTGCCAGGCGGCGGAACGCCCGGCTCCACCGCTCCCGGCGCGGGCGGCGGGGGTGACGACCACGATCCCGACCAGGCGGTGAGCGAGTGACACTCCCCCACGGAACACGGCCGTGACACCTCGGCCGGGCCGACGCGCGGGCCGACGCGCGGGCCGACGCGCGGGTCTCGGCCGGGGTCTCGAGCGGCACCTCCGGCGGCGACTCCTGGACGGTGAGCCGCGGGTCCGGTGAGCCGCAGGCCCGGCGAGCCGCAGGCCCGGTGAGCCGCAGGCCCGGCGAGCCGCAGGCCCGGCGAGCCGCAGGCCCGGCGAACCATGGGTCCGGTGAGCCGTGGGTCCGGTGACGACCACGACGCTGAGCCCGTACCGAACACGCACGGGCTCGGCCGTCCGCACCGCTCCCCCGGCCCTCCTGGCGGGACGGGCCTCGTGGGACCCGGCGGGGAAGCGGCGACCTCCGCCGAAGACGTACCCGCCCAGGTCGCGCGGGGTCGGCGGGGCCCAGGCGGACGGCAGCTCGGCGCCGGCCGCCGAGGGACGCGGATCGTCAGGTCAGGCGGCCCTGGCCTGGCGGCGGTAGCCGCCGGGCGCGATGCCGTACTCGCGTTTGAACGCCTTGGCGAAGGCGAACTCCGTGCTGTAGCCCGTCTGGGCGGCGACCGTGGTCAGCGGCATGTCGGAGTCACGCAGGAGCTTGGCGGCCAGCGTCATGCGCCAGCGGGTCAGGTAGGCCATGGGGGGCTCGCCGACCAGGACGGCGAACCTCCTGGCGAAGGCGGCACGGGACAGGCCGGACCGTACGGCCAGCGATTCGACCGTCCACGGGGCCGAGGGCGCGTCGTGGATGGCCCCCAGCGCCGGGGCGATCGCGGAGTCGCGAAGCGCGGCCGACCAGCCTTTGGCGGCGGCGGGCTGCTCGTCCAGCCAGGCGCGCAGGATGTACAGCAGCAGCGAGTCGATCAGCGCGGGCACGATGCCGTCCGAGCCGACACGAGGATTGTCCAGCTCCGCGCCGAGCAGCTGGACCGCGGCGTTCAGCTCGCTATGACGGCCATGCCGGGTGGGCAGGTGGACCACCTCGGGCAACTGCCGGACCAGCGGATGGGGCCGGGCCATGTCGAGATGGTAGTTGCCGCACAGCAGCGTGGTGCGCGGACCGCTGCCGCCCAGCACGACCGAGCCGATCGGCGGAGCCTTGGTGTAACGCTCCGGTCCCGGCACCTCCGGCAAGGTGGCGGGGTGGTCGGCCAGGATGTAGCGGGCGCCGCTGCGGAGGAACACCACATCACCGGTGCTCAGCGGGATCGGCTCCAGGTGCCGGACGTCCACGGGGACGAGCCAGCACGACCCGTACAGCACCACGTGGAAGCCGGCGCCCGCGGTCGACGGCAGCTGCAAACCCCACGGCGCGTGGCCGTCGGTGCGGATCGAGGTGGGATGCCCGGTCCGCATCGACTCCAACGCCTCGGTGAGGAGATCCATGTACTGCTTTATAGCGTCAGGACGAGCTTGCCCTGGACCTGGCCCGCCTCCAGCACCTCGTGCGCCTTCCCCGCCTTCTCCAGCGGGAAGGTCTCCTCGACATGCGGGTGGATCTGACCGGCGTCGACCAGCTCGGCGATGGCTGCCAGCGCCACGTAGTCGGGCTCGACGGACACTCCCGCGAAGCGCCGCCCCGCTGCCTCCACCCGTGCGGCGAGCTCGGCGTTCCAGTGCTCCATGATGCTGACAAGCACCCCGCCGGGCTTGAGTACGGCCAGCGAGCGGTCACCCTGCGAGTTGGAGTCGAGGACGATGTCCACATCACGGACCGCCTCGGTGAAGTCGACGGTCTGGTAGTCGATCACCTCGTCGGCGCCGAGGGACCGGACGAACTCGTGCTTGCCCGCACTGGCGAGGGCGATCACGTACGCGCCCTGGGCCTTGGCGATCTGCACGGCCAGGTGGCCGACCCCACCCGCGGCCCGGTGGATCAGCACCCGGTCGCCCGCCCCGACCTTCGCCGCGTCGACCAGCCCCTGCCAGGCGGTGAGCCCGGCCAGCGGCAGAGCCGCCGCATGGACGTGGTCGAGGGAGGCGGGCTTGCGCGCCACCTGGCGGGATGGCGTGGCGACGTACTCGGCGTAGCCGGTCGCGGCGCGAGGGAAGAACGGCATGCCGTACACCTCGTCGCCGACCTTGTACCTGGCGCCGGGGGCCGCCTCCTCCACGACGCCGGAAATGTCCCAGCCGACCCCGAACGGCGGTTCACCGAGCAGCGGGTAAGCGCCGGACCGCACGGCGGCGTCGACCGGGTTGAGGCCGCTGGCCCGCACCCTGATCAGGACCTCGCCGGACAACGGCGTGGGCCGTTCCGCCTCGACGACCTGCAGGACTTCGGGGCCGCCGAAGGAGTTCTGGATGACAGCGCGCATGGGATGCTCCCTGGTTGGTCGGTTCGCTGTGATCAACCTAGGAAGGTTGGACCGGTCCGGAGAATGGCCATCCGTCTTCTCCACATATCCCAACGTCTCACCCTTCGGCGCTCTCGAGACATCAGCGTTCTCGGGATATCAGCGGGGTTGACCTCGTGGTCGTCGAGCCGGGGATGGACTCGGCAACGATGTCGGGGCTTCGGGCAGGCGGCCCGGTCCCGGATGGCCCCGTAGCCGGCGATGCGGTCCTGCACGGCACTGGTGCTGGGGTGGGACGGCTGGCAGGATGGGCTCCTCCAAGAGGCAAGCACTGATCTGAGCGTCCCACCCTTGCACCAAGATCCGGAAGAGGCGCGCACTCCTCCACTCGTCCGATGCTGGCCACCAGACCCCCACGATGGGCACCAGCGGCGACCGCTCAGCCCTGGTCGAGACTGGCCCGCGGTCCGATTGCCGCATCTGCAAAGCGGAGGTCGCCTGCCATCGGAGTCGGTCATCTCCGCATGAAAGGAACCTCGCAGGCAGGTGGCTGACCGTTCATCAGGTCGGTGACGTCGTCATCGGTGAGGCTGAGGTCGACGGAGTGTCGATGCCGCCGATGACACCGGGCTCGTTGACCGCCATCGTGACTGGCGAGGGGAGCCGTAGACCTGCCCTTTGGATAGCGGGTCTACGGCCAACGGGATGGGAGATGGGCGGACGCATTCGAGGTTGTCGACAGGCTGCCTTCTGAGCACCGAGTATCGCTGAATTTTCGGTCCTCAGCGCTGCTCGAAAAGGCAGACCGCATCACTCGCTATCGGTGACCGTACCGGGACATGAATGTACGGACACCGTCATCAACCCTCGCTGGCCGCATTGCCAGCCATCCCGCCCTCCTCCTCGGTTTTAACTGCCACTTCGTGGCTGGCCTCCACCGGCAGACCAAGGCTGTCGCCGGCCCACTGGACGGTGTACGTGTAATGACCATCCACTGCAGGCGTCTCGGTGAAGCCGAACGAGCCGTCACTGACGAGGCCCACCATCCACTGCGAGGTGGTGACGGTGCCATTGCTGTCGGAAATTGTCCGCAGTACCTTCACCCAGGCACGCGGGGCGGGAGGCTGGCCACCGATGTTCACTGCACCGGTGAGCTGGAACTGTTTGCCGACCTTCCCCTTGGCAGGTCCGGACAGGGTGAGCGACGACTCATGCTTGCCCACCGTGACGATCGCTGAGGCCGAACTCCACCGGATGTCCGAACTGCCGGCCCACGTCGCCTCGTACCTGAGTTCCCCAGCGACCGGCGGCGTGTCGGTGATAGTGAACGTACCGTCTGCCATGGTCGCGGCATGAGCGACAGTCGCAGTGGTGCCGTCAGGCAGTCGGCGGGTCACCGAGACCGGCTGCGCGCCCATTGCCGATCCATCGGGCGCCGTGAGTCGGCCTGTCAGGGTGAGCGGTTCAAGGGCGGTTGCCGTAGAGGGGGCCGAAAGGGTCATCGTCGACGGTGGAAGAAGGGCACCCTGTACGCGCCACAGGTAGAGCCGACCAGTGTTCGCTGCCCGGATCACGCCGAGGACATCAGGACCCGAGAAGGTCAGGCTCCCGGGAACGACGTTCCCTGTCTGATTGTCATCTGTGTAAGCGCTTTCTGCCGTGGCCGTGTTGTAGATGCGGACTCGGTCGTAACTTCCACCCGCTATGTGGGCGCCATCGGGACTGACGGCGACAGCATGCGGGTACAGGGCCGGAGGTTGATAGGTGCGAACCCGGGTCAGGGTAGTGGTGTTCCAGCTCTCGAACTGCTCCGGATTGCCGAACGCCGTGACGAGCGTTGAGCCATCCGCGGTGACTGTGAGGTCAATGGGGCCCGACAGGTCGGGGTTGTACATGCTGCCGTCGATGGTCCCGCGCAGGGTCGCGGAGCTCCCGTTCAGGTCGTACACAAACAGATGGGCCGGTAGCTGGTTGTCGAGGCTTACCACCAGCGTATTCTTCGCCGCGGCAACCAACGGAGCACGGCTGAACCCGTTCTGGATCTGAACGGGCTCCGGGGCCTCCGCCGACAGGTCGAGGCTGAAGACGCCGCCGCCCGGACCGTCGCACTCGTACCCGTGCCCGTACCCGACCAAGAGCTGGGTGCCGGACAGGGACAGATTCGTCGGGCAGGGGTATTCGACGTCGATCCGGCGGGTGATGGCGAGAGTGTCGGTGTCGATTTCGGCCACCTGGTTCGAACCGCTCAACGCCGCGTAGACGTGGGAGCCGTCGGATGCCGCGGCAAGGCCCACCGCACCTGACAGGCCCGTGATGGCGCCGGCGATGGTGCCATTAGGTGTGGCGACAACGATCCGGTCCCGTCCGGACACGAAGACCTTGCCCCCGCCTATGGCTACATCGCCTCCCTTCTCGTACACGCCGAGGCCCAAAGTGGCAAGGGTTATGCCGAGGTCCGTCGTAGAGTCTGCGGCCGAGGCGGCGGGTGCCTGGACCACAACCAGAGCAGCTGCCAGGGCCAAGGACCCGCCGAGGGCGACCAACCGGCGCGTCAGCCGGGTGACCAGTGGTCCGTTTGATGTGCCATGGTCCCGCCGTCGTGTTAAGCGGAGGTGTCCTCGAGTGCCCATCGGGTACCGATCACCGGAATATTTCGGGGGTAAGTCGTTGATCACGACAGTGATGAAGTCATACCTCTCTCAGTCAAGTCAAGTCATAATCAAACCTACGTTCGACGACTTGCCTCGATCTCTCACGATCTTGTGCTGCCCTGCAGTGGCTCGCAGTTCCTCGCCAGCCTGACCGTCTCGGTCGTCGACGGCCCCGGTGACTCCAGGATCCTGGTCGAAAGCATCATCCGCCCCAAGGAGACCGCAGAGTGTTTCGCATGGCTGGACGCCGTGGACCATGCCGGCGGTGCGGTCGTGCTGGTCATCGACTCGCACAATCCAGCGGATGACTGGGCGGCCCTGGCCGATGGTGGAAACCGAGCAACCCAGAAAGGCCGCGGAGCAGCCGTTCGTGATGATGGTGGACGCCCGCGGACGATCCCGATCTTGCTACGGATCAGAGGCGCGGTCGCCATGGCGTCCGTGCCGATGCCGGTCCAGCGACGGAAACCGATGAGACCTGAGGGGGTCAGGTAGGGTGCCATGCCGTGGCTCAACGGCTTGCTCTGTTCGACCTCGACAACACGCTTGTGGACCTGGACGAGGCTTTTCGGCTGTGGGCCGGCGAGTTTGCCAGCCAGCACAGCCTTACTGGCGAAGCGGTTGATTGGCTGATCGCTCTCGACCGGACGGGTCACCCGCACCGTGAAATCTTCTTCTCCATAGTCCGCGAGCATTTCAGCCTTCCCGACTCTGTCGACGAGTTATGGAGCCGCTATCGCCGGCGCATGCCGTACCTCGTCCGCTGCCGGCCTGAGACGCTCGACGGGCTGGCCCGGCTCCACGCCTCGGGATGGAAGGTGGCGATCGTCACCAACGGGATGACCGACAACCAGCTCGGCAAGATCCAGCAGACCGGCTTGGCTGAGGCTGTCGACGCCTACGCGCTGTCGGGGATCGAAGGGATGCGCAAACCCGACGTCGGCCTGTTCGAGGTCGCCGCCAAGAGGTGCGGGACGACCCTTGCCGACGGGGGATGGATGGTCGGTGACCACCTCGTTGCCGATATCGGCAGAGGACGATCAGCCGGTCTCCGCACCATCTGGATCGATCGGGGCACATGGCCGGAGCACGACCATCCCGCGGATCACGTAGTCACGGGCGTGCTCCAGGCGATCGAAATCCTTCTCCAGCACCAATAACCGAGGGGCTCGAATCAGCTCGCTCAAGTGATACAGCGGCTTGACGACGTCTCGCCATCGACCTGAACACCCTTCACGATGACCGGCATGGGGAAGTCTCACAAGCGCGGCCAGCAAGCCAAGTCCGACCCCGCCCAGCCGAGTGCCGACGAGCTCGCGCTGCGCCGAGCCCAGAGCAAATACGCCGCACAGCGGGCCGGCGCCGAGAAGCACGGGCAAAGATCGAAGGTCACCCCGGAGGAGAAGGAATTCCGGGCCAGGCAGGCCGCCTTCTCACGTGACAGAGCCCGAACGCCTGGCACCCCAGAGTTCAAGAACCGCGAACGTCAGCGAGAAGCCGCCCGGACGGAGGAAGCGATCTGGAACAGCACCCGTGATCCGGAAACTTTCGAGTCCGAGGAGTGGTGAGCGGGTGTCCACACCCCAGGAGCGCAGGGCACAACGAGGGCACATCAGAGCGCGAAACCACCAGACAAGGCGAGACACAGCGAGGTGTCGAGCCGCAGGTCAGCGGCCATCCAGCGACATCGGTCCAGGTCTCAGCCGCCGCCCTTGCTGAAGTGCTGGTAGTCCTTGGTGCCGGACCAGTAGCCGCCCCATTCCCAGCCGACCGCGGCGAACGTGCGGACCACCCGGTCGCCGGGGTTGATCACGCCCTTGCCCTTCATCGGGCGTTCGGTGAACTCGCGGGCGTTGTCGTGGGCCGTGGAGCCGGACGCCGTGACGTACGGGTTCTCGCGCGGGTTCACGTCGACCGCCTGGCCGTAGGCGTGGTTGGACCAGCTGCTCGACCCCGTGGCGCGGCGGCAGTTGAAGGCTGAGGTGTTGTCGGCGTCGATCGAGGCGTAGTCGCTGCCCTTGTAGACGTCGACCGGCTCCATGCGGTTGATCGGGTACCGCATGGCGTACAGCTTCTTGAAGACGGTGACGATGTCGTCGGTGACGGTTTCGCGGACGACGAGTTCGCCGGTGTGGGCCTGGTCGTCGAAGCCCCAGTAGGTCATGGTGATCAGACGGAGGTCCCGGTAGTGGACGGGGCAGCCGGGGCGCCAGGAGTGAGGGAGCCGGTCAGGGTCGAGTTTGCTCACCTTCGCCTGGAAGGCGGGCGGGCCGGTGGGTGACGGCGCGGGTGTCGGGTCGACGGCGGGCGCGGTGGAGGCGGCGGGGTCGGCGGTGGAGGTCGACGTGGCCGCGGGGTCGGTGGACGGGGCGGTCGCGGGCGTCGGGCCGGTGGCGCCTGGGCTCGCCGACGCGACGGGGGCGGTGTTGGCGCCGCATGCGGTGACCAGCAACGATACGGCGGCGATGACGCGTTTCACCTTTTCCAAAGTAGCGCGCTCTACGGCACGACCAGTACCGTTCGCCGCGCGTGCCGTATCAAACCTCGGGACACGGACGCGTGCCAGGGCGAGCGGGAGCGGCCGACGACGATGGCGTCGGCCCGGTGGGTGGCGGCGAGCGTTTCGAGCTCTCTGGCGGCCTCGCCGCGCACGCTGACGAAGCGCCAGGGCACGCCGTGGTGGCTCATCTCCTCGCGCAGGTCGTCGATGAGGTCCTCGGCGGGGTCGGGGATGACCGGGGAGCCGACCCAGAACCACAGGGTGGTGCTGGTGAGGGATTCGACGAAGGCGACCAGCAGGCCGGCCCCGTCGCGGCGGGCGAGCCCCGCGGCGTACGCGAGGGCGTTGCGGCTGGGGCCGGTGCCGTCGTAGCCGACGACGAGCAGGCCCGCGCCGTCCTTGCCTATCTCGAACCGGCCGTCGGGGAGCCGGTTGGCCATCGGTTCCACGGCGCCGCTCTCAACGGGTGGGGTCCACGGCGTGCCGGCCGCGACGGGCGAGCTCGCGCAGCGTGGCGGCCGCGTAGCCGGCCAGCGTGAGGAAGGCGCCCGCGGCCAGCAGGCCGCCGATCCACACGTCGTTCACGGCGGCGTCGGTCCAGGCGGCGCCGCGCGGCTGGTAGCCGGTCACGAAGGGGGCTGCGACCAGCCAGAGGCCGCCGACGAACAGCAGCGCGAGGGCACCGAGGCCCAGTGTGGTCTTCATCGCCGGTGTCCGTTCGTGGTGGTGAGGTCTTCGCGCAACGCCTCGACGAGCGGCGCGAGCATGGTCGCCAGTTCCGCCGACGACATGCCGGGGGGTGCGGGCTCGGGTGCGGGTTCTGGTTCGGGTTCGGGGGCGCGCTGCCGTACGGTGACCAGCCCGCGGGCCACCAGGTCCTCGTGGATGGCGGCGGCGAACGCCACCACGCCCACCAGGCCGGCGACGGTGACGCCGAGCCCGGTGAAGAACTCCACGTTCGTGGCGTCGATCCAGTCGTCGAACTCGGGCTGGGTGCCCAGCGCGAAGGGTGCGACCATCAGCCACAGCCCGGCGATCGACGCCAGGGCGGCCGTGACCGCGCCCACGAACCTGCGCATCATCGTGCGGCTCCTTCGGGGACGGTGTTGACGGACGGCACGGCGCGGGCCAGCAGCGCGCGCGAGGTGGGGCGCAGCACGGCGAGGGCGGCGGCTCTGGCCCGGTCGCCTTCGGGTCTGTCGTCGGGTGGCGCCATCCGGGCGACCGCGCTGACCAGCGCGGACGGCCTGCCGTCCGCGTGCTCGACGCGCTGGGCGATGAGTTCGAGCAGCAGACCCGCGAGGACCAGGTCGTCCTTGCCGGGCGGTGTGGACGGCGCCACCTCGGCGGGGCCGTGTCCCCGCAGCGGCAGCTCCTTCAGGAACAGCACCGCGAAGAAGCCGAGCACCGCGATGGGCACGCCGACCAGGAAGACGGTCTCCAGGCCCCTGGTGAAGGCTTCGAGCACGATGCCCTTGACGGGTTCGGGCAGCTGCTGGATGTCGGCGGGGCTGCCGAGGCTGAGCGAGCCGCCGCCGGGCGGCCTGACGTGCGCGGCCCGCATGAGCTCGGCCATCTCGTCCTTGAGCCGGTTGGACAGGATCGCCCCGAACGCGGCGACGCCGACCGCCCCGCCCAGCGAGCGGAAGAACGCCACGCCCGAGGTGGTGGCGGCCATGTCGCGTAGTTCGGAGCCGTTCTGGGCGGCGAGGATGAGCATCTGCATGGACAGGCCGAGCCCGATGCCGAGCACCGCGACGTCCACGCCGATCAGCCACTGCGTCGAGTCGACGTGCAGTCGCGAGAGCAGGAACAGGCCGACGGCGACCAGCAGCAGGCCGACGACGGGGAAGATCTTCCACCTGCCGGTCCTCGTGACGATCTTTCCGGAGATCACGCCGGACAGGAACAGCGAGAACACCATCGGCAGCGTCATCAGGCCCGAGGCGGTCGGGCTCATGCCCTTGACGATCTGCAGGTACTGCGGCAGGTAGATCATCGCGCCGAACATCGCCATGCCCACGAAGAGGGAGGCCAGGCTGGTGAGCACGAACGTCCGGTTGCGGAACAGGCGGGGCGGCAGGATCGGGTCGCGGGCGGTGCGCTCGGCGAACACCGACAGCAGCAGCATGACGACCGCGACGGCGCCGAGGAAGTAGGTCCAGAACGAGTTCCAGGCGAAGTCGTGCCCGCCCAGCGTCAGCAAGAGCATCAGCGCGCTCGCGCCGGCGGTGATCGTCGTGGCGCCCCAGATGTCGATCGAGGTGTTCCGGTTGGTCACCGGCAGCCTGAGCACCTTCTGGATCACCGCGAACGCCACCACGGCGAACGGGATGCACACGTAGAAGCACCAGCGCCAGCCGAGCTGGTCGGCGTCGACGATGAACCCGCCGAGCAGGGGGCCCGCGACGGTGGAGATGCCGAAGACCGCGCCCATGTAGCCGGAGTAGCGCCCCCGCTCGCGCGGGGGCACGATGTCGCCGAGGATCACCTGGGACAGCGCGGATAGACCGCCTACCCCCAGACCCTGTACGGCACGCGCCGCGATGAGCTGGCCCATGTCCTGCGAGAGCCCGGCGGCCAGCGAGGCGGCGACGAACAGGCCGAGGGCGATCTGGAAGAGCAGCTTGCGGCCGTAGACGTCGGACAGCTTGCCCCACAGGGGGGTCGACACGGTCATCGTGAGCATGGTGGCCGAGGCGACCCAGGAGTACTGCTCCTGCCCGCCGAGCTCGCCCACGATGGTCGGCAGCGCCGTACCCACGACCGAGGTCGAGATCATCGAGGTGAGCATGGCCAGCATCAGCCCCGACATCACCTCAAGGATCTCTTTGTGGGTGTACTGCCTGGTTTGTGCCATGCCAGCGAGTATACGTCTGTTTACTAGCCGCGCGGCAAGTGCGATTAGGCTTCAGCCATGGAGGTCCGGGTACGGGATCGCGAAGCGACCAGGGAACGCCTGCTCACGGCGGCACGCGCGCTGTTCACCGAGCACGGCTACGAGCAGGTCACCGTACGCATGATCGCCGCCGCGGCCGACGCCAACCTCGCGCTGGTCGGCCGCTACTTCGGCTCCAAGGCGGGCCTGTTCGGCGAGGTGCTGGCGGGCGAGCCGTCGGTCGCCAGGGTGCTGGACGGCGACACGGCAGGGCTGCCCAGGCGGCTGGCCGAGTACGCGGCGCAGCGCATGCACTCCGACCCCGAGAGCCCCATCCTGCGCACGCTGGAGCGGTCGGCCGGCGACCCCGAGGTGCAGGCGCTGATGACCGAACGGCTCAGGACCGCGGTCGTGCAACCGCTGGCGGCCCGGCTGGGCGGGGACGACGCGCACGCCCGCGCCCGCCTGGCGACGGCGGTCTTCCTGGGCATCGGGTCGGTACGGCGGCTGCTCGGCCCGGCGGATCCGTCGGCCGACGACATCGACCGCCTGACCGCGGTGTTCGAGGCCTGCCTGCGGTGAGGCTCAGCCGGTCAGGTCGGCGAGCCTGGCCAGCGCCAGGCCCCACGGGAAGGCCGCCGCCTGGCCGGCGTCCGCGGTGGCCGGTGGCGGCTCGAACTCTCCCGGGCCCAGCAGCACCGCGACCCCCTCGGCCCGCAGGCTCGCCACGTTCCTGACGAACGGCGCCCGCGAGGCCAGCGCGCTGTTGACGAACGGCAGCACGACCACCGGGATCCCCAGCCCGGGGGCCTCCGCCAGGACGCCCAGGGCGTAGGTGTCGGTGATGCCCGTCGCGAACTTGTTGACCGTGTCGAACGTGGCGGGCGCGACCACGATCGCGTCGGCCCGCGGCGGTTTCGGCTCGTCGGGCCCGCGGTACCTGCTGCGTACCGGGCGCCCGGTCTGCTCCTCCAGCGCGGCGACGTCGATGAAGCCCAGCGCGGAGGGGGTGGAGACGACCTGGACGGCCCATCCGGCGTCCTGCGCCATGGCGACCAGCCGCCCGACGTCTCCCGCCGGTACGGCCGCGCACACGATGACGTACAGGACCTTGCTCATACCAGCGGAAGATTAACGCCTCAGCCCTCCCCGATGAAGCGCTCGCCCGCGGCCTCGATGCGCAGGATCTCCGTCCTGAAGAAGCGGGCCAGTTCGGCGCAGGCGGCCGGATCGACCGGGCCTCCCTCGCGTCTGGGCAGGTCGGGGTAGGGACTGCCGATGACGAAGATGTTCTCGTCGTTGTAGTTGTTCGCCGGCTCGGTGTAGTTGAACGAGCCCGCGATGACCGTGGCGTCGTCGATGACCATGAGCTTGTGGTGGAGCTTGCCGAAGGCGGGGCCGCGCTTGGGGAAGTACAGCTCGATGTTGGCGCGGTCGAGGTCGTGGGTGGCCGCCCACTTCTGCGCCCCCTGGCCGGGGTCCATCGCTCCGGTGACGGCCCGCCCGGCCGCGGCCAGGGCGATCATCGCGTCGTCGATGCCGGAGGAGCCGGAGAAGGTGAAGATGGCGAAGTCGACCCGGTCGGTCGCCTTGAGCATCTGCTTCATGATCTCCAGCTCGGGCGCGTGGTCCGGGGCGAACAGCACCTTCACCGGGATGCCGTTGAGGCTGTAGGCGGCCGGGACCTTGCCGTGGGCGCCGCGGCCGAACTGCCCGGCGCGCATCTGGTTGAACTCGGTCGTGTACGCCAGGCAGACCCGCGCGTCATGAAATATCACGACATGGTTGAGGTTGCGGTGGCAGTCGGTGCCGGTGAAGTTCGCCGACCCCGACAGGATCGCCGACGTGGGCAGGGCCCGCTCACGGTAGTCGCGGATGATGAACTTCTGGTGGAAGATCGCCGGGTTGTAGTCGGCCTTCACGTCGACGTCGCAGCGCAGCAACGCGGCCAGGATCTTCCTGTTCGGCTCCAGGCTGCGGGCGCCGGTCTCCTCCCCCCACTGGACGCGCCGGCGCGCGGCCGCCTCGTCCTCCCCCGCCCGCGGGATGATCTTCGGCAGCTTCGCGGAGACCAGATAGTCCTGTTCCAGCACCATGCGGACGTCCACCCCGCGGAAGCGGGCGTCGAGCACGGCCTGGGCGATGGGCTCGGAGTCGAGCTCCTGGACGGCGATGTCGAGGGACCGCTGGGCGCCGTTGATGAAATCGATGATCACGTGCTCGAGGTCGTCTGCCGCGCCCAGCTCGGTCGGCCCGACGAACGCCTCGATCTTGCCACCGGCGAACATCGTCATGCGGTAAGCGTTCCACTACAGCAGGTGGCAGACAAGCACCACCCGCGACGGGCATGCCGCATCCCGCCGACGGCACGCGCCGCGGGCCGGGCGGAGCCCGGGGGTCAGTCCTGGGGGGTGACGATGAGGCCGTAGATGATCATGATGCAGACGCCGATCCCGATCAGCGACCAGATCGGGAAGGCGGCGATGAACAGGAACTGCCCGAGCATCGCCAGCGCCGCCATGAAGATCCCGGCCCATCGCGCCCACCCCTGCCCCATCAGGAGACCGGCGCCGGTGGCGATCTGCAGCGCGCCGATCACCAGCCAGATCCAGCCCCACGTGTTGTAGTCGAGCACCAGGAGCCGGCCGTCGGGGGCGAGGAAGTAGCTCTCCTTGACCAGGGCGATGAACCCCTCGATGACGTTGAACACGCCCATCATGACGCCGAGCATCCCGGCGAATCCGTACCATCCGGTCTGCATCGGCTGGCGGAAGGTGGGGCCGTGCGGGGTGGAGGCGGTTGTCATCGCGAACTCCTCTCACCGATCCCGGCAGGTACTGCCGAGCCCATTCAGCGGTGGTCATTCCCTGATTGTGGATAGCGCTAGTAACCGATCCGACAAAATTCTCGTAAGGAAAGTAACTGGCGGTGCCAGACGGACGACAGCGCCCTCCGGGGATCCGATGGCACGGGTTTCCGCGCGGCTGTCCGGATCGGGCCGCGCCGATCGTCACTAGGGTGCAACCACCGAGAGGAGACCCTGGCGATGAAGTACGTGATGTTCGTCTGCACCGACACGGAACCGGACACCGACCCCGCCGCGACGCCCGACATCGACACGTGGGTGGCCGAGAACGACGCCGCCGGCCGGCGCCTGCAGGGGATGGTGCTGGCGCCGAAGTCGACCGCGACGACGGTGCGCGTGCGCACCGGCGAACTGCTCGTCTCGGACGGCCCGTTCGCCGAGACCAAGGAGGTGATCGTGGGCTTCGACCTGCTCGAGTGCGCGAACCTGGACGAGGCCATCGAAGTCGCCCGCACCCATCCGATGGCCCGTGGCGGACGCATCGAGATCCGCCCGCTGGCCGACTTCGAGCAGTGACCGGTCCGGAAGGGGCCACGGCGGTCCAGGCGGCCGCGACCGCGGCCGCCGACGCCTATCCGCGTATCGTCGCGGCGCTGATCCGCGTCACGGGCGACTGGACCCTGGCCGAGGACTGCGCGCAGGAGGCCCTGGCCCTGGCGCTGGAGCGCTGGCCCGCGGACGGCGTGCCGGCCAACCCGGGCGGCTGGCTGATGACGGTCGCCCGCAACCGCGCCCTGGACGTGTTGCGGCGGGCGTCCGTCGAACGGCGCAAGCTGCACGAGCTGGCGGTGGCGACGCTCACCGCCGCCACCGAGGAACCGGCACCGGAGGAGATCGTGGACGACCGGCTTCGCCTGATCTTCACCTGCTGCCACCCGGCCCTCGGACCGGAGGCGCGGGTGGCGCTGACGCTGCGCACGATCTGCGCGGTCCCGACCGCGGACATCGCGCGGGCGTTCCTGGTCACCGAGTCCACGATGACCCGGCGGCTGACCCGGGCCAAGACGAAGATCGCGCAGGCGGGCATCCCGTATCAGGTCCCCACCGGCGTGATCCTGACCGAGCGGCTCCCGGGCGTCCTGGCCGTGCTGTACCTGCTGTTCACCCACGGCTACAACGCCGACGGGGAGCCGGCGTTCGCCGAGGAGGCGATCAGGCTGGCCAGGCTGCTGGCGCGGCTCATGCCCGGACAGCCCGAGGCGGCGGCGCTGCTCGCCCTCTTCCTGTTCCAGCACTCCCGGCGCCACGCCCGCCGGGACGCCGAAGGCCACCTGGTCACCCTCGACAAGCAGGACCGGTCCCGCTGGGACCACGCCGCGATCGGCGAGGCCGTGGGCATCCTGTCCGCGCTGCGGCACCTCGGGCCCTACGCGCTGCAGGCGGAGATCGCCGCCTGCCACGCGACCGCGACGTCCGCGGCCGACACCGACTGGCGCCGGATCGCCTCCTGCTACGACCGGCTCGTACGGCTCCAGCCGGGTCCGGTGATCGAGCTGAACCGTGCCGTGGCGCACGGCTACGCGTACGGGCCCGCGGCCGGGCTCGCCCTGCTCGAACAGGCTCACGCCGGCGGCGCGCTCGACGACTACCCGCTGGCCATCGCCGCCGAGGCGGACCTCACCGCCCGCGCCGGCGACCGGGAACGCGCCGCCGTCCTGTTCCGGCAGGCGGCAGCGCGGACCCACAGCGCGTCCGAGCGCCGGGGGCTGCTCGTCCGCGCCGCCGAACTGTAGAGAGTCGTCGAGAAGGGAACGTCCATGGACCTGCTCACCGCCCTCAACGGCCAGCGCCGGCACGTGCTCGGCATCGTGGACGGCCTGACCGAGGAGCAGCTGCGCCGGCCGG
>NZ_JBEXMT010000059.1:0-19261 GCF_040610675.1 Nonomuraea sp. NPDC003804
GTTGCGGGCGGCCTGGCCGCTCCCGGCCGGGACCGGCCCCCAGGCCGCATGCCCGGCCGGGGAGGGCGGCCGGTTGGGCCGCCCGCGCGGGCCGCCCTTGGGCGGTCCGCCTTGATTTCTATGAGAACAATTCGGCAATGCGGACTGGGCGACATGCGATCTTGAGAGTCTCCGGCTGTGCGCTTTGTCCTGCAACCCGATGATTGCGGCGGGTGCGCTGATAGAAAAGAGTGCGTGATCACCCACTCCGGAATGATCATCTCGTGGCGGGGTGTCATCCTTCTAGCGCAGACAGGCTCCCCGCCACGGTCATCCGGATAGGTCTTTTTCGGATCGGCTGGAATAAGCCTTGAGAAAGCCGCGAATTTCGTGGAAATAATCGCAGGGTCCGGGAACTTTGGCGGTGGCTCGTTCGTTCTCTATAGGCCAGACCAATCGACCGGAGGAGGTGGTGTCACTTGCTACAGGGGCCGATACCGGTTCCACACGAGCTAGTGTTCCCCCACGGATGTTACGTGGTCGGGGACGTGAGTCCAGTACTCGATTTCGAGGCAAGCACGCCGAGTAAGCCGGTCCCGGCTCGGGACAAGCTCACTAATGAGCTGATGTGGCAGGTCCCGGTCATGGACGGGGACCCTTCGGTGAAAGCGTCCGCTAAGTCGGTCGCTGTGAAGATTCTTTCGCCGGTTGAGCCGGTGATTCCGGAAGCTCCTGCGGCGTTGGCCGCGTTGGGGCTGGCGCTGGTGCCGGTGGAGTTCGAGGGGTTGATGGTGACCCCGTACGTGAACGCCTCCAACCGGTTGGCGTATTCGTTCAAGGCGCGGGGCCTGCGAGCGGCGGTCAGCCCGTCGAAGGCTTCGGGCGCTAAGGCCGCTACGTCGTAGCGGGCGGATTGCTCGCCTTGCCGGTGGGGCGCGGGCGGGTGAAAGTGGTCGCGATCCCGTGTTGAGGGAGACGCGTATTTGATGGCGCGGTAGAGCCGCGTCGAGGAAGCCCGGCAGGGTAGGCCGCGCTGGTCGCGGTGAGGCCCCTTGGGGGCCGGGCATCGGGGCGCGCAAGAGGACCCGGACACACACAGATTCAGCCGTGATGCGGCGTCGTCGGCATCCGCTCTATGCGGGGCGGGTGTCGGCGGTGCTGCGGCTGTGGGCGCGCGCTATCCGCATACACACAGATCACTTTTGGCGAGGTCGGCGACCGCGTGCGCGGTCGTCGCGGTTCGTCGTCTTCGTCGTCCCTTCCTGCCGTGCGGCGGGCCGGGGTCGGCGTGGACGGCCTGGTCAAAGGAGGTGGTGCCCCAAGTGTTGCGCAAACTTCCCGGTGCAGAGGTAGACAACATCGTCGCGACCCGGCCGGAGACGTCGGTGGTGTGGCGGCCGACCGTGGTCAAGACCCCGGCGATCGTGGTCATCGTCGTCTGGCTGTGGCGGCTGATCTCCGGAACGATCAAGACTCTAGTCCGTCACCCGGTCGCCTGCGCGGTGACCGGGTCGGCCGGAGCGCTGTGGTATCTGGCGGGCTGGCGCGCTCTGGTCGCCGCCTACGTGACCTTCGGGCTCGGTAGTGCCTGCTGGGCGCTTGCCGATGCGGCGAGCTACGGCCGGTGGGTCGGCTGGCCGCTGGTGAGCTGGGCACGCTGGATGTGGGTGTACCGGCGTCACTGGCGGGCGGTGCTGGTCGGGGCCGGGCTGGGCGGCTCGTTCTGGGGCCGCGCCTACGTGCCCGACGTGCGGCGGGTGCGGTCCACGAGGCTGGCCGACCGGGTCACGGTCAAGATGCTGGCGGGTCAGTCGGATGAGTTGTGGGCGGATCGTTCGCCCAATCTCGCGCACGGGTTCGGCGCGGTTTCCTGCCGGGTGTCGGTGATCCGGCCGGGGTGGCTGCTGCTGTCCTTCCCTCGGGCTGATCTGCTGGCGGTCACGATCACGGCGCGGCCGATCCCGCGTCGGCCGGTGGTCGGGGCGGTGGAGATCGGTCTGGATGAGGAGGGGCGGCCGTTCCGGCTGAAGATTCACGGCACGCATGTGCTGGTCGCGGGGGCGACCGGGGCTGGGAAGGGGTCGTGGCTGTGGTCGGTTGTGCGGGCGCTGCTGCCCGCGCAGGAGGCGGGGCTGGTGCAGCTGTGGGGGCTGGACCCCAAGCTGATGGAGCTGTCGTTCGGCCAACAGCTCTTCACCCGCTATGCCGCGACCCCCGAGCAGTGCGCCGAACTGCTGGAGCTGGCCGTGACCTGGATGCAGGAGCGGGCCGGGCGGTATGCGGGTGTGCAGCGAAGCCACACCCCCACCACAGATGACCCGTTCGTGCTGGTGATCGTGGATGAGGTGGCGTTCCTGACCGCCTACCAGGCCGACCGGCAGTTGAAGGCGCGCATCCTGGCGGCGCTGTCCACGCTGACCACGCAGGGCCGGGCGGCCGGGTTCGCGGTCATGGCGCTGCTGCAAGATCCGCGAAAGGACGTGCTGGCGATCCGCAACCTGTTCCCGGACCGGGTGGCGCTCAGGCTGGACGAGCCGGAGCAGGTGGACATGGTCCTCGGTGACGGCGCGCGGGATCGGGGCGCGCTGGCCGATCAGATCCCGCGTGACCCGGATGACCCGGCGGTGGGGGCCGGGATCGGTTACGTGCGACTGGAGAACAGCCCCGACCCGGTGCGGGTGCGGGCGGCCTACGTCAGCGACGGCGATATCAGGCAGATGGTGGCGCGCTACTGCGTGCCCATGGACAAGCGAGGAGGCCGTGATGACGACGGTGATGGCGAGGAAGACGGCGGCTGCGGTGGCGGCCAACCAGACGGGACAGACGGCGGCACGGGCGAAGAAGGCGGCGAGATGGACGGCGGCAAGCGGAACGGTCGGCGCAAGGCGGGCGACGAGGAAGGGGGTGGTGCCCTATGACGATCTGGGTGGCCCTGGATGGGCTTCGGTGCGCGCTGTGCGGCACTGAGGGGAGCCTGTGGCAGGACGAGGTCCGGCTGATCGTGGAGTGCCGGGAGTGCGGGCACCGGGCAATGGTCGGCCGGGAGTACGACTTCGGCGACGCGGTCGAGGAGGTGGCCGCGCGGCTGGGCGGTGACGACGACTGGCCATACGGCGAGGACCTGGACCGCGTCTGCCTGCGGGCGGCGTTCCGGGAGGAGTTCGGTGAGGACCTGGACGAGGACCTGACCGACGAGCGGTACGGCGTCTGGGGCGCCTGGGAGGCAGACGAGCACGACACCGGGCGGGACAGCGGCGCCGATGCTTGGGGGGCCGCTTGAGCGATAGCGGGTACGACGGGGCGCGGGCTGGCGCGCGAGCGGGGGCACTGGGGGCGCTGGCTGAGGCGGGACTGCTGGAGCTGGAGACGGCCCGGCAGGTCGCGATCGATGCCGGGGTGTGTATCCGGCCGCTGGCCTTCCGGGTGACCGATCGGCATAGCGAGGCTGATCGGGTGGTGAACGTGGCGTGCGGGGCCAGGCTGGAGAGCAAGTGTCCGCCGTGCGCCAAGCGGATGCGGCAGTTGCGGGCGGCGCAGTGCTGGGAGGGCTGGCACCTGGAGGCCGAACCGGAGATCGAGCCTGCGGCGGGCTCGGACCGGAACGGCACGTCAGAGGGAGCAAGCGGCGAGACGGCGGGCGATGCGGCGATCGTGCCCGCTCGTGAGGTGGACGAGGATGAACGGGCTTGGCTGCGTCAGTTCCGGGACGAGCTTCACGGGCTGCGCGATGCCGCGATGGCGGCAGGCCGGGCGGAGGAGGCGGGCGACTGGGCGGCGGCGCTGGCCGGGCATGAGGCGGAGATGCGCGCCTTGGGCGTCTGGCCGGACGGCGGTGACGCGTCGGGGGAGGCGCAGGCCGCAAGCGGCGACGGGACAGCGGGGGCTGTCTCGTCTCGGCGGGTGCGCTCCACGCGGCGGCGGCAGGACGCTCCGGCCTTACCCAAGCGGGTGATGCGGGCGACCACGCTGGGCCGGACGTTCACCGGGCGGGACGGCAAGGTGTTTCGGCCGTCGCTGTTCGTGACGTTGACGCTGCCGTCCTACGGCCGGGTCAAGGACGGCGCGCCGGTCGATCCGGACGGCTACGACTATCAGCGGGCGGCGCGTGATGCGCTGCACTTCGCCAAGCTGGTGGATCGGCTGGTGCAGAACCTGCGGCGGGTGGCCGGGTTCGAGGTGCAGTACTTCGCGAGTGTGGAGCCGCAGCGGCGGCTGGCTCCGCATCTGCACATGGCGATCAGGGGCACGATCCCGCGTGCTGAGCTGCGGCGGGTCATCGCGGCCACCTACCACCAGGTGTGGTGGCCGCCGACCGGGGTGGTCGTCTTCGAGGGTGATCACCTGCCGGTGTGGCGGGAAGAGGTGGGCTACCTCGATCCGGCCACGGGTGAGGTGCTGCCCACGTGGGAGCAGGCGTTAGACGCCCTGGGGGCCGACCCGGACGCCACACCGCTGCACCTGATCCGCTTCGGCGAGCAGGCTGACATTCAAGGCGTGCTGGCCGGGACACCGGATGCGGACATGCGGGTCCGCTATCTCACCAAGTACCTGACCAAGAGCCTGGGGAATCCGCTCAACGAGGACCCGGGAGAAGGGGCGGACGGCAAGCGGGCGGTACGGGCTCGGCGGGCTCATGCGCGGCGGCTGTTGGAGGTGCTGCGGTGGGAGCCGTGTTCGCCTGGGTGCGCGAACTGGCTGCGTTTCGGGGTGCAGCCGAAGAACGCGCGTGCGGGGATGGTGCCGGGGTTGTGCCGGGGCAAGGCGCATCGGGCGGCCTATCTCGGCTATGCCGGGCGGCGGGTGCTGGTCTCGCGCAAGTGGACGGGCAAGACGCTGGGCGGCTATCAGCGGGCGCGGCGGGCCTGGGTGCTGGAGGCGCTCGGCATCGCCGATCAGGAGGGGAGCGATCCGGGCCGGTATGTGTGGCAGCAGCTCAAGCCGGATGACCCGCGTCTGGGGTCGCTGGCGATGCGGTTGCTGCGGATGGTCGCCGAGCGGCAACGCGGCCGGGAGCTGATCGCGCAAGCGGGCACGGCAGAGGAAGGGGGTCATTCTTTCGGCAACGGCGGGGCGCGTGGGCCAAGCCCGCACCGGGGTGAGGCTGCGACACAGCTCGGTCAGGGGTCGGCGTGAGGGCCGCCATCGGGAAGGCGTGCCGTAGGCGCCGCTTCGGGGTTCGGTTCTTCTCCCCTGTGATCATCGGCCGGCCGCGATCCGGAGGTCAGCCACCGCTGCCCGAGGGCGGGTGGGCGGGATGGCCAGAGGAGGTGGCACGCCACGGCGGCTGAGGCGGTCAGCGGGCAGGGGCAGGCAAGGGCGGATGAGGGTTCGGGGCTCGTGCAGGAGCGGGAGCCGGAGGACAAGACTGATCTTGTTGCGTGCGCTCGGGCGCTGGTCGCGCGTTGGCCCCGGCTGACGCAAGATCAGCGGGACCGGTTGGCGCTGGTGCTGAGAAGCGGGGATTAGGGTGATCACTGGGGTGCCCCTGCCGTCTAGGACTCGGCGGGGGCACACCCGTGAGCAGAGACGGCTATTCCTGCGGGGCCGGGGTGATCGGGTCGATGATCACGCGGTCGGTGATGTGCGGGCGCTTGCCCCGGCCGGTCGGCTTCAAGGTCACGGTCATGATCGCCTTGATCACCTCGCGGCGGGCGCTGACCCCCAACCCCTTCCACACCTTACGGGCCGCGTGCTCGGTATCGACCCCGACGAAGGGTGCCAGCGGGGAGGCGTCGGCGACATCGTCAAGGGCGCGCTCGATCTCCTCGATCCTGAGCTTGGCGCGCTTGAGCCCGGCCAGATACTCGGGCCGCTCGATCAGCATCGCCGAGTAGTCCTCGGTCAACTGGATCTTGCGCTGACGCAGGGCGATCAACTCCGTGCGCAGAGCCGTCACGTCCACCCCGCTCGTCGGCGGGATGACCAGGTCGGCGGCGTCCCTGGCCAAGATCGTGATAGCCACCGTTTCCACCCACTCATCCAGCTCGGCTTGCGGGCAGGTGGCGTGTCCCTTGCCGCCGCTCTGGCATCGATACACCGGCCGGTCGGCCCTGTCGCCCGCGCTGTGTACGCGGGTGGTCTCACCGCAGGGGCATCGGTAGGTGCCGCTACCCAACCAGCGGGCGGCCGGTCCGGGCGTGGTCGTGCGGGCTGGATCATTCAGCTTGGCAGTGATCGTCCAAAACGCGTCCTCGCTGATGATCGCATCCCACGGGGCGCGAGCAACCACGTCTTCGGGCGCATACCGCTTACGTCCCTCGCCGGGCTTGTGCACCATGAGGGCGGCATTGCGGGGCCGCAGCAGCACATCACGAACGGTGGTGGCGCGCCAGGGCAACCCGTTGGCGCTGGGAATGCCTCGCTCGCGAAGATCACACGCGATGCTCTTACAGCTCGGTCCCTTCGGCTTGCCGAAGTTCGGCAACAGCACCAGATTGGACATCTTCACGATCTCTGCGGCTTCCTCCGGCCGGACGGTGACCCCGTCCGCCTCGAACCCATAGGGGCGGGGACCGCCGCCGAACTGCCCCGCCTCGGCCTGACGCAGACGCGCACGGCTCACCCGTCGCGCGGTGTCCTTGCTCGCCTTGTTGGACATCGCGCACATGACACGCGCCATGGTGATACCCGCGTCGCTGGTCAACTGGCAGGAGCCGGTCAGGCTCTCGCACGTCACCGCGAACTTGGACTCCTCGACCACGTCAATCAGGTCTTCGAGATCGCGCGGCTGGCGAGCCAGACGGTCAAGATCCAACACCACAAGTACGTCAATCTGACGCGCGGCCAGCACCTCCAGCGCGCGACGGAACTTGGGCCGCACCGTGCGCAGCTCGGTTCGCCCATTCGGAAGCTTGATCTTGCGGCGCTTGAACGCGCTGGTGTCGTTCTCCACCAACACGTGTTCCTCGGCCAGCCTCCACCCGCGCCGGGCGACGAACGCCCGCATGTCCTTGACCTGGTCGTCCACGCCTTTGGTGTCGTCGGCGTCGCTGATCCTGGCGAGGATGCCCGCTCGCTTGGTCATGTCCGTTCCTCCCTCTGTTGCGTGATCGCTGATCTCATTCTATCGCGAAGAACTGTCAAAACTCCTGGTCGGGCAAGACCACCACGATCAGGATGCTCGCCACCCTCATCCTCCCCGACGGGGGAACCGCCAGGATCGCCGGGCACGACCTGGTCAAGGAGCCGGGCGCGATCCGGCGCAAGCTCGGCTACGTCAGCCAGGCCGGCGGGGTGGAGGAGCAGAACACCCCCCGCGCGCAGGTCGTGTTCGCCGCCAAGATCTACGGCGTGCCCGACCCGGCGGGTGCGGCCGACGAGATCCTCAGGAAGATGGACCTCGCCGAGATCGCCGACCGGCCCGGCCGTACCCTCTCCGGCGGCCAGAAGCGCCGCGTCGCCATCGCCCTCGGGCTGGTCCACAGCCCTCCGCTGCTGTTCCTCGACGAGCCGACCACCGGCCTCGACCCGCAGAACCGCGCCAACCTCTGGGACCGGATCAGGGAGCTGCGCGAGCGGGGCACCAGCGTCCTGCTGAGCACGCACTACCTGGAGGAGGCCGACGCCCTGTGCGACCGCCTCGCGATCGTGGACCACGGCGTCGTGGTGGCCGAGGGCACGCCGGCCGAGCTGAAGCGGTCGGTGTCCGGCGACGTGGTCACCCTCAGGCTCGACGAACTGGACGAGGCCGCCCGGGTGCTGGGCCCGCTGGCCAAGCGGACCCGCGTCGGCGAGGGCATGCTGCGCGTCTACGTCGACGACGGCGAGCACGCGCTGCCGGCGCTGCTGCGCACGCTGGAGGCCGAGGGCCTCTCCCTGCGCTCGATCGCGCTCGAGCGGGCCACGCTCGACGACGTCTTCCTGGCCAAGACCGGCCGGTCCCTGCGCGACACCGGAGCCGCCGCATGATCCGCGACACGTCCCTGTTCTTCGGCCACGAGGTCAGGAACACCCTGCGCAACCCCGTCTGGCCGCTGTTCGGCATCATCCAGCCGGTGATGTACCTGCTGCTGTTCGCGCCGCTCTACGCGGGCATGGCCTTCCAGGGCGACATGGGCCAGGCGCTGACCTCCTTCGCGCCCGGCATGCTGGTGATCACCGCGCTGTTCGGCTCGATGGGCGTCGCCTACGGCACCATCTACGAGATCCGCAGCGGCGTGCTGGAGCGGATCGCGGTCAGCCCCGCGTGGCGGCCCGCGATCGTGCTCGGCCGGATGCTGCGCGACGTGGTCGCCCTCATGATCCAGTCGCTGGCGGTGATCCTCATCGCGCTGCTGATGGGGCTGCGCATCGGCCTGCCCGGCCTGATCCTCATGCTGCTGCTGCTCGGCGTCACCGGCCTGTTCGCCTCCGGCGTCGCCTACGGCCTGGCGCTCGGCCTGCGCGACGAGAACGCGATGGGCCAGATCATGCAGTTCTTCGCCCTGCCGCTGATGCTGCTGTCGGGCGCGCTGCTGCCCATGGCGCTCGGCCCCGACTGGCTGGAGAAGGTCGCCTGGTTCACACCCTTCTACCACCCCGTCGAAGCGGGACGCGCCCTGTTCGCCGGCACGCTGACCGACCTGTCGATCCCCCTGGCGTTCGGCATCATGCTCGCCCTCGCGGCGGTGACCGTCACCCTGTCGGTCCGCTCCCTACGCAGGCTCGCCGGCTGACAGGAACGTGCCCGTCTCCTCCGTCATCCGCTCGTACTCCTCGAGCCTGGCCTGCGTCCGCAGCGGCGCGGCGTCGGCCATCGCCTCCACCAGCGCCATGGCCAGGGCGAGCGGGGCCGCGTGGGAGTCGAACACCAGCCGCTCCCCGACCGGCGCGTCCAGCACGACGTCGGCGGGGAAGCCCGGCCGGTCGGTGATCACCGCCGTCCTGAGCCCGAGCTTGGCCGCGTACTCCAGCGCGTGCACGGTTTCGGCTGGATATCGCGGCAGGACCACCGCGAACACCCATTCGGCGCCCGCCCTGCGGGCCGCGTGCAGCCCGTCGACCAGCTCGGAGCCGCCGTGGACGAGCAGGCGGACGTCGGGGTGGACGCGCCTGGCGAAGTAGGCGAACGTGGTCGCGAGCCCGGAGGAGACGCGCAGCCCGAGCACCGGCAGCGGTTCGGCGGCGGCCAGCGACTCGCCCAGCTCCTTGAGCGGCAGGCCGTTCAGGCGGTCGCGGATCAGCGTGAGGTTGCGGATCTCGTCGTCGATCGCGCCCCTGAGCAGGCTGCCGCCCTCGGGCCTGCCGCCGAGCACGAGAGGCCGCAGGGCCTGCCGCAGCTCGGGGTAGCCGCCGAAGCCCAGCACCATCGCGAACCTGGTCACCGAGGGCTGGCTCACGCCCGCCCGCTCGGCCAGCTCCACGCTGGACAGGAAGATCGCCTCGTCCAGGTGGTCGGACAGGTAGTGCGCGATCCGCCGCTGCACGGGCGACAGGCGCCTGCCGTCCAGCAGCCCCTCAAGTCCGTCCCTCACGCCACCTCCAACACACCGACCTGCCCAACCCCTTCCCGTCACCCGGGTAAGGGCACTCTGTCCCCGAAGCCCGGCTCGGCCCCGCAGGACGTCCGCCGGTGACCGCCGGCGCGTCGTGCGGGGCGAGCGGCGGCGCTCTCCGGGAGGACGCGGGGCCGGTTGCCGGCGGCGCCGTTCTCGTGGACGACGTCCGCCGGTGACCACCGGCTCCCGCGCCGGCGGGCCGTCAGGACTCGCGCATCGGGATGCGGACGCCGCGCTCGTCGGCCACCGTCACCGCCTCGTCGTAGCCCGCGTCGACGTGCCGCATGACGCCCGTGCCCGGGTCGTTGGTGAGCACCCTGTTGAGCTTCTCCCCCGCCAGGGCCGACCCGTCGGCGACGGTCACCTGCCCCGCGTGGATCGAGCGCCCGATGCCCACCCCGCCGCCGTGGTGGATGGACACCCAGGCGGCGCCCGACGCCGTGTTCAGCATCGCGTTCAGCAGCGGCCAGTCCGCGATCGCGTCCGAGCCGTCCGCCATGGCCTCCGTCTCCCTGTACGGCGAGGCCACCGACCCGCAGTCAAGGTGGTCGCGCCCGATGACGACCGGCGCCTGGAGCTCGCCCGAGGCCACCATGTCGTTGAAGCGCTCGCCGGCCAGGTGGCGCTCGCCGTACCCGAGCCAGCAGATCCGCGCGGGCAGGCCCTGGAAGTGGACCTTCTCCCCCGCCATCCTGATCCACCGGGACAGCCCCTCGTTCTCGGGGAAGAGCTCGAGGATCGCCCTGTCGGTCGCCGCGATGTCGGCGGGGTCGCCGGACAGGGCCGCCCAGCGGAACGGGCCCTTGCCCTCGCAGAACAGCGGCCTGATGTAGGCGGGCACGAAGCCGGGGAAGTCGAAGGCCCTGGCGTAGCCCGCCAGCTGGGCCTCGCCGCGGATGGAGTTGCCGTAGTCGAAGACCTCCGCGCCCGCGTCCTTGAACCCGACCATGGCCTCGACGTGCCTGGCCATCGACTCGCGCGCCCTGGTGGTGAACCCGGCGGGGTCCTTGTCGCGCTCGGCGGCCATGTCGTCGAAGGCGACGCCGATCGGCAGGTACATCAGCGGGTCGTGGGCCGAGGTCTGGTCGGTCACGATGTCGATCTCGGCGCCGCGGGCCAGCAGCTCGGGCACGGCCTCGGCGGCGTTGGCCACAACGCCGATGGACAGCGGCCTGCGCTGGTCGCGGGCCTCGTAGGCCAGGCGGAGCGCCTCGTCGAGGGTGGCGGCCTCGACGTCGAGGTAGCGGTGCTCGATGCGGCGGGTGACGCTGCGCGGGTCGCAGTCGATGCAGATGGCCACGCCGCCGTTCATGGTGACGGCCAGCGGCTGGGCGCCGCCCATGCCGCCGAGCCCGGCGGTCAGGGTGATCGTCCCGGCCAGCGAGCCGCCGAAGCGCTTGGCGGCCACCGCGGCGAAGGTCTCGTAGGTGCCCTGGAGGATGCCCTGCGTGCCGATGTAGATCCAGGAGCCCGCCGTCATCTGGCCGTACATGGTCAGGCCGGCGGCCTCGAGGCGGCGGAACTCCTCCCAGTTGGCCCAGTCGGGAACGAGGTTGGAGTTGGCGATGAGGACGCGTGGCGCCCATTCGTGGGTGCGGAAGACGCCCACGGGGCGACCCGACTGCACCAGCAGCGTCTCGTCACCTTCCAGGGTGGTGAGCGTGCGGGTCAGGGCGTCGAACGAGGGCCAGTCGCGCGCGGCCTTGCCCGAGCCTCCGTAGACGACGAGCTGCTCGGGGTGCTCGGCGACTTCCGGGTCCAGATTGTTCTGGAGCATCCGGAGCGCGGCCTCCTGCGGCCAGCCCTTGGCGGTGAGCGTGGTGCCTCGCGGCGCGCGCACGGTACGGCTCATGCCTCTTCCCTCCTGAATGAACATATTCATCTATGTCACTCGAAGGGTACAACGCCTGCTCCCGTCGACAACCCCGCGACCCCGTGTCAGGGCCGGTCCGGGTACTGCCACCGCTCCGTGCGCTCGTCCCAGCGGGAGCCGGGGGGCGGCACGTCGTCGCGGCGGTCCGCCGGGTGGCTCTCCATCAGCCACTGCCACCAGATCCAGCCCGCCAGCGCCGGCAGGCCCACCAGGACCAGCGAGAACTTCCAGCCGCCCGGCACGAAGACGGCCACCACCAGCGCGACGAAGAGCACCACCACGGCCGCCGCCAGCGCGAGACCGATCTTCTTCCAGAACGACATGCGACCTCCTGGGTCAGGTCAGCGGGTGCCGCGCAACAGCGCGTCGCCCGATTCGGTGATCTGGTGCAGCATCAGGTTGGCGTGCCGGGTGCTGACGATCAAGCCCGCCTGCCGGAGCACTCGGGCGTGCTCGCTGGCGCTGGAGGTGGGCACCCCCGCCCGCCGCGCCAGCTCGGTCGTGCTGCATCCGGGGGCGAGCCCGACGCACCGCAGCACCGCCGCCCTGGTCTTGCCCAGCAGTTCGGCCAGCGCGTCCCCGCCCGTCTTCCGGCCTGCGACGCCGGTGCGCGCCACCGGGTAGACCAGCACGGGCGGCAGGCCGGGGTCGGCCAGTGTCACGGGCGCGGTCCTGCAGAAGTAGCTGGGGATGAGCGTCAGCCCGCGCCCGCGCAGGCGCAGTTCCCTGTCTCCGGCCGGGTAGTCGACCTCCAGGACGGGGGCGCGCCACCGGACCTTGGGCGACAGCTGGGTGAACATGCCCTCGACGCCGCCGTCGGCCAGGTGCCTGACCCTGGTGCCGCGGTCCTGGCTGACGGCCCGCTCCACCTCGCCCCAGTGCTCGCCGAGCGCCGTCTGGAAGTACCCGGCCGCGACCGCGGCCAGCCTGCGCATGGCCGGGCCGTCGTCGGGGAGCGACTCCAGGTGGGCCGGCAGCCCGTGCCGGGCGCGCAGCAGGTCGAGCTCGCGCCGCACCCTGGCGGGCGGCGTGTCGAGGATGGCCTGGATGCCCTCCTCGACGCCCTGCTGCGCCTCGATCGGGGTGAGGAAGTCGGGGAAGTAGGCCGCGCGGGGCGCCAGCGGCACCAGCATCCTGCGCACGTCCTGCAGCAAGCCGGTCTCGGCGAGCTTGGCGCGCGCCCGCCGCCGCCATTCGGCCATGGCGGCGCCGCCGTCGCCGGCCTGGAAGCGGTGCAGGCTGGCCACCGTCTCCCACAGCGGATCGGCCCGTGAGGCGATCCGTACGCGTGCGAGGTCGTCGCCGGTGAAAATGATGCGCAATATGCCGCCCGCCATGCGTCGCAGTCTCGCGGGGGGCGCTTGCAAAAGCCTGAAAGTTAAATTGCTGACCCGAAATATACCGACATAGCTGGGTTATTCGGGTGAGCCTGAAACTGCATGACACTTCGCTGCGCGAAGTGCTGGACTTGATCTCGCCTGAGGGGGCATTCGGCTGGTCCACAACGACGGTTTCTGGAGGCGATACAGGGGAGTCTCCAGCAGCCGTACGGCCCGCGCGGGCGCGCGAGCCGTACGCGATCATCAGCAAGGGAAGCCCGGCATCACCCTGACGGCTTCGTCGCCACCGGGCCGGATGACGGCCGCCCCTGCGAGCAGCGGCCCTCGCTCTTCGTGGATCATGAAACGAGGAACTGGGTGGCGGCCAGCTCCCGGTAGAGCTCGTCGGAGCCCACCAGCTCGTCGTGGGTGCCGACCGCCCGCACACCGCCCGACTCCATCACCACGATGCGATCGGCGTTGGTGACGGTGGACAGCCGGTGCGCGATCACCAGCACCGTCGTCTCTCTCGCCACCTCGGCGATCACCTCACGCAGGCGGAGCTCGTTGACCGCGTCGAGCTGCGAGGTGGCCTCGTCCATCAGCAGCAGTCGCGGCCTGCGCAGCAGCGCCCGCGCGATGGCGACCCGCTGGCGTTCGCCGCCGGACAGCAGCACGCCGCGGTGGCCGACCGGCGTCTCGAGCCCGTCGGGCAGCCTGGCGACCAGGTCGTCGAGCCTGGTGCGGGTCAGCGCCCTGCGCAACTCGTCCTCGGTCGCGTCCGGCGCGGCGAACAGCAGGTTCTCCCTGAGCGTGCCCGCCAGCACGGGGGCGTCCTGCTCGACATAGCCGAGCGCGGCGCGCAGCCGCTCCAGCGGCCAGTCGCGGATGTCCACGCCGCCGACCTCGATCAGCCCGTCCTGGTGCTCGTAGAAGCGCTCGACCAGCGCGAACACCGTGGACTTGCCCGCGCCCGACGGTCCGACCAGCGCGGTCAGCCCTCCCGGCGGCACGTCGAAGGTCACGCCGTGGTGGACCGGCGCCCGGTCATCGCCGTAGCTGAACACCACGTCCTCGAAGCGCACCCCGACGGGCTCGTCCCCGCCGGGGGCCACGCGGGTGTCCTGGCCGGCCGGTTCGCCCGGCAGGTCCTCGATCTCACGGATGCGCTTGAGCGCGGCCAGGCCGTTCTGCAGTTGCACCGCGCCCTCGACCAGCTGGCCGATCGGGGCGACCAGGTAGAACAGGTACAGCAGGAAGGCGATCAGCGCCGAGACCTCCAGCGTGCCGGCGGCGACGCGGGCGCCGCCGACGGCCAGCACGCACAGGAAGGCGACCTGCACCGCCATCCACGTCGAGACCCCGGCCAGCGAGGTCCAGCCGGCCACCTGCAGCCCCTTGTCCTTGGCGCGTTCGGCGGCCGCCCCGATCTCGGCGACCTCGCGCTCCTCCGCGCCGCTCGCCTTGACCGTGCGGTAGGCCTGCAGGGCCCGGTCGAGCACCGCGCCCATCTCGCCGACGGCCTCCTGGGCCTGGTGCTGCGCCCGCTGGATGCGCGGCATGACCAGCGCGGTCATGCCGCCGATCAGCACCACGACCAGCAGCGTGACCAGCAGGAGCACGCCGTCCATCAGCGCCATCATGACGATCGCGCCGATCAGCATGAACACCGCGGCGATCGAGTCCACGATGCCGTTGGTGAGCACCGACCGCAGCAGGGTGGTGTCGCCGGTGACCCTCGACAGCAGGTCGCCCGGCTTGAGCCGGTCGACGTCGGCGACCTTCAGCCGCAGCATCCTGTCGACGAGCCTGCGCCTGGCGCCCAGCACGATGCCCTCGCCGGTGCGTTCCATCAGGTAGTTGCCGCCGGCCGAGACCACCGCGCCGATGACGACGGCGACCGTCAGCGCGATCAGCGGGCCGGTCATCGACCGTTCCGCGCCGAAGGCGTCGACCACGTACTTGGCCAGCAGCGGCATCGCCAGTCCCGCGGCCGAGCCGACCAGGCCGAGCAGCCCGCCGGCGACTAAGATCTTCCGGTGCGGCCCGAGGTAGGCCAGCAGGAGCCTGAAGGGTGGCTTCTCCCCCTCGGCGGCCTGCGCTGTCTCGCGGTTGTCGCCGCTCACGTTTCTCCGTCCCCGTCACATACGTCCACAGACATTCTGGGTCGCGGCACGGCCGCGCGCGCTCAGGGAAATCACCCACCTTTCCCTGATTGCCGCGGTACGCGCATGCGTCAACCTAGATTGACGCATGGCGGAAGTCAAGCGAAGTTGACGCGCCTTCAGTCGATCTCGGGGACGTCGGGGACGTCGTGGTCCGCGTCGCCGTCGTCGGCGCGGCGAAGCTTGATGTCCTCGGCCCACGCGTAGGCGAAGCGCCTGATCTCGTGCAGCCGCTCCTCGTCGACGCCGTAGGCCATGAACGCCTCGTCGGCCAGCAGGTCGACGCTTTCCAGGCGCTGGATCAGGTCGTCGAGCAGCCAGTCCTCCTCGAAGGCGGCGCCCAGGCGCTCGAGCTCGCGGAAGGAGTAGCGGGTGGCCGCCGCGGCGACGTCGACGAAATCCTTGGGCAGGCCCCGCCCGTGCAGCGCCCGCACCTTGAGGCCCACCGCGTCGTCCTGGCCGACCACCCGGTAGCCCTCCAGTGCCAGCGGCCGGTCCCTGAGCGGCTCCCTGAGCAGGCTGACCGTGCACCGCTCGCCGCCGGCCTCGTCGCGCACGACCATCCGCGCCACCCGCTCGGTCGCGTCGGCCGGCGTCACCGACAGGCCGTGCCGCCGCAGCTCGGCGGCCAGCTCCGCGGCGACCTCCGGCAGCGGGACGCCCCGGTCGGTGGCCAGCACGAGGTCGTCGCCCGGCCGGTCGGTGAGCCCGTGGGCGGTCATCGCGTGACCGCCGGCCAGCAGCAGGCCGTGGCGCTCGCGGACGTCCGGAGCGGCCTCGATCAGCCGCGCGTGGAACGCGGGAACTCTCACGGTGACCACATGCCCTCATTCATGCGTGCGCCTCTTGCGGGTCGATGGAAGGTCGTGCCGTCCGGAGACGAACTCCTGAACCGCGATCTTGACCTTGATCACCGGCCGGCGCCAGCGCTCCTCGCGGCGCAGCGCCGTGGCCATCTTGCGGGGCGACCTGACCGCGAAGAACCAGTGCGCCCAGGGCGAGCCGGGCCTGGCCAGCCGCAGCGCGCCGACCACCAGCAGCGGAGGCAGGAACAGGCCCACCAGGCCCGTCCAGATCTTGCCCTTGAGCAGCGTGATCACGGCGAGCGCCAGGTTGGCGAGCAGCAGCCACCATGGGGCGACGCGGCCGACCTCCCAGGTCAGCGGGCGCAGCCCGATCAGCAGCAGCCCGGTGACGGCGAGCGCGACGAAGACGGCGTCGACGGAGGTGCGGCCCTCCTCCTCCCAGTACACGTCGTGCAGGTGGAGGATGAGCGCGAACTCGTCCAGCACCAGCGCCGCGCCGACGCCGAAGACCGCGGCCGCCACCGCCGACCCCGCGGCGACCAGTCCGCTGACGCCGCCGACCAGCATGAGGACCACGCCGAAGACGACGTGGTGGATGTGCATCTCGCCGACGCTGACGTTGCGGAACCAGCCGATCTTGGCGCGGATGAGCCTGACGTTGATCCGGGTGGCGACGAAGGCCACGATGAGCGCGACGAAGAAGCAGAACAGCGGCAGCCGTCCTGTGTCAACGATGCGTTCCCTGATCCAGTCCCCCATGTACCTGTAAGTCAGGCTACCCAGCGCGGGCCCGCAGCGCCTTGCGATATTCCTCGGCGACCAGGGCCTGGCGCACGTTGTCGCGGACCCTCTCGAACGGCGGGGCGCCCCGACCCGCCATCAGCCGGTACTGCTCGCGCAGCCGCCGCTCGGACAGCTCCAGCGTGGCGGCGTGGACCTTGCTGAGCGCCGAGTCGAGCTCGGCGGCGCGCACCCCGGCGTAGGTGTGCTCGTCGTAGGACGGCACCCCGGGCAGCGGCCGTCCCTCGCGGGCGGCCCGCGCGCGGCGCGCGTTCTCCTCGGCGAGCTCACGCTGGAATCCCTGCTCGCTGACATCGGCGAGCAGCCCCGCCTCCCGCGCCCACACCCGCCTGACCTTGTCGAGGACGGCCGCGCGCACCGCCCTGTCGCGCAGCGCCCGGCGCGGCGTGACCCCGGCGTGCGCCCGGTCCCAGAAGCCGGGACCGAGCGTGAGGCCGTACCGGGTGTACTCGGAGAGCACCTCGGCGCGGGCGGTCTCGGCCGCCCTCAGCACCTCGGCCCCCACCACCGGCTCGCCCTCGACCAGGGTGACCCGGTCGCCGGGCCGCAGGCCGAGCACCTCGGAGACGGTCGCGGAGGCGGCCAGGCCCCGCGGTGGGGGCGTGCCGCCTCCGCCCCGGGTGAGCGCCACGACCAGGGCGACCAGGACGGCGACGCCCACGACCGCCGCGGCGGCCGCCCTGCCGAGCGGGAAGGCGCGGCGCCTGATCCCCGGCGTGGCGCTCCTCATGACCTCAGCTCGCGATCTTCATGTCGAAGACGTGGAAGCCGGCGTCGGCCAGCGGGCTGCCCTGCGGGAACGTCACGGTGGCGACGGTCTTGGCGGGGTCGAGCGGCACCGCGTAGCCGAACACCGACACGCCCGACTCGGTGGTCTGCCCGGTGGCCGGGTTCCGGTAGCTGGTCTGGGTCCTGTTGTGGTAGGTCGCGCGGGCCACGACGACGCCGCCCTCGGGCGCTGTCGCGTCCCACTGGTCGCCGAAGCGCACGGTCTTCTCCTCGACGCTGCCGTCGGTGTAGGTCACCGTGAAGACGCCCTCGCGCACCTTGAACGCCCCGGCGCCGAGCAGCACCAGCCGGTCGCCGCGGCCCTCGAGCCTGACGGTCTGCCCGGCCGCCTTCACGTTGTCGGTCCAGCCGTAGGGGCGGGGGTGCCAGACGAAGTCCGCGCCCAGCACGCTGACCGTCGCCCCGGGGACCAGACCCGCCTTCTCCAGGCCCTGACCCGAGTAGCTACGGCCGCTGGTGGAGAAGCCGCCGGTGTTGGGGTTGTGGTCGGAGCTGACGCCGACGTTGTTGTAGGCCTTCTCGATGGACTCGTGGACCACCGCCGGTACGGCGGCGCCGTTGTAGGCCCCGCGCGAGACGCTCCCCTCGACCGGGTTGCCGAAGTAGTCACGCCCGCCCACACCCTCGACGAGGGAGCCTGAACCGAGCGCCGGGGAGCCGGCGACCAGCTTGTAGCCGTCCACGTCGCCGTAGCCGGTGGCGGTACCGGGGGCGGCCAGCCCGGGGTCGGCGGTGATCGCCTCGGCGTCCGAGGCGGGCGCGGTCACGCCGCCGTAGTAGACGTTGGCGTCGTAGGTGATGCCGGGCGCCGCCGGCAGCGTGCCCGACGGGGCGTAGATGATGTTGTTGGCGATCCTGGAGTTCCCGGTGGGCACCGCCCAGTCCACCTTCTGCGAGGAGCAGAAGAAGGTGTTGTTGTGGATCCACAGCGGGCTGCGGTTGTCGCCCGCGGCGTTGCCGGCGATCCTGCAGTCGTCCTGGGCGATGTTGAAGCGCAGGATGGCGGTCGCCTGGTAGTTCGGGAACTCGGTGCAGCTCTGGCAGCCGAGATAGAAGCCGCCCGCGTTGTCGTGGGAGTAGTTGTACTGGTAGACGCAGGAGCCCTTGATGCCGCCGTCGCAGTCCCACGCGGTGGAGTCGAAGATCGTGGGCCGCTGCCTGGTGACCTCGTTGTACTGGAAGACGGGGTCGACCGAGTTGATCGGCCACATGCCGGCGAAGTTGCCGTCGACGTACGGGTACTTGCCCGCGCCGCCCTCATCGAACAGGTTGTGCTCGATCAGCGGCTTGTCGGAGGCGTGCACGACGATGCCGTCGCCGCCGACCGCGCGGATGGTGTTGCGGGCGAGGTAGACGTTCTTGTGGTAGTCCGTGCCCTTGCGGCTGATCTTGATGCCACCGCCGCCGGTGTCGTGGATGTAGTTGCCCGTGATCGTGATGCCGTCGAGGTAGCCGACCTTGCCCTCGGGCAGCGCCTGGATGCTGATGCCCGCCGAGTAGGCGAACCAGGAGGAGTTGGCGCCCGTCTTGTTACCCCAGCCGGCGACGTCGGAGATCTCCAGGTCACGCAGGACCAGCCCGGCCTTCGGCTCGGGGGTCGTCGAGTTGTACTGGATGCCGGTCCGCTTGGCGGTGGTGGGGGCCGGGTTGGTGATGTGCAGCTTCTCGATGGTGACGTGGCTGTTGTCGACCAGGTGGACGGCCCACTCACCGCCGTCGCCCTGGATGATCGGCTTGGGGCCCTCGCCGTAGGAGGTGAACACGATCGGGTGGTCGGCGCTGCCCGAGCCCTTCGGCTCCAGGCGGCCGGCGCACACGGTCCCGGCCCGGAACTTGACCTTCGTCTTGGGGCCGAGCTCCAGCGCGTTGACGGCGGCCAGAGCGTTGATCGGAGAGGCGGCGTCGCTGCCGGAGCCGCCGTCGGGGGCCTGACAGTCGACGAAGACGTTGCGGGCCGGCGCGGCCGCCGCCGGGGTGGCGGCCAGGCCGGTCGATTCGACGAAGTCAACCAGGGTGGGGCTGACGTTCTTGGAGTCGCCGAACCCGAAGTGGC